>JAPLUI010000115.1 GCA_026397725.1 Verrucomicrobiota bacterium | reverse complement strand
TGCTTTTCCACCCGTTTCGCAAGCTCTGGGTGCTCGATCATTCACCAAAGTTAATCTGGCCCCCGATTCTCGGCCATTTCACGTTGAAATCTGTCTAGTTTTGCTCCGGCAAAAAATCTAGTTTTGAACCGTCGCCGACACAATCGTCGGCAGTCCTTGCAGGATCAGCCCGGCCAGCGTCCCCGCCACTGCCGCGCAGGTTGGTTCTTGGTTGGGTGGGTTGGTTGGCAGTGCTGGCGGGTGGGGTGCCTCGCCAGCGTGGCACCCGTCCCGGTCAAGCCCGCCGTTCGTCCCGTGGTATCGCGAGACGGCGAGGCGCTGCCAATTTCCGTCTTTCCGAACCTTGAAAACCCGCTGGGTACTAATTCCGAACGCACGCGCGATGTCCGTCACGGCGTCGCCGCGTTCGTAGGCGGCGCGGATGGCGTCCCGGCGTCCCGGCGGCTCGTGGGCGTGGTTGGTGGTTGGTTGGTGCCGTCCTGCCCTGAGACGGCGGCAGGCGCGGCAGCGGGCGCACAGGCCGCGCCGTTGGCTGCGGGCGCTGGTTCCGCGTCCCTGTCCGGCGTCTTGCGGGCCGTGTCGGGTTTGTTGAGTCTCGCTGCTGGCGTGGCCGTGTTCATGCGGACAGCTTGAGCGCTGGACCGTGGCTTGTCAAGCGGCAGGGTGGGGGCGACTGTCACGCGGACGTTTCCGGCCGTTTGAAGCCTTGGTGCTGAATTCAGGCCGCCCGCCACCAACCCGCCCGCCCCGCCCCCGTCATCCGGCCCATGCGGCGGTCGGATGCGGAGACAAGTTCAGTGGCACCGGCCAGCGCCCGCTTCAGGGCGGTGATGTCGGCTCCAAGGGTGACGGTCAGGGCGCTCATGCGCCGGGGGCGGAGTCAACTTAGATCGACCAATTAACATGCTCTGTAGCATGGTATTGAATAGGGTCTAGAGTCCTTGAATCGACGAAGTCGATCATTTTGAATAGATTTCCCCTTTCTCTAATAATCACACTCCTTGTGATAGTATCTCAGATTTGAGATGCGTCTTTCCAGGTCATGTATACTCGCTATTCCCATTTCCGCGCAGACTTGCTTTTCAATTGCCTCAAGTTTCTCGTGATGCTTTGACTTCTCAAAACCTAAAATCAAAATATAAAGAATTGGGAAACTGACTATCGCAAAAAAGGCGCTGCAAATTGCCGCAGGCATAAACCCCTTTTCCGAGTTGATTGAGGAAAACGATGCCGCCAATACTACAAGCGCCCCAACAAACGCAATTGCCATCCCTGTTTTCTCGCCAGATTCAATGTTGTTCCTTATTGACTGCTGGCGTCTTGCAATCTCACCGCCCACGTTTTCGATCATTTGCTCGAGTTCGCGGATCCTTGCAAATCGCCGTCTTTCTTCCAGTGATTCCGTTTGCCGCCGTTTCTCTGCTTCGATCTTCGCCTTTTCGGTAGGGTTAGTTCCAATTTGTCGGATACGCTCGCTTATCAGTCGAACAGCCTCTTCCGGTGCCAATCTGAAAAACTCTTGGTTCGAAAGACGGAATTCCGATAGACTTTGAAACACTGCTTGTTCAACCCCTCTTCCATCTTCGACTTCCCAATAATGAAGGACGTCCCATCTGCCTGGCACGCCAGTTGGGGCGCTCAATTCCGCTGCCCGATCACGAGGATTTCTGGTGCTGAACCCAAATTTCACCAAATTCGGGATGTGTTCATTGAAAAGTAGATATATGTATTCCATAAAGGCCGCATCATTAGAGTATATGCAACATGACTTTTCGATCTTCTGCTCGTTTGCGCCGAACGAGAGTCCCCAAACCCTGTCCGTCTATGCACCCTTGCCGAATCCATCCCTTGCCTGCTTGGCAAGAACCAGGAGAACTTCACGCTGTTTTCCAACGACTGGATCGTCAATGCGAATTCGATACTGCCGCCACTGAGAATCATATGTCAGGGTATCTAAACCGGCCTCATCAAGAAGTTCGTCGTACTCTTGTGACTTTAGTACTTTGATAGTCATGATAACATGGACCTTTCGTGGCATGAAGCTGATGAAATTGATCGCTACCCCGTCCACTCCAAGACCGATATAGTGCTTGTTATACTTGAGCACGGCTTTCGGCTCAACCTCGTTTACCAGCTTCAACAAATCATCGGTAAGGCTTAATGTCTTCTTCGTGCCACGCTTGGTCTCCCAAAATGCTCTATCTGTCGGTTCCGTCAACGGTTCGTCGTCATCAACAAGACCGTAGGAAGCCTCATCAAGGACCTTAACGAAGGTGAGCGCATGCTGGTCTCCGACCTTATATGCGGTCATCTTCAGAGCGATGAGCGGAATGGCCCCGTTGAAAAGATGAATCACATTGAGGAACCTAGTCGTTATTTCCTCCGCGACAATGACGGCTGCGTGCTCATACTGAGGGTATCGCTTCCTTTCAATGTCCCAGTATTCGATAGTCCTGATGATGTGGCTTTCGTCTGTGGCTCCAAGCTGAATCTCGACCTCGAACCGCTTGAGCGATTCAGGATCCTGAAGCAGAATATCAAGCCGTCCGGCGCCGAGTTGGATTCGTTCTTTGTCTTTCAGGACCAAATCGCCGAGCCCAAGGATTGTTGGATCGTCTGCGATTTGGTCTTGAACCCACTTCTCGTTGAGGTCTTTGGAGCGTTTGAGATTTACGGCTTCAAGTTTCATGGCGGACTTGGATTGTTTCGATGGAAGAACTGTATTCGTCGTGGCAATCCTTTACCAGACTGGTGGGGATCTGACAAGCCTAAAGACAGACGATCAACCAGTGCCTTCGCTTGCTGGCCGGATCCAAACATTTTTCAGAATCTGCAACTGCTTCCGAATGGCGTCCTGCGCCATCCCGGCACCGCTCCAGTGCGTCCATACCCCGTTTCGCCGCAACAGGCAGTGCTGATACTGCGCCAACCGCACCAGCGGCATGAACTGTATCCGCCCCTCCGGCCAGGTGGTTTCGGCGGCAACACCTCCCTTGGTGTCACGCGTGAGTCGCGCCAAGCCGACGCCAGCAACCCCAACGCCGGGGGCGTGGCAACCGTCGTCACAGCGGCGCGAATTCTGAAACCCCTGGAACCGCAAGGGCTGACGGCAGTCGTTTTCGTCTGCGCTGCCGTGCTTGTCACGACTCTTGCAACTCTCACAAACCAAGACGGGAGCCTTGACGAACCCGCGTATAGTGCGCTGCCGGGCGTGGCTGGCCCACATGCCACCCTCACCGGTGCCGCCTCCCCCCTGTCCGATGTTTCGCGGCCCGGTGGCGGCAGTGGCGGCAGTGGCGGCAGTGGCGGCAGTGGCGGCAGTGGCGGCGGGTTGCGGCTCGCTGGTGGCTGTGCTGGCCCGTGAGCGCTGAGGAACACACACACTCGCCGGGAAGTCCGGGCGCGTCCCCTGCCCTGCCGTAGTCCCGCTGCCGGGCCGCTGTGCCGTCGCCGTCCTGCATGCCGTGACCTCGTGGCAGACATGGCGCGGTGTGACTCGCTGACAATCCGCCGGGAACAATCGACAGGCGCGGCTGATTTCGGCCCCAAGTCGCTTGTGCCGTCTCGCTGCCGTTGTCGGTGTCTCGCGGCCCTCCGGTGGCGATGGCGGGTGAGCGTGTGGCAATCCGCCGGGGGCAATCGCCGGGCGTGCCTAGTGCGGCACCGCATCAGTCACGCGCAGGCCAGTCCCCTTGCCGCCGTCGTGCCTGCCGGGTTCATGGCCGACGCTTGGCCGCCTTCGTGCGTTCCCTGCCGTGGATGTTTGGCCGCTCGCTGCCGTGATGCGATGCCTCAAGACCCGCTGGCGTTTGGCGCGGGAAGAATCAAGCCGAAGGGATGCCGGGGAGTGTTGCGGCGATGGTGCCGAAATCGTCACCGGACGAATGCGAGACGGGACGAAAATGCAGGAAATGCAGGAAATGCAGGAAACCGCCAGTTTGTGTGAACATTCCATGTGAACATGCCACCACTCCGAAAAGGAGAAAGCCGCCGAACTCCTTGGAATTCAACGGCTTTCATTGGTTGCGGGAAGAGGATTTGAACCTCTGACCTTCAGGTTATGAGCCTGACGAGCTACCTGGCTGCTCCATCCCGCGATTGAAACCATGCGCCTTGCGGCGCGGGACGGACACACTAGAATGCTTGGCGACCGGGCGCAAGCGGAATTTTGCATTTTTTTGAGAAATTTTGCATTTGGTGAGGGGAAGAATCTCCCGAACCAGCGGGTGATGGGCGTTTTTTTCGGATTGAGGCCGCTGTTTCAATCACCGGACTTGCTCTCCGCCTGCGAAGCGCTTAGGATTTCGGCCCGATGAAACGTCGCCCCGCACTCCTCGCCATCGTCCTTTTCCCGTTCCTCGCCTGCGGCCAGGAAAAAAAGGATCCACCCACTCCGGCCGAAACCAAATCGCCCGAAACCAAAACCACTGCTGCCAAGGCCACCAAGGTCCGCTTCAAGACGCCCCAGGGTGAGTTTGTGGTCGAACTCAACGCCGAGAAAGCCCCGATTACCGTGGCTAACTTTCTCGGCTATGTGAAGAAAAAGCACTACGACGGCACGGTGTTCCACCGGCTCATGCCAAACTTCATGATCCAAGGCGGAGGATTCACCCTCAACAACGGCAGCCTCGTGCAAAAAGCCACCGATCAGCCCATCAAGAACGAGGGCCAGAATGGCCTCAAGAACGACCGTGGCACCATCGCCATGGCACGCACCCCGATGCTGGATAGCGCCACCTCCCAATTCTTCATCAACGTGGTGGACAATCCGATGCTCGACTACCCCAGCAACGGCGGTTACGCCGTGTTTGGAAAAGTGGTGGAAGGCATGGCGGTGGTGGACAAGATCAAGGTCATGGAAACCAAAATGACGCCCGGCTCGGCGGAAAAATCCATGCCGCTCAATCCCGTGGTCATCACCTCCGCCACGGTGCTTGAATAATCGGCGACCTGCCGTTTTTCCCGCCCGTCATCGTCACCGCACCCGCCACCTGTCCTGATGCAACTCTGGCTGTGTCCGCTGGTGGCCTTTTTGCTGGGCTCGATTCCCTTCGGCCTGCTCATGGCCAAGGCCAGGGGAGTTGAGATCCGCGCTCAGGGGTCCGGCAACATCGGCGCCACCAATGTGTGGCGGGTCATGGGCAGGAAATTCGGCATCGCCTGCCTGTTGCTCGATGTGATCAAGGGCTTCATTCCCGTGGTGCTGGCCCTGAGTTTGTTTCGGCTCGTTGGCAAGGAGTCGAATCTCGCGCTGTCGTTGCTCGCCTCCCATGCGCTTTACTTTGAGCCTGCCCAGCAGTTCCAGGCGCAGTTGCTGCACGTCGGCACCGGTCTGCTGGCGATTCTTGGCCACAACTATTCGCCCTGGGTTGGCTTCAGGGGTGGCAAGGGGATTGCGACTTCCGCCGGTGTGCTGTTAGGGCTGTACCCGTTTTTCGGGGTGGTGCTGGTGCTGCTCATCTGGGTTGGCTTGTTCCTGAGCACCCGCTATGTGTCAGTTGCCAGCATGGGGGCCGCGGCGGCGCTGCCGCTCATCACCCACCTCGGGGCGCGGTTCCACCATGTGAACAATGACAAGGCGCTGCCCACCTTGTGGGAGGCCGGGACATGGAACCAGCCCTTGTTCGTGCTGTCGCTGGCAATCGCCCTGCTCGCCCTCTGGAAACACCGCAGCAACCTTCAGCGCCTCCGCGCCGGCACCGAACATCGCTTTGAGAAGAGACCGCAGAGAAAAACAGATCGGTCGGATCAGTCGGAGCGGACGGATCCGCTGTCCTGATAACTGATAACTGATAACTGATAACTGACAACTGATAACTGATAACTGATAACCCAATCATGCCCCTCCCATTCACCTCTGCCGCGATTCTCGGTGCGGGCTCGCTCGGCACGGCGCTCGCGAAGTTGCTCGCCCCGAAACTCGAGTCCATCGTTCTCGTTTCCATCGAAACCGAGTGCGTGGAAGGCATCAACCGCGAGCACCGGAACCCGAAGTACCTGACATCCATCCAGCTCCCACCGCACATCCGCGCCACCACGGAGCACCGCGAGGCGCTTGCCATGCCGCTGGTCATCTTCGCCGTGCCCTCTGCGGCGATCCGCTCGGAGGCGGAGAAACTCGCCGCGCTGGGCTTGCCGGCTGACACTCCGCTGCTGTCCTGTGCCAAGGGTATCGAACGCAACACCGGCGCACGCTTGAGCCAGATTCTGCACGACGTCTTCCCGGCCAATCCCATCGGCATTCTCACCGGCCCGAACCACGCCGAGGAAATCGCCGCAGACCTCGTCACCTGCGCGGTGGTCGCCTCCGCCGACCCGCAACTGGCCGAGGCCCTCCAGGACTTGTTCACGCTGCCCCATTTCCGCGTGTACACCAGCGACGATGTGGCCGGCATCGAACTGGGCGGGGCGGTCAAAAACGTCTATGCGATCGCCGCCGGCATGGCCCACGGACTCGGACTCGGCGACAACGCCGTGGCCGCCCTGGTGACCCGCGCGCTGGCCGAAATGACCCGCCTCGGCGTGGCGCTCGGCGGACGGCAGGAGACCTTCGCCGGGCTCTCCGGCGTCGGCGACCTCATCGTCACCTGCTTTTCCGAGCACTCGCGCAACCACCGCGTCGGCCTCGCCCTGGGCAGCGGGCAATCCCTGGAAGCGGCGGTCGCCGCGCTCGGCATGGTGGCGGAAGGGGTGCCCAACGCCCTCTCGATCCACGAGGCCGCCCGCCAAGCCGGCGTGCGCACCCCGATCATTGATGCGGTTTACGCGATCCTCTATCAAGGCAAGCCGGCGGCGGTCGCCATGCGCGAACTCCTCGGCCGCGATCCGCGGCCGGAATGCAGTTAGGACTTGCTGGAATCGGTCAGGCGCATGGCGACGAAATAGAGGATGCACACCCCGGCCACGGCGAGCGTGATCCAGAGGGCTTCTTGCTTGACGGCATCAATCAGGTGTAACAGCTCCACGCCTTCGCCCGTTTTGAGGGCTTCCAATTGTTGGGGATCGAGTTGGTTGCCGACCTTTTGGCCGAGGACTGCCAGGACCGAGCACCAAATCGCCGAGCCGACGAGGGTCAGGGCACTGAATTTCAGGAAGCCCATGCGGATGAGGCCGGCCGGGATCGAGATCAAATGGCGGATCACCGGCAGCAATCTGGCGAAGAATACCCCGCCGCTTTCATAGCGGTGCATGAAGCGCTCGGCCCGCAAGACCTTCTCCTGCGGCATGCAGAAGTACTTGCCAAAGCGCAGCACCACGGGACGTCCGACCACGAGGGCCACCCAGTAGGTGATTGCCGCGCCCAGCCACGAGCCCAACGTCCCGGCTAGAATCACTCCTGGCAAGGTCATGCTGCCGCCTTGTGCCGCGAGAATCGCCGCCGGTGGCACCACCAGTTCGCTGGGCACCGGGAAAATCGAGCTTTCCATGGCCATCAATAGGACCACGCCGCCGTAGCCCCACTCATGTACCCAGTGGAACCACGTTTCGATCAAGGACTGCATCATAGGTGCCGCGAAGGATGCCCGGGATTGCACCGATGACAAGCATGAAGCGCAAAGCCTGAAGTTCTTTCAGCGCCTGAAGAACTTGAGGGTGGCGGCGAGGCCCTGCTGCAGGGTGTGTGTGGGAGTCCAGCCGGCGGCGCGGAGTTTGTCGGCGCTCGCGCGGGAGTGTTTGACGTCGCCCGGGCGTGCGGGTCCGTGCCGGACTTGCGAGGACGAACCGGCGGCGGCAATGAGTTCGGTGGCGAGTTGGTTGATGGTGATCTGCTGGCCGTAGCCGGCATTGAAGACGCCGGTGACACCGGGGGTATGGGCGGCGAAGGTGAGGGCTCCGACGATGTCCTTGACGTAGATGAAATCGCGGGTTTGCTCGCCATCGCCGAAAACAGTGATGGCTTCATTGCGGATCGCCTGTTCGATGAAGATGGGCACGGCGGCGGCATAGGCCCCCCTGGGATCCTGGCGGGGACCGAACACATTGAAAAATCGGATGGCGGCAGTCTCGAGGCGACCGGTGCTCCGGTACATGCCGAGGTAGTATTCGCCGTCGAGCTTGGTGATGGCGTACGGGCTCTTGGGCTCGGGCAGCATGCTCTCCAGCTTGGGAACTGCGGGGTTGTCGCCGTAGATGGCGGCGGAAGAGGCGAAAACCAGTTTGCTGACCCCCGCCCTGGCGGAGGCTTCCAGCACGTTGAGCAGACCGTGAACGTTGATGTCAACGCACTCGCCGGGCTTGGCCATGGATTCCGGCACGCTGACCATGGCGGCGAGGTGGAAGACATAATCCACGCCTTGCACGGCTTGCCCAACCAGGGCGCGGTCGGTGATGGAGCCCTTGATGAAGGTGCAGGTTAGACCGTCGAGGTTGTGTTGGTAGCCGGTGCGGAGATCATCCAGCACGCGGATCTCGTCGGCGCTTCCCTGATAGTGCTCGACGAGGTGGGAGCCGATGAAGCCGGAGCCGCCGGTGATGAGAACGCGCATGGTTCCTGAGTGGCAACCGATAACCGATCACTTTCAACCCAGCCGTTCCGGGTATTCGCCGGCGGCGATGAGCTGTTGGATGGAGGCGACGACGTGGGGTTTGTCTTCGGGGTGGGTGATGCCGAACCAGTGGCTGGTGGTTGGGATGACGGCACAATCCGCCTCGTTGGCGCGGATGAGGGCATCGACGATGGTGGGGATGTAGTATTCGGATTTTGCGACCTGGCCGTGGGCGGCGAGGAACTGGCTGAAGCCCGCTTCGAGTTGCTCAAGGAAACAGCGGGGGAAGGCCCAGAAGTTCATGGAGACGGAGCAGGTTTCCGCGATGGCTTTGCGGGTGCCGTCAAGGGCGGTGCCGCGCACGATGCCATCGGCTTCGCGTTTGATCTTGACGTATTCCTCAACACTGCTGAGGAGGCCGTTGGAATCGGTGGTGCAGATGCCACGGTTGACATCACCGTGGTCGGAGAGGGTGTTGACCAGCGGGTAGCCGATCAGGGCGTAGTGAGCCTTGCCAGCGCTGAGAGTGGCTTGGGTGAGGAAGGCGGCGGCGCGTTGATAGGCATCGCGGCCGTAGAAGTCATCGGCATTGATGACCGCGAAGGGCTCGTTGACCAGGGCACGGGCGGCACGGACGGCATGCGTGGTGCCCCAGGGCTTGGTGCGGCCGGGCGGCACGGTGAAGGCACCGGGGAGGTCGTCAAGGCGCTGGAACGCGTAGTCCACCTGAATGCGTGCGGCGAAGCGGGAACCGACGCCTGCTCGGAACTCTGCGGCAAAATCCTCACGGATGATGAAGACGACGCGGCCAAAACCGGCGCAGATCGCATCGAACACCGAGTAATCGAGAACGGTTTCGCCGTGCGGGCCCATGGGGTCCATTTGTTTGAGACCGCCGTAGCGCGAGCCCATGCCGGCGGCGAGGACGAGGAGGGTTGGTTTCATCGGTTGGATCGTGGTGTTTTGGCAGGATGGTACAGACACGGAGAAAGGCGGACGGCTTATAAGGGAGCGCCGCGCTCCATGCAATGCGTTTTTCGACGAATTCAGCGGCGCAGCGGCGCAGGGGCGGGGACGGGCGGAACCGCGGTCCGGGCTGCGGGTGGAACCGGAGGCTGCACCTGGGGGCGGACTGCGGGTGGCGGGGTGGGAGGAGGGGTGGGTCGTGAGGGCGGGAGCGCGGAGGTGTGAGTGTCCTTGCGCGAGAACTCCGTGGTGTGGCTCAGATACCAGAGGAGCCCGCCGCCACCGACAACGGTGAGACACACGAGGAGGACAAAAGCGAGGGTGAAGCAGGATTTCATGCGGGGGATTGAGTGGGGATGGGAGGAGAAAAGCCAGCAGGACATGGGTTCCTCCGTAACGGAAACCACCCTACGCCGTGATTGCGTCACCGGCAATCCATCCTTTACCGGCAGCCGGAGAATCCTGCAATTCACGCAGTGGATTCATCCACGCACGGAGCGGCGGCCTCCGCTCCGCCGTTGTCCATGTTGAGCTAATGGAGGAAATCCGCATGCCAGTGCCCCCTCATGGTCGCGGGCGATGCGGCACCGGAGCAAAGCGGAGCAAGCCCGACTGGCTGTTACGAATCCTTGGGCAGATCGTCCCGCCGTGACTTTTCTGTCAGGTTTTGCTGGACAAATCCGGCGGCGGGTGTTTTTTTTCCGGGCATGAACATTCGAGCTGTCGTCGTGGGGCTGGGGATGCTGGGTTTGGCCTGGGGCGAGGAAGCCACACCAACCCCCCAGGCTGCGAGCGAGGAACTGGCCACGCTGGCCAGGACCTTGTTGGGCAAAGACGGCGGCAACCACTTGTTTTATCTGCCCACCCATGATGTGCCGGCCACCCCGCAAGACTGGGGCTTCAAGTATGAGGAGGTGGCTTTCAAATCCAAGGATGGCATTGCCTTGCATGGTTGGTTCCTGCCGGCCCAGGGCAAGCCGGCCAAGGCGACCGTGGTGTTTTCCCACGGCAATGCCGGCTCGATCGGCCATCACCTCGGGTTCATCATGTGGTTCGTCGAGGCGGGATACAACGTGCTGACCTATGACTACCGCGGCTTTGGAAAATCCGGCGGTACGGTGGACCGGCGGGGCATGCTGGATGATGTCAGGGCGGCCTTCGACTACGTCAGCCAGCGGGCCGACGTGAATGCGGAGCGGCTCATCTCCTACGGCCACAGCCTCGGCGGCGCCAACTCCCTCGCGGCGCTCGCGGAGACTCCCGTCAAGGGCCTGCGGGCGGTCATCACCGATGCCGCGTTTGCCTCGTACCGGGCGATGGCGCAAGTGATCGCCGGCCAGGTGGGTGCGAGTCTCGTCACCGATGAATGGGCACCGCAGGATTGCATCGGGAAAATTTCCCCGGTGCCGCTGCTCATTGTGCACGGCACGCGAGACGGGGTGGTGCCGGTCGCGCAGGGTCGCCTGTTGTTCAAGACCGCCGGCGAGCCTAAGACGATGTTTGAAGTCAAGGACGGGCACCACGGCGATGCGCTGCGGCGCGACCAGGGGGCCTACCGCAAGAAGCTCCTCGCCTGGCTCGACGCAACACTCAAAGGCTGAGGGCTCAGAGCAGCAGCATGCAATCCCCGTAACTGTAGAAGCGATAGCGCTCGGCCACCGCCTGCCGGTAGGCCTCCATCACCCGCTCCCGCCCGGCAAACGCGCACACCAGCATGAGCAGTGTGCTCTGCGGCAGGTGGAAGTTCGTCAGCAAGCCGCCCACCACGCCGAATTGATAGGGCGGATGGATGAAAATGTCCGTCTCGCCGCACCGGGCGCCGGGGCCTAACCGGTTATTGCCAGCCGCCGCGTGCAGGGCCTCCAGCACCCGCGCCACTGTGGTGCCCACCGCCACGACTCTGGCCGCAGCATTCACTCGGGCGGCGGTTGCCGCCGTCACCGCATAGCGCTCGGAGTGCATCACGTGATCCGTCACCACCGCCGCAATCACCGGGCGGAAGGTGCCCACGCCGACGTGCAGTGTTAGAAACGCGTGCGGCAGCTTCTCCAGTATTTCCGGAGTGAAGTGCAGCCCGGCAGTGGGCGCGGCGATGGCCCCCTCCTCACGGGCGTACACGGTTTGATAGCGCTCCAGGTCCGCCGCGTCATCCGGGCGTCCCAGGTAATGCGGCACGGCCAGATGCCCGTGCCGATGCAGATCCACCGGCGCGGCCCAGCGCAGCAGCCGGTCGCCATTGGCAAACACCTCCGCCACGGTCCCGACAATGCCACCGACGCTCACGCGGCGACCCGGCCGCATGCGTTTGCCGGGGCGCACCAGGCACCGCCACTCACAAGGCGACAGGCGTTCCAGGCAGAGCACCTCGATTTTCCCGTCGTCGGAACACACCCGTGCCGGAATCACCTTGGTGTCGTTGAGCACCAGCAGATCACCTGGCCTCAGAAAATCGGGAAACTCCCGGAACATCCGGTGCTCGATCCAGCCGCTGTCCCGATGCACCACCAGCATCCGTGAGGCCGCACGCTCCGCCAGCGGTCGCGCGGCAATCAACGCATCCGGCAGGTGGTAGTCAAAGTCGCGGGTGCGCAGGCTCACGCCCGAGCCATAGCCGCCGCCCGCCACGGCGGCAAGGGCCAATGGCAACCACCATTTCAAGATCGGCCGGGCGGTGAGATTCAGGAACGCCGAGGTGGACGCCGCACTGGAACGGATGCAGATCGGATGGCCTTTCCCTCCGCGCAAGGAAACTGTTGGAATCCATCCACGATTCCGACGGCAGGTAGCCCTTCCGCCGGGACCGCAAACGCTCTCCCCCAATGCCCGACGCCACTCCCGATCCAATCACCGCTTTCATCGAACGATGGAACACTCCGATGACCGTCGCCGCCCCGGCCACGCCGTAGGTATCCTCGAAAAAGTCATCACCGAGCAAGCCCGCGAAGATGGAGAGAACGAAGTTTGTCTGTTGATAGTTGAAGGCTTGATCGCCCCCAACCTTCAAATCGGCGCGGACCTAACATCCTGCGGTGCACTGCAAGCAAACTCAAGAATCGTCTCCTGCGGAGTGCAGACAATCGGCGATGGGTTTGTGGTCGCCGAAGAAGAGGCAGCAATCTTGAGAGAATCTGACCCGAATGCTGGCTCAAGCAGATACACGACGACCTCGACGCCGCCGTGCTAGAAGCGTTTGGATGGGACGATTTGTTAGCGAAAGGGACGCCTTGTAGCGGGCGCTAGGAACCGATGGATGTGGTGCAACGCGGCATGGCCCGCCAAGGCAGTCAACATCAGCAACAGCGGCCATCCGCGCCAAGTCGGCAACCACAGAGGCCTCCGCCGCAAGAGACCGAGGCAGCGCTTCGCTCGGATGGATTCCGAACCCATTCGGGGAGAATTCCTAACCACAAATGACCGGATGCACACGGATAAGATTTCTGATGAAGTGAGCTTGAAGATGGCCGCAGGCTTTGGACTGCGGCGGAACCCGCCGCTTTTGGAGACTGAGGAGGTGGCTTGAGGAGCGGAGGCTCAGACGGACCGTTTCCGGTCCGCTCACCAAAAGCGGTGACGCGCCGTTGGCTTTCACCGCAGTCCAAAGGCCTCCGTCATCCGTCCTCCCTCTTCTATTCCCCGTCATCCGTCCTCCGTCATCCGCTTCCGGTTCGCCAGGTAACACTCCAGTGCGGCATCCAATCCCGCGTCGATTTGATGGGTCGGCTCATAGCCCAGCAAATGCCGGGCCTTGCCAATGTCCGCATTGGAATGACGGATATCGCCCGGCCGGAAATCATGGACATCTTGGCCAGAACCTTGTGGTGTTCCCACGACAGGCGTTCGCTGCGCAGGCGATACGGCACCCGGCGCGACACGAAGGCGTAGATCTGGAGGGTCGGGATGTCCAACCCGGTTTGGGTTGCCGCCTTCTCGTAAAGGGCGGCGCTGATGTGCCTGTTGGGCGGGCTATCCACCCCGAACAGGTCGTCGCCATAGACGAGCCAGTCGCCGATCATGAAGGCCAGCGTGCGGGCGGCCTGGCCCAGGAGCCGAGCCATGGCGGCCCATTCGTCGGCAGTGAGTTTGGAGCTGGCCTGAAGGCCGAGGGGGCTGATCTTAACCTTGTTCGGCTGCCAGCAGCCATTTCCATACCGGCATGGTGCGAATGGGATAGACCGAGCCTTCCCAGGTTTCTTCCATCCGGCCCTCTTCTTTTTCGGTGAGCAGAAGGAGATCGCCGCAGCCCAAGTCCCGGGACGCCTTGCACAGCCCGCGGATTTCCCGCTGTCGGGTTTTGGGGTCGGCGGTGGCCAGACTGACTTGGACGATCTGCCGGATGGCGAGCCCCTCCTGCACGACAAAATCCGCCTCGATCCCATGGGGATCTTTCCAGAAAAAGAAGCGGCTTTCTCCGCGGAGCTGTCGGCGGAACAGTTGGATGGCCACCAGGTTTTCAAAGAGGCGGCCCCAATTCGGACTGAGCCCGGCACCCAGCGCGTCCACGAAACCGGTGTCCACGGCATACGCTTTCTTGTTGGATGCGGCCTGCTCACGGGGCTTGAAGGAGAACCTGGGGACGGTGAAAACCACGAAGGCCTCCTCCAGCCAGCCGATGTGTTTTTTCAACGTGTGCGGGCTCCGACAACCCGTGGCCCGGGTCAGGGCTTGGAACGAGTATTCCCCTCCGGGCTGTGACAGCAGGCAGCGGGCGATGGTCTCGATCGAACCGGGCGCACGCGGGCGGAAACGCGATACGATGTCCTTGTAAATCACCGAGGCCACGAGCGTGCGCAGGTATTCGGAACCGGAGAGCCCTTTCAGCACGACTTCCGGGAATCCGCCCATGCGCGCGTATTTCCGGCAGGCCGCGCGCATTTCCAAATCCGTTTTCGGCCCCGCTCCCTCGGCGGAGACAAACTCCGGAAACGAAAACGGGAGCAACGGGATCGGCACGTGACGGCCGGTGAGATGGGTCGCCAGCTCCGAACTGAGCAGGTGGGCGTTGCTGCCGGTCAGGAGCAGGTTCCGGCCCGCCCGGTGCAGGCGGTTGACGAAGAGTTCCCACTTGGGAAGGTTCTGAATCTCGTCGAAAAAGAAACCCTGCGGGCACCCGTAAAGGGCATCGAGCGCGACCACCAGCTCATCGTAGTCTTCCAGGCTGCCAAGCCGCTCATCATCAAAGTTCGCATACCCCCAAGCGCCGGGCTCGGCGCATGTCCGATGCAGCGCGTAACTCGACTTCCCCGCGCGGCGCGGCCCCACCACGACCCGGATTCGGCCTCCCGCCACCGGCTCGACGACCGAACTTCGACCCACATACAAAGCACTTCGCCCCGCCTCGTTTTCTCGGCGTTGAGCCAGCAGGATGTCGTGGATGTTCATGCGGGGAATTTACATCCACCTGCGTGGCAATGCAAGATTTTGCGTTAAAACGTGCGTTGGATTGAGGATTTTCCATACGCCTGGCCGACCGGTAAGGATCAGCCACTGGTCCGCTCGTGGATACCCGATCAGGCCGAAAACTACCCGAAAGAGAGTCTCTTTGGGGGGCGAATCAATGGTAGTTGTGGTCGGCTGCCCATGAACAAACCGCGCGTGCCATCGTGCAACCCTCCCAATTCCCAACCCATGAGTTCCATGAAAGAAATGCCCAGACCAAACCAGTCCAGGCTCTCCGGTGTGCTTCCCTCTGCTCTCGCTATGAGCAGATCCTTGGCCGCCAGCCTTATGCTGCTGCCGGCGGTGCTGTTTGCTACCCTAAACCAAAAGTGGAGTGGAGCCGCCGATAATTCATGGACGCATGGGGCCAACTGGTATGGCGGCGGTAATTTTCCCCCGGGGGCGGACGACATCGCCTGGATCCCGGGAGACGGTGGCCCTGGGGCCAATCTGCCGGTGTTGATCGACGCGAGTGTGGCAACACCGACGCTCAACAGTTTTGAAGTGGGCGTTTATTGGGGAGACGGTTCTGTTACCCAAACGGGCGGCGTGGTTAGTATGGGTAATGAGTTGGCCTTGGGGGGCGATACCGGCCGTCGAGGAACCTACACGATCAGCGGCGGCTCGCTCAACATGGGAAACCATATACTGCTCACCGATAAGGCCTCCAGTACTGCCTTGTTGGAAGTTGTTGGCAGTGGTGCCGCGAACATTACGGCGGGCTATCAACTCAAATTCCGCAATGGAAGTGGTGAGTTGAAATACGTTCTGGGCGCTGCGGGAGTAACCCCCATCACGGCCGCGCGGCTCATCGTGGGCACCGGCGCCAGCCGAACCTTGACCGTGGATGCCAGCGCTTACACGGGTCCTACGGCAGATATCGTGTTGGTCAACTACTCCGCCACTGGCTACTGGGACGGCAACCCGTTCAGCACGATGAATCTCAGTGCCAATGCAACAAACGTCTCCTTCGGCGGGGTGCTGTCCAATAGGCTGACCGTCCATGTGGTTCCCGTCACTCCGACGGTGAGCCATGTAACTTGGGATGGGGGCGGGACCACGAATTTGTGGTCGGAGGCCGCCAACTGGTCTGACAATATCCTGCCGAGTGCCTTTACTGGCAGCGTGCGTATCGGTGACAATGGGGGCAGCATCACCAAGATGCCGGAAGTCGCCGCCGGAACCGCGGTAGCCGCAAATTCCTGCTACGTGGGCGACATTGGCAGCGGCCCCGGCAGCCTCACGGTCAGTGGCGGGACCCTGCAGGTTAATGGTGGAGGGCTCTACGTCGGCACCAATTTCAGGAATGGCGCGGTGACCCAGACAAGCGGCCAGGTTGCTGTGGCTGGCGAGACGGCGCTCGGGCACGAAACCAATTTCGGAAGTTATAGGATCAGCGGTGGCGCGCTCAATGCGGGTGTCCATCTCCTGCTGTCCGATGCTGGCACCAGCAGCGGTTTGTTTGAAGTCAACGGCAGTGGGGCGACGAGTATTGCCGCGAGCTATCAGCTCCGCTTCCGCAATGGAACAGGTGAGTTGAAATACGTCCTGGACGCTGGAGGAGTCACCCCCATCACCGCAGCCCGTCTCATCCTGGGTACCGGCGCGGGTCGCATCCTGACCGTGGATGCCAGCGCATACACGGGCCCGGAGGCAGATATCGTCTTGGTGGACTACTCCGCTGCCGGTTACTGGGACGGCAACCCGTTCAGCACGGTAAATCTCAGTGGCGGTGCAACGTCCATTTCCTTCGGCGGTGTGCTGTCCAATAAGCTGACCGTCCATGTGGTGCCTGTCGTCCTGCCGCCATCCCAGGTGCTCACGCTGCCGGTGAGTTCCTCTTCCACCATGGGCATCAAACTCAGCGTCAATCCGGGGTCCGGGCTCGGCACGGCCAGCGATACCAAGACCCCGAACCTCCAGGGCACGGTGCTGGTCCAGTTGGACGACAACGGCACCCCGACGCAGATCGCGCTGCGGGACTTCACCCTGCAACCCCAGAACAACAATCCCCTCGACTTCAATTTGGCCTGGTCGAAACCGATCATTGGCGTTGTGGAACGGGTCCATGCCACGGCCAGCAACCTTCTTTTCTACCATAACAACCCCGGCTCACCGAATCCATACTATCCGGTCACCAGTGGCGCCTTCACGGTGACCAACGTGCCCTATAAAACCACCGGCTCGGTCCACTACACCGAGTCTGGGCTCCAGAGCGGCAGCGGCGACTTGAACGTGAACGTGACCGGCACGATCGGCGAGATGGCGGGCACGGTTGCCGCCAGCAGCGGGGTGGTCACGGTGCATCTGACCTTCAGCACCGTGGCGGACATTTCCTCCGGCGGCTTGACTGCCAACCTCACCTTCAACGGCAACGTCACCGCCTCGGGCACCACCGGCGATTTCATCTGGGATGGCACCGTCGGCGGCAATTGGAGCGATCTCCACTGGAACCCGGGCCTGCTCGCCGGACCAACGAGCGGAACGGCCACCGCCACCATCAACAGCGGTTCGGTCAGCCTGACTTCGGGAGTTGACTGCACCGGGGCCACCACCATCACTGGCGGCAGTTTGTCCATCACCGGGTCGGGCCAGCTCAATGCCGGCGCAGCCTGGGGCGGACGCTCTGTGAACGTCACGGGCGGCACGCTTGAAATCGACAAATGGAACGGTGCCGGCAGTCTCGGCACCGCAGGTTACGAGGCCGGCAATCTCATTCTCAATGGCGGCACGCTCCGCTACACGGGTTCCGAGGTCATGACTCCCGTCTTTACCGATGGCGGCAATGGCAGGGCCTTCACCATCGGGTCCAATGGCGGCACCCTCGAGAGCGCAGCCGGCTCGGGCCATGTCTTCGCCATCACCCAATACACTGCGGATCCCGGTGTTTACTCTCTCCCCGCTTTCAACAGCAATCTCACTTTCACCGGTGCGGGCGATGGTTATATAAGCAAAATCCTCAGCGGCACCGGAGGAGTGACGAAAGCCGGCACCGGCACCTGGACGCTCGCCGCCAACAACACCTATCATGGCAACACCATCGTCAACGCCGGCAGGCTGATTCTCGCCTCCGACGGCAGCCTCCGTTTCTATCCGACTGCCAATCATTTGAGCAACCAAATCACCGGCACCGGCAGTCCCGCCGTCACCCTCATCGGCACACTCTACTTCGACCTTGCCGGTGCCGACCTCACCCACGGCAACACCTGGACCATGGTGGATGTCGCCAACGTCGCCGCAAGCTACGGTGGCTCCGTCACCAGCTCGCTCGGTGCCTTCGACAACAATGCCGGCGTCTGGCAACTGGTGGCGGATGGCAGGACCTGGACCTTCAGCCAAGCCACCGGCCAACTCACTTTGGAGAGCGATCCGTTCGCCTCCTGGATCAATGCCACCTGGCCGCTGCTCGCCGACAAAACCCCCGTCGGCGACCCCGACCACGATGGCATTGCCAATCTTCTGGAATACGTCCTGCAAAACGGCGATCCCTCGCTTTCCTCCACGGCCATCCTGCCAACCGCCAATGCATCCGGGAACAACTTGGTCTTCACCTTGCACCGCCGCCACGCCTCCACCGCCGATACCAGCCAGGTCTTTCAATACGGCAACGACCTGAGCGGGTGGACCGAGGTGGTCCTGACCCATGGCGGCATGGTCTCCATCACTCCGGATACGCCGGAGTCTGGCATCGACGAAGTGATCGTCACCGTGCCGAAAAACGGCAACCCAAGGATTTTCGGCCGCCTCAAGGTGACCCAATGAGCGCCGCCGCGCCATTGAAACCATCTTCCAGCAAGCGGACCTCGCTGCGAGGGACGTGGACACCACCGTGATTGGCGAGGGGGGGGCTGTGCAGAGCGAACGCTTCCATGTGCCAACCAGCTACAGCCGCGGACGGCTCGGGTTGTCTCTTCGCGACATTCGTGTGGAACTGCTGGAATACTGAATTCTGAATTTGATGTTCGCTTCTGCGCAATCGACCAAAGGCGGAACCGCGGCCCGATCTCTGATATTTGGGGTGAGTTTGCGTCAGGCACGCGCACCTGCAATGCCCGCTCGGGCCGAAAACTACCCAAAAGAGAGTTTTTTTTGGGGGCGAATCAATGGTAGTGGTTTATGGTTCGCACGCGAACCAACCTTCGTTTCATCCTGAAACAATCCCAATTCCCAACCAACCAACCAACCAACCAACCAATGAACCTATGAAAAACATACCTCAGACCAGTCCAATCCAGCCCAGATTCTCGGGTGGGCTTTCCGCTACTCTCGCGATGAGTAGATCCTTGGCCGCCAGCCTTGTGCTGCTGCCGGCGGCGTTGTTTGCTGACGCGTTTTGGGATGGGGGTGGCGGCGCGAGCTTGTGGTCGGAGGCTGCCAACTGGTCTGACGACACCTTGCCGAGTTCAGGTAACGTGTGGATCGGGAATGGCCAAACCAGCAAGGTCCCGGAAGTTGACGCAGGCACGGCAAGCGCTCCAAGCACCCTCTATGTCGGCCACAGCAGGTATGCCTGGGCCGGTCCCGGCAGCCTTACGGTCAGCGGCGGAACGCTGCAGGTTGGCGGCGGGATTGCCGTCGGCGTCGATTGGCGTAATGGTGCGGTTACCCAAACGGGTGGCCAGGTGAATGCGGGTGAGCTGGCTCTGGGACACGAAAGCAATTTCGGAAGTTATACGATCAGCGGCGGAGCGCTCAATGCGGGTGGCCATCTCCTGCTGACCGATGCCGGCACCAGCAGCGGTTTGTTTGAAGTCAACGGCAGTGGCGCGACGAGTATCACCGCAAGCTTTCAGCTCGGCTTCCGCAATGGAACAGGCGAGTTGAAATTCGTCCTGGATGCCGCAGGAGTCACCCCCATCACCGCCGCCCGTCTCATCCTGAGAACCGGCGCGGGTCGCATCCTGACCGTGGATGCCAGCGCCTATACGGGCCCGCCGGCAGACATCGTCTTGGTGGACTACTCCGCCACTGGCTACTGGGACGGCAACCCGTTCACCTCGATCAATCTCAGTGCCAATGCAACAAACGTCTCCTTCGGCGGTGTGCTGTCCAATCGGCTGACCGTCCATGTGGTTCCTGTCGCCCTGACCCCCACCACGACCGCGCTGGTCCGTAGCTCGGGCACCGGCACGACCTCGACCTTCGGCGATCCGTTGAGCTTCGACGTGACCGTGAGCGGAGCCCCCGGTCCCCCGACCGGCAACGTCACCCTGAAGGACGGTGGCCCTAGCGGGGCGCCCCTCGGCACCGGCACCCTCTCGAGCGGCGCATGCACCATCACCACCAACGTGCTGGCGGTCGGCACTCATGACAACATCGTGGCCATCTATGGTGGCGACAGCACCTATGCCACCAGCACTTCGAGCGCCTTGACGGGCACCCAAACCGTCAATCCAACGGTGACCACCGTGACTTGGGATGGGGGCGGCACCACGAATTTGTGGTCGGAGTCCGCCAACTGGTCTGACGATATCCTGCCGAGTGCCTTTACGGGCACCGTGCGTATCGGTGACAATGGGGGCACGATCACCAAAATGCCGGAGGTCGCCGCCGGCACGGCAATCGCCGCAAATTCCTGCTACGTGGGCGACAATGGCAGCGGCCCCGGCAGCCTCACGGTCAGTGGCGGAACTCTACAGGTTAATGGTGGAGGGCTCTATGTCGGCACCAATTTCAGGAATGGCGCGGTGACCCAGACGGGCGGCCAGGTTACTGTGGCTGGCGAGACGGCGCTCGGACACGAAACCAATTTCGGCAGCTATACGATCAGCGGTGGAGCGCTCAATGCAGGTGCCCATCTGCTGCTGACCGATGCCGGCACCAGCAGCGGTTTGTTTGAAGTCAACGGCAGTGGCGCGACGAGCATTACCGCGAGCTACCAGCTCCGCTTCCGCAACGGAACGGGTGAGTTGAAATACGTTCTGGATGCCGCAGGAGTCACCCCCATCACCGCCGCCCGTCTCTACCTGGGTACCACCGGCGCGGGTCGCATCCTGACCGTGGATGCCAGCGCATACACGGGCCCGGAGGCAGATATCGTCTTGGTGGACTACTCCGCCACCGGCTACTGGGACGGCAACCCGTTCACCACGGTGAATCTCAGTGGCGGTGCAACCTCCATCTCCTTCGGCGGTGCGATTGCCAATAAGCTCACCGTCCATGTGGTTCCTGTCGTCCTGACCCCCACCACGACCGCGCTGGTCCGCAGTTCGGGCACCGGCACGACTTCGATCTTCGGCGGTCCGCTGAGCTTCGACGTGACCGTGAGCGGAGCCCCCGGGCCCCCGACCGGTAATGTCACCCTGAGGGACGGTGGCCCTAGCGGAGCGCCCCTCGGGACCGGAACTCTATCAGACGGCGCATGCACCATCACCACCAACGTGTTGGCGGTCGGCACCCACAACAACATCGTGGCCATTTATGATGGCGACAGCACCTATGCCACCAGCACGTCGAGCGCCTTGACGGGCACCCAAACCGTCATTCCAACGGTGACGACCGTGACTTGGGATGGGGGCGGCACCACGAACTTGTGGTCGGAGGCCGCCAACTGGTCTGACGATATCCTGCCGAGTGCTTTTACGGGTACCGTGCGGATCGGTGACAATGGGGGCACGATCACCAAAATGCCGGAGGTCGCCGCCGGCACGGCGATCGCCGCAAATTCCTGCTACGTGGGCGACAATGGCAGTGGCAACGGCCCCGGCACCCTCACGGTCAGTGGCGGGACCCTACACGTTAACGGTGCGGGGCTCTATGTCGGCTACAATTTCAGGAATGGCGCGGTTACCCAGACGGGCGGCCAAGTTACTCTAGCCAATGAAATGGCACTCGGACACGAAACCAATTTCGGCAGCTATAGGATCACCGGCGGCTCGCTCAATGCGGTTGCCCATCTGCTGCTGACCGATGCCGGCACCAGCAGCGGTCTGCTCGAAGTTGACGGCACGGATCCGACGAGCATTGCGGCGGGCTATCAGGTCCTGTTCCGCAATGGAGCCGGTGAGTTGAAATATGTCATGGATGCCTCAGGAGTAACGCCGATCACCACCCCGCGTCTGAACTTCAACAACTCCACCACCCACAAACTGACCGTGGACGCCAGCGCTTATACCGGTCCTGAGGACGATCTCATCTTAATGGACAATGCGGGTGGCAGCCTGAGCTTCAGCGGTCAATTCGGCTCGCTGAATCTCAGTGGCGGCGCACAGTCAATCGCCTATGGCACGGTGATTCCCAATGCCCTGACCGTTTACGTGATTCCTTCCTACCTGACCCTTACGACGACCACGGTGGCCCGTAGCGCGGGCACCGGCACGACTTCGACCTACGGCACTCCGTTGAGCTTCGACGTGACCGTGAGCGGGGATCCCGGCCCACCGACCGGCACCGTCACCCTGAAAGACGGTGGCCCTGGCGGCACGACCCTCGGTACCGGAACCCTCTCGGGCGGCACGTGCACCATCATCACCACCACTCTGGCGGTCGGCACCCATGACAACATCGTGGCCGTCTATGGCCGCGGCAACGGCACCTTTGCCTCCAGCACGTCCAGCCCCTTGGCGGGCACCCAAACCGTCAACATCGCCAACACCTACACCACTTGGGCTGCCGCCAACGGTGTGACCGGCGGACCGAACGGCGATTCGGACGGTGACGGAATCCCCAACTTGGTCGAATACGCCCTCAACCTCAATCCGGCCGGTTCCGATGGCTCGCCCGGCACGCTCATCGGAAGCTTGCTCAGCTTCACCAAGCGTGCCGAAGCGGTCACCAACAGCGACGTCACCTACATGATCGAGGAATCCACCGACCTCGGACTCACCGACCCGTGGACCGAGGTTTTGAGTTACCAGACCAACGACGGCACCACCATTTCCTGCCTCCTGCCGGACGGTGTGCCCGCGAACTACGCCCGCCTCAAGGTGACGACGCCGTGAGATGTGCCAGAAGATGGGCTGGCAGGTGATGGTTGTTAGAACAGGAACAGCCGCCACGATTCACTCACATCTCACATCTCACATCTCACAACTCACATCTCACAACTCACATCTCACAACTCTTAGTGGACCGGTGCCCTCGGACAGGCAGGGCACCGGCAATGCGGCGGAGACACCTGCTTGTTCCGGACCGACCGATTGGAGCTTTGGGCGATTCAGTCAACAAGAGAGTGCCAGGGTCCGGGGTCTCCGTGAAATCGCATGCCCCGCCTGACCTTGCTTGAAGTCATCATGAAAGCCCACAGAACAGTCCTGGCGGTCAGACGCGGCTTCGCCTTGGTGGTGACCCTGGCGCTAATGATTTTGCTGACGGTCATCGCGGTGGGGCTGCTGTCGCTCTCCACCATTGCACTGCGTTCCTCGGGCCAAGGCGAGGCCAGGGCCACCGCCCGCGCCAACTCACGCCTCGCCCTCATGCTTGCTTTGGGCGAACTGCAGCAAGCTGCGGGCGATGATCGCAGGGTCACGGTTGATGGATCTATCTTCGATGGCGCGAAGAACCCGAATGTCCTCGGCGTCTGGAAGTCATGGTCGCCGAGGCTCGCGGAAGATCCCTCCGCGGGTGCTCCGGATTACGGCAAGAAAGACCAACAATTCGTTGCGTGGCTGACCTCCAGCGACAACCCGTCCGACCTCGCCGCGCAGGACTGGGCCAAAACCGGCACGCTGGCGAATCCGATCCATTTGTTTTCCGAAAAATCCGATGGCTTCCTCCTCGCCGGTTCCAAGATCAATATCGATGGCAGGGCGCGGTACGCAGGTGCGCTGGCGTGGGCCGTGGTGCAGCATGCCACTAGAGCCAAAGTCAATGTGGACGGTCCGGAACACAACCAGCGCCTTGCCAACGCCGATTTGCAAGCCCAGCCACGGCCATCCTTGGCCAAGTCCGAGAGCTTCAAGCAACCCGGCGGTGACTGGAACAAACGCAGCTCCCGGGTGCTCAGCATGGCACAGGCAAAACTCGACGGCGATCTCTGGAAGGCAAGCCCACCCACTCCGGAAGGCGCCCACTTCACTTCACAGGGCTACGGCTTGCTGACGGATCCCGTCAACGGTGGTCTCAAGACCGACCTGAGTCTTGGTTTTGAAATGTCGGATTCAGACTTTCAGAAAGACACCTGGGGAACATTCAAGAATCCTTTCCGCTCCGCCAATGCACCGCAGGTGACCACGCCGGCCAGCTACCATGGTGAACGTCCCCTGTTCGAACCGCTCACCGATTCCGCCAGCGTGCGTGTGAATCTCAATTTCCCGCCGGCCAACACGGTCTATGAATTTCCCGCTGCTGCGGTTCCCACCTTTGCCACCCTGCGCTCGTTCTATCGCACCCCATACCATGTCTATGGCACTGCCGATGGGCCGACGATCTTCGAACGCGGGATGGATCACGTGGCACTCAAACAACCCGTGCCCGCCGGCGGGCAGTATGTGAGTCCGGGAGCCACCCCGCCCGCCCGACAATCACAGACCAGCTATCGCCCGGTGCTTGACCGCGTGCTGTATGTTCTCAGCGTGGGACTATCGGCAAACCCGACTACCCTGAATGAGATTCGTCTCATCATCACTCCCATTGTCACGCTCTGGAATCCCTACAATATGGCCTTGGAAATCGAGGGCGCGGTGGTGTATCCATGGATGGATATGGCTTACTACCCCGCCTGGAAGATCTATCAGAACGGCCAGGAAACATTCGCCGCTGAGTCCCACCTGGCGGGTTTGTTGGCTACGCAATTCGTTGACGCGGGAGGTGCCAGATCGGTGAATCCCTATTTCTTCGCGTCGATCACCCCGGACGGCACCGGGACCGCCGGCGGTGGCAAATCCATCCGCTTCCAGCCCGGCGAGGTGCGGGTTTTCGTGCCTGCCGACCCTGTCGCCAAAGAATTCGTTGCCACCGATTCAATCCGCAACCGAACCCTCTATCTCAGGCCGGTGGACAGCTTGAATCAACTCTCACTCAGGGGCGGCTTCGCCGTCCCCACGAGGAATCCCAAAACCGGTGGCGGCTTCTCTCGCGTGCTGGCCACCACCGAATCCTTGCAGGTCTCCTTTTCAACTCACGATTGGTATCCATTCGGGGTGGGACTTGAAGATGCGACACGCGCCAAGTTGTCTGATCCGGGTGTCGCCGACCGCGGCCAGTCGGTGAGTGACGTGCAGACCACCAACTTCATCAATTCCGGTGCCACGACGATCATGACCTCACCCTTGCTAACCTTTAACGCGCTATCCAACCCTGCGACCAGACAGCCCTTCGGCATGCTCGAGACCTATCACCGCGTGGCGAATGATTCGGCCGCCTACCGCCGGTCGGACCTGGTCTATACGACCAATCCACGCCAAGCCCATATCAACCGCTTCCTCACTACGGGGAGTTTTTTTGCCGGCCCTCACTACGAGACCCGGATGACTGCTGTCGCCAATTTCAACCAGGTCATCCAAACCGCGAATGGGGGCCGTTGCGCCTACTATGGCGCCACCAACAGCGCTGGCAGCGGCATGACCCACCTTGCGTTCTTCGAGGTTCCACGCTCCCCGCTGCTCTCGCTGGCGGCCTTCCAACATGCGGATCTTGCCGGGACTTCCTATTCCCCCGGCAATCAATTCGCCAACAGTTGGGCCAGCGCTTATCTCAAACGACAAACGGCAGCGAAAGAAATCCCTGCCGTGACAGTGACCATGGCGGGCGCTGATGCGGGGTACACCCGCGCTGAAATGCCGGTTTACGACCATGCATATCTGGCCAATGAGTCCATCTGGGATTCCTTCTTTTTCAGCGGCGCAGCGGCCAATCTGCAACCGGGCACTGCAACCGGCAGCCCTGGCGTCTGGGATTCGGATCTTGCCGTGGTCAAGGAGGATTACCAACAGACCCTTGAAAAACTCATCGCTGATCCGGCTAACAACTCCTTGCGCAACCCGCGCATGCGTTTCCACACCGGCAACATTCCGGCCAGCACTCTCAAGCGTTTTCTGTCAAGCCCCCAAGGCTGCCTGCAGCTCGCCGCGCACCTCCTGGTGGATGGTGCTTTCAATATCAACTCCACGAGCGAGCAGGCGTGGATCGCCTTGCTCAGCGGGATGAAAGACCTGCCCTTCGATGTCACCACCGACCCGATGAGCGCAGCCAGAGCCCAAAGCAGTTCCCTCGCCCAAGGCGCCATCGCCTATTCCCGTTTCCGCAACCCCATCGGCACAGAAAACAATCATTGGCTGGGCTTCCGCTCCCTCACCGGCAGTCAAGTGGAGGAACTCGCCAGGAGGTTGGTCCTGCAGGTCAGGAAGCGCGGCCCGTTTCTCTCGCTCGGGGAATTCGTCAACCGCCGCATCGAGAACTCCGACCTCGGCCTCAAAGGGGCCATTCAGGCGGCGCTCGACGAGGCCGGATTCAACGGTGCCTCGCTTTATGAAACCTTCGACACCAGTGGATACCCCGCCGAGGGGAAAGCCAATCTCAGCCCCAACCGAACCGGGGTCGGCATTCCCGGCTACCTGACCCAGGCGGACGTGTTGCAATCCATCGCTCCGGTGATGTGCGCCCGCTCCGACACGTTCACCATCCGTGGCTACGGCGAGGCGAAGGACTCCTCGGGCAAGCTGCTTGCCAACTCATGGTGCGAGGCGGTGGTGCAGCGGAACCCTGAGTTTGTCGATGCGAGCGATCCTCCCCACACGGCCATCGCCAGCCTGAATCAAACCAACCAGCGATTCGGCAGGAGATTCTCGCTGGTTTCGTTCCGCTGGCTGGCGCAATCCGAACTTGGACTTTGAAATCATCCTGCCATGAATTTTCCAATGCAATCCAACTCCCTGCGCGTCCGCCGGTGCGTGCTGACTCTCACAACTCTCTTGCTGAGCCAATGGCTCCATGCCATCCCGCTCCGGGTGCTGGCGTGGGATGACGAAACAGCCGCCCGCAAACTGGCGATCGCCGATGCCAAGGGGCTCGTATCCATCGCGGCCATGCATCCTGCCAAGCGCACCAAGACCTATCAGGTGACCGGGGGAGATGAGCCCGTCACGATTCAGGCCCTCGACAAAATCGACAAGGATGGCAAACCCGCGACCAGTGCCATCATCATTCCGCAAGGCACCAAACAAGCCCTCCTGCTATTGTTGCCAGATGCCAAAGCCGCCACCGGGTTGCGCCTTTTCGTGCTGGAAGACGATGTTGCGAACTTTCCTTGGGGTGGCCTCCGGTTCATCAACGCGACCGGAAATAAACTGGCGTTCGAATATGAAAAGAAAGTCATCGCCTTACCCGTCTCATGGGTGCCCGTGCTGGTCAATCCCGGAGGCGCCAATCGCAACATGGAAACCCGGCTTTTCCTCTTTGAGCGACCCGAGCGCCCGATCTATTCGGCCGTTTGGGAACAGCAGCACGACGTGCGGACCTTGGTATTCATCGTGCCAGGCACCGATCCCCGGCTCGGCCCGGTGGCCATGAAAATGATCTCCGAGGACCGTCGGGTTGAAGAAGGGGAACCGCAGGCGGACAGAATCATCCGCTGATGCAAGAATTGGGCAACATGAAGATCGTATCAATTGGATTGGCCGTATGCCATTTCATGCTGCCGGCAGCAGCGTTGGCTGACGCGTTTTGGGATGGGGGTGGCGGCGCGAGCTTGTGGTCGGAGGCAGCCAACTGGTCTGACGACACCTTGCCGAGTTCAGGCAACGGGTGGATCGGGAATGGCCAAACCCGCAAGATGCCGGAAGTCAACGCAGGCACGGCAAGCGTTCAAAGTACCCTCTATGTCGGCCACAACAGGTATGCCTGGGCTGGCCCCGGCGGCCTTACGGTCAGCGGCGGGACGCTGCAGGTTGGCGGTCAAGGGCTGGCGATCGGCGTCGATTTCAGGAATGGCGCGGTTACCCAGACGGGCGGCCAGATTACTCTTGCCAATGAAATGGCGCTCGGACACGAGACCAACTTCGGAAGTTATAGGATCAGCGGTGGAGCGCTCGATGCAGGTGCCCATCTCCTGCTGTCCGATGCTGGCACCAGCAGCGGTTTGTTTGAAGTCAACGGCAGTGGCGCCACGGGTATTACCGCGAGCTATCAGCTCCGCTTCCGCAATGGAACAGGCGAGTTGAAATACGTCCTGGACGCCGGAGGAGTCACCCCCATCGCCGCAGCCCGTCTCATCCTGGGTACCGGCGCGGGTCGCATCCTGACCGTGGATGCCCGCGCTTATACGGGCCCGGAGGCAGATATCGTTTTGGTTGACTACTCCGCCACCGGCTACTGGGACGGCAACCCGTTCAGTTCGGTGAATCTCAGTGCCAATGCAACAAACGTCTCCTTCGGCGGTGTGCTGTCCAATAAGCTGACCGTCCATGTGGTGCCTGTGCCGGGCTACACCGCATGGGCCGGTCTGAACAACGCCACTGGCGGGCCGGCAGGAGATCCGGACCATGACGGCTTGCCCAATGCCATCGAATACATCATGGGAAGCAGTCCCACGAGTGAAGTGATTGAAGCCGGGCGGCTTCTGACGCCCTCCAGCGGCGACGTCGATGGAACTGACTATTTGTTCTGCACCTTCACCCGCAAGCTCAGCTCCAAGACGAGTGACACTGCAGTCCACATTCAGGTCGGTGACTCTCCGGACCATTGGACCGAATCCTATGCAGTGGGAAATGACGCGGTTTCCGCTGTTCCAGAAGTGACTTTCTCCAACGCTGGTCCGGGCCTTGAGACAGTGACCTTGAAGATCGCGAAAGGCGACGCCTCGAGGAAGTTCGCCCGCTTGCAAGTCACGGTCGCCACACCCTATCATCCCGCATCATTCGCAATGTTCCCGTATGCCGCAGGGGCCTCCGCAATCCATATGATGGCAACTACCGGTGCGGATTTTGGCGGTCCGGTCGAGTACTACTTTGCTGAAATCTCAGGCAATCCCGGCGGAACCGACAGTGGCTGGCAGACTTCTCCGAGTTACACCGATACGGGCCTCAATCCTTCCACGCAGTACACCTATACGGTCACCATGCGTGACCACCTCGGGAACACCGGCACCGCGTCGCTTGCGATAAGTGCCACGACAGAGGCCGGTGGTGCCATTGCAAGAGTGTGGAACCAGCGCGTCGATCCGAAAACGCATCCCGGTGCACTGGCCCGAAAGATCATGCCGGTCACCTGGGAAGACCAGGGCGGACTTGTGCTGCTGCCAGTGGCCACCGGTTTGAATCTGACGGCTGACTATAACGGCGTCAACATGCCTGCTTACAGAGGTTATTTGGACTATTGGACATCTGGACCGCTCAATAGTACCAACGCCCCCTTCGGTTTTGAGAGCCAGCTCTATTCGCCTTCTTTTTTTTCGTTCACGACGAACTATGATCAAGTGGTTGATGAATGGGTCAACCGGGATAGTTATATTGCCGGTTGCTACGGCCCGGGGGGCTGGACGTACGATGGATTTTTCAGCCTGCCCAATCCCGACTTTCCTGGAGGCATTCCTGATGCGGTTCATAGTTATACGATAACCCGGTTGGGCGGGCGTTTCGGAGGATGGGAATATGGCGAGAATGACGCGGGCTATTGTTATTCTCCCATGCCTGAGGAGCCGCCCACTCGCGAGATGGGCCACGATTTATTGTTGGGCTTCAACCATCGCTGGTCGGAAAAACTGCACAATTACATGGTTGCCATGCAGAACACCACGTGGGGACCCTACATGGCTGATACGAGCTATTTCCGCAAGATCGGCGTCCAAACCCCAAACCAGATGTACAACATCAACATGTGGGCGGGCCTCTTGCGAGGGGCCTCCCGCCAGCATGGCGTGCTCTGGTGGCCGAATATTGACTCATACTGGGGCCTTAATGGCGGCCAAAGGAATTGGGGGGTGCCGGGGGGAGACAAGACGGGCAACAGCGTGAGCCTGATTCGCCGGGCGACCTACATGTATTTCATGTACGGTGCCGCTGCCATCCAACCAGCCGCACCACACCACATTCCGGCGAATGTGGCGGGCACCAGCACGGATATACTCAGCCCGTTTGGTGAGATCGCCGTTGAGATCCGCAACTTCATGCGGGCACATCCCTACCCTGCTCTCGGCACGCCGCACCTGCCGGTGGCGCTGGTCTGGGATTACTATGCCGGTTGGCTGCCGCCGCGGACTGGCAGCGGGCTGCCGTATATGGTTTGGGGCAAGTCGTCGTACGAAAAGGGCGACCACCAGATCGACATGCTCTTCCGCTCCCTGTTTCCGCATTATGAAGATGCGGCCTATTTTCTTGATGAGCGTGGGTTCCTGACGGAAACACCATGCGGTGATATTTTCGATGTGCTCCTCTCGAATACGCCGCGTTACGTGCTGAATCAGTATGACGTGGCGGTTGTGATCGGTCGGACGAAAATCGAAGGTCAGTTACAGACCACTTTGCAGGACTTCATCAATCGGGGCGGGTCGGTAGTGACCACCGCCGCCCAATTGACCAGCGGTTCTGCCGGTATGTTTGGTGTGCAGCTTGCCGGCTCGACTTCGATAGAAACTGTCGTCAATTGGACAGCGGGCGGCTCGGTGACTGAGAGCAACTTCAAACTGCACCATCTGAATTGTTTGCCGGGTGCCAGTGTGGTGGCCCAGACGCCCGCCGGAGATCCGGTGGTGGTTAAGTATCGGACTGCGGCTGGCGGTGAGTTGCTCGTGTTCGCGGCCGACTACGGCCTTTCCGAATGGTCTGGCTCGGTCACGGATGCGGGAGCGAACCAACCGCTTTTCTCTCCGTACCAGATGCTGAATCACGTGCAAGCATATCTCGGCCCATGGTTGAAGAAGTGGAATCTTATCGATGTCGCCGGCCCGCCCATTCAGTATCTGACGAGTGTGACGCAGGATACCAACCGCGTGATCGTCACGCTCTGCAACAACGTGGAGACGAACTGGAGCGGCTCGATCAGTCTGATAGGCGCCAGCATTGCCTCCTGCGAGGATTTGATCACCGGGCAGTCGTTTGGCTCAGGCACATCGGTACCCGTCTCGGTCGGCGGGGACAGTCTGGTCATCCTGGAAGTTAGCTCCGCAACTCCGGTGGTAGAGCCCAAGAGCGCGACTCCCACACCTGCTCCCACGGCTCAGGAGTTGGCCCTGAAAGGTGACCAGGCATTTGAGAAATGGGACAAGTTCACGCCCCAGGGGATGTTGGCAATGATCCGTCCGGCGGCGCTTGGGCCGGCCCAAGGCGGTGAGCCATCAGGCGCATTATACGTCAACTCCTGGCTGTACGACGGCTTGGATCCCGACACCTGGCTTCCAGCCGTAAAATCGCTGGGACTTGACGGAGTCGAGATACGCGCTGCGCAACTTTACAGGGATGATATGGCCGCTCTCTGGAGCAAACTGGGAAGCCACGGACTGCGCGTAGGTGCCGTCCACGCCGGTGCTGACATGCCGCCATTCAGTTTTGGCTCGATTGCCAGTGACCTGCATTCCGATCGCGAGCCGACGCTGCAATGGCTGGAATTGACCATGGAGTTGATGCAGGATGCTGGCATCAAGCGCTTGATCCTGTACCCTGGTTACAAAGTATATGGCAGCGGCAGTCCGTACACCAGCAGCCAGACCTTGGCCAGCCTGAGTCGGCTTAAGACGAAAGCTCAAAGTTGCGGTGTCACCATTATGGTCGAGACCGCCTACGGTCAGGAAACCTATCTACAAACTGCGAATTTGCAGGGCTTGATTTCAAGCGTGGACTCCCCATGGGTCAAGGTGGGCATGAACACGGCCAATACCTGGCTTGCGGAAGGCAGCTTTTCGACGCCGCTTGCCAACACTCTGGACTATGTGCATCTCAGCAGCTTCAAGCCGCTCACCAATGGCTGGAAAAGGAGCAACTATGCTCCATTGACGGATGGCGAGATACCTGTGGGCACATTGAACGGCATACTTGCTGACAGGCGGAGCACCGGTAGAGCGACCTGTATTTACATGCTGAGCCCGGACAACCCGCTTGGTGCCCTGGCCGATTTTCTCAATCGGAAATAGCGGTATTCAGAAGTTCCCACAAACAGAACGTCCCCAATGAGTAAGACCAAACCAACTATAGCCCATCCAATGATTCCCAGAGCAAGACACCCAAGCGGGGCCATCGCGGCGTTCGTGATGGCCATCATCCAAGCATCGACTGCGGCAGGCGCCACTACGGAAGCCGGCAGTGTTGCAGCGAGACCAGTCTGGAACCAGCGCGTTGATCCCAAAACGCATCCCGGTGCCCTGGCCCGCAAAATCATGCCGGTCACCTGGGAAGAGCAAGGCGGACAGGTCTTGCTGCCGGTGGCCGGCGGACTGAATCTGACGGCTGACAAGCAAGCCGTCAACCTGCCGGCATATCGAAGCTATCTCGCTTACTGGACATCCGGAGCACCCGATAGCAAAACCGCCCCCTTCGGCTTTGAGAACCAGATCTACCCGTGGGCCGGATTTGCATACACGACAAACTACCAGCAAGTCATTGATGAGTGGGTCACGCGAAAGAGCCAGATTGCCGGCTTCGTGAGCCCTGGCGGCTGGACCTACGACGGCTTCTTCAGCGTGCCTGGCTTTGGCTTTCCCGGCGGCATTCCCGACGCCGTCCACGAATATGCGATGACCCGCTTGGGCGGGCGCTTCGGCGGCTGGGAGTATGGAGAGAACGACGCTGGCTATTGCTATTCGCCCATGCCCGAAGAGCCGCCTACCCGCTTGGTTGGGCACGATCTGTTGCTAGGATTTAACCATCGTTGGTCTGAAAAGCTGCACAATTACATGACTGCGATGCAGAACACCACTTGGGGACCATATATGGCCGACACGAGCTATTTCCGTAAAATCGGCGTCCAAACCCCAAACCAGATGTACAATATCAACATGTGGGCGGCGCTGTTGCGGGGCACCTCAAGGCAGAATGGTATACTTTGGTGGCCGAATATCGATTCGTGTTGGAATGTCATGGGAACGAGTAAGAATTGGGGCGTGCCAGGTGGCAAGGACTGGGGCAACAGCGAGAGCTTGATTCGCCGAGCGACCTATCTGTATTTCATGTACGGAGCCTCCGCCCTGCAACCACCCTGTCCACACCATATCCCGGCCAGTGTGGCAGGAACTCAAACGGACATTTTGAGCCCGTTTGGCGAACTCGCCGTTGAGACCCGCAAGTTTGTCCGGGCCCATCCATATCCCGCTCTCGGCACCCCGCACATTCCGGTGGCCCTGGTCTGGGATTACTATACCGGTTGGCTCCCGCCGCGGACTGGCAGCGGGTTGCCCTATATGGTCTGGGGCAAGTCGTCATATGAAAAGGGCGACCACCAGATCGACATGCTCTTCCGCTCGCTGTTTCCCCATTATGAGGATGCGGCCTGCTTTCCTGACGAGCGTGGATTCCTGAGCGAAACGCCCTGCGGTGACATTTTCGATGTGCTGCTCTCGAATGTTCCGCGATACGTTCTGAATCAGTATGATGTGGCGCTTGTGATCGGCCAGACGAAAATCGAAAGCCAGTTGCAGACCACCTTGCAGGACTTTATCAATCGGGGCGGGTCGGTAGCAACCACCGCTGCCCAACTGACCAAGAATTCAGCCGCTGCGTTTGGCGTGCAACTCACCGGTGCAACCTCCCTCGAAACCACCGTCAATTGGACATCTGGCGGCTCGATCACCGAGAGCAAGTTCAAACTGCACCATCTAAATCTTCTGCCCGGTACCAGTGTGATTGCCAAAACGCCCGCCGGACTTCCCGTGGTGGTGAAATATCCCACGGCAGCAGGCGGTGAGTTGCTCGTGTTTGCGGCCGACTACGGCCTTACCGAATGGTCCGGCACGATTGCGAACGCTGGCTGGCAGCAGCCACTTCAATCTCCCTACCAACTTCTGAACCACGTACAAGCCTACCTCAGCCCATGGTTGAAGAAGTGGAATCTCATCGTCGCTACCGGCCCGCCGATCCAGTATCTGACAAACGTCACTCATGATTCCAACCGCATTATTGTCACCCTGTCAAACAATGTTAAGAATACCTGGAGCGGCTCCGTGAGTCTGAAGGGTTTCAAGATCGCCTCGTGCAAAGATCTAATTACGGGCGAATCGTTTGGCTCAGGTGATACCGTACCAGTGAAGATTCGCGAGAATGATCTGGTCATCCTCGAGGTGATCTCCACGACTCCGGTGGTACGCTTCAAGGACGCGGCCCCGACTCCGCCCCCCACGGCTGCTGAGCTGGTTCTGAAAGGGGACAAGGCGTTTGAGAAGTGGGACAAGTTTACACCCCAGGGAATGGTGGCCGGAAAGCGCCCCCCGGCTCTCAGGCCGGCGCAAGGCAGCGAGCCGTCCGGCGCATTGTTTGTGAACGCCTGGTTGTTCGACGGCGTCGATCCGAAGACCTGGATTCCTGCGATCAGGAAACTGGGGCTTAACGGCGTTGAGATTCGCGCCACGCAGCTTTACAAGGATGACATGGCGGCCCTTTGGAGCATACTGGCAAGCCAGGGCCTCCGGGTTGGTGCCGTCCATGCCGGTGTTGACATGACCCCATTCAGCTTCGGCTCCATTGCCAGTGACCTGGATTCAGATCGCTTGCCGACGCTAGAGTGGCTGGAATTGACGATGGAGCTGATGCGGGACGCTGGAATCAAGCGCTTCGTATTGTACCCAGGCTACAAAGTCTATGGCGACAGCAGTCCGTATAAGAGCAGTCAGACCTTGGCGAGCCTGAATCGGCTCAAGACGAAAGCGCAGAGTTGCGGTATCACCATCATGGTCGAGATTGCTCAAGGACAGGAAACTTACCCGCAAACGGGGAATTTGCAGGGTTTGATCGCAAGCGTGGATTCCCTGTGGGTAAAGGCGGGAATGAACACGGCCAACACCCAGCTCGCGGAAGGAAAATTCTCGGCGTCGCTTGCCGGCACCCTGGACTATGTGCATCTCAGCAATTTCAAGCCGCTCTCCAATGGCTGGAAACGGAGCAACTATGCTCCATTGACGGATGGCGAGATACCGGTGGGCACACTGAACGGCATCCTTGCTGACAGGCGGAGCACCGGTAGAGCGACCTGTATATACATGCTTAGCCCGGACAACCCTCTTGGTGCCCTGGCCGATTTTCTCAATCAGAAATAGCGGTATTCAGAAGTTCCCACAAACAGAACGTCTGCCGGCGAATGAGTAAGACCAAACCAACCATAGCCCATCCAATGATTCCAAGAGCAAGACACCCAAACGGAGCCATCGCGGCGATCGTGATGGCCATCATCCAAGCATCGACTGCGGCAGGCGCCACTACGGAAGCCGCCAATAACGTTGCGAGATCGGTGTGGAACCAGCGCGTTGACCCCAAAACGCATCCGGGTGCCCTGGCCCGTAAAATCATGCCGGTCACTTGGGAAGATCAGGATAATTTGGTGCTGGTGGGCGAGGCCCGTTATGGCAGTAACAATCTCCGTCAAGATGGAACAAACATTTATAGCGTCAATATACCGGCCCTTGAGCGCTACATCGACTATTGGACGGCTGGATCACCCGGTAGCACTCGAGCACCCTTTGGCTATGAAAAACATTTTGATCCGCGAAGCGATTTTGCCTTCTGCACGAATTACGAGGCAGTGATCGACGTGTGGAAAAAAAGAGGTTGTCATATTTTCACTGTGCTGAACGTCGCTAGCTGGTCGACCGAGGGTTATGCCAGCGAAATTGGGGACTTCCCAGGTGGTATTCCTGACGCGGTCCATAAGTATGCAGTGTCTCAGTTAGGCGGTCGTTTCCACGGATGGGAGTATGGTGAGAACGATGGCGGCTACTGTTATTGGCTTGTCCCTGAGAATCCGCCTACTCGCGAGGTGGCCCACGACCTATTCTTGGGTTTTAATCATCGATGGTCGGAGAAACTGCACAATTATATGGTTTCGATGCAGAACACCGTCTGGGGTCCTTATATGGCTGATATCAGCTATTGTCGCAAAATCGGCGTCCAAACTCCGAACCACATGTATAACATCAACATGTGGGCCGCTCTTTTGCGAGGCGCCTCGAGGCAGAACGGTGTGCTCTGGACGGTAAACGCCGATTCTTACTGGTGGCAAAAGGGCGGCATGAAGTTCTTCCCTGACGGCGTCGATAATGGCAAGGGCAACAGCGTGAGTTTGCTTCGCCGAGCGCAATACATGTATGCGATGTATGGAACATCTGCCATACAGCCGCCCGAGCCGTTAGCCATAGAGAGAAGTAAAACGGGGGACGGCCCGGATATGCTGACCCCGTTCGGCAAAGATGCCATTGAGGTGCGTGACTTTCTGCGGGCACATCCATACCCCGCTCTCGGCACGGCGCACATGCCGGTAGCGCTGGTCTGGGATTACCATGCCGGTTGGATGCCGCCGCGTACGACGGGCGGTTGGGGACCGTATATGGTCTGGGGTAAGTCGTCGTATGAAAAGGGCGACCACCAGATCGACATGCTCTTCCGGTCGTTGTTTCCCCATTATGAAGATGCGGCGTTTTTCCTGAATGAGCGTGGATTCCTGACGGAAACACCTTTCGGTGATATCTTTGATGTGCTGCTCTCGAATGTGCCGCGTTACGTGCTGAACCAGTATGATGTGGCGGTTGTGATCGGTCCGACGAAGATCAATGGTCAGTTGCAGGCCACTCTGCAGGACTTTATCAACCGCGGCGGCTCCGTAGCAACCACCGCCGCCCAACTGACCAAGACTTCCGCTGGTATGATGGGTGTGCAACTTGTCGGCGCTACCTCGATGGAAAATACCGTCAATTGGACGGTCGGCGGCTCGACAACCGAGAGCAGCTTCAAACTGCACCATCTGAATCTTCTGCCCGGGGCCAGCGTAGTCGCCCAGACGCCCGCCGGCCATCCAGTGGTAGTTAAGTATAAGACCGCAGCAGGTGGGGAGTGTCTCCTGTTTGCAGCCGACTACGGCCTTACCGAATGGTCCGGTGCGATTCCCAATCCCGGTGGCGGCCAGTATGCAGGAGTGGACCAGACGCTTTACTCTCCATACCAGATGCTGAATCACGTGCCAACCTGCCTCGGACCCTGGCTGAAGAAGTGGAATCTTATCAATGTTACCGGCCCGGCCATTCAGTACCTCACGAGTGTCACTCACGATTCCAACCGCCTTGTTGTAACATTATGCAACAATGCAACGAATTCCTGGAGTGGCTCCATCAGCCTGAACGGCACCAACACGATTGCCTTGTGCAAGGATTTGATCACGGGTCAATCGTTTGGCTCAGGTGATTCGGTATCCGTTAAGATCGGGGGGACTAATCTGGTCATACTCGAAGTAACTTCCGCTAGTCCCTTGGTGCGGTTCAAGGACGCAACTCCGACACCTGTTCCCACTGCTGCTGAGCTGGTCCTGAAAGGTGACCAGGCGTTTGCGAAATGGGACAAGTTTACGCCCCAGGGAATGTTGGCCATGAGCCGTCCGGCGGCGCTTGGTCCGGCCCAGGGCAGCGAGCCGTCCGGTGCGTTGTATGTAAACGCCTGGTTGTTCGACGGCGTGGATCCAAATACGTGGATTCCAGCCATCAAGCAACTGGGGCTGAACGGAGTGGAGATTCGCGCCACGCAACTTTACCGGGACGATATCGCAGCTCTCTGGAGCAAACTGGCAAGCCAGGGGCTTCGCGTCGGGGCGGTCCATGCCGGCGTTGACATGCCGCCATTCAGTTTTGGTTCGATTGCCAGTAACGTGGCTTTAGACCGCGAGCCGACGCTAGAATGGCTGGAATTGACCCTGGAGTTGATGCGGGATGCGGGCATCAAGCGGTTGATTCTGTATCCTGGTTACACCAAATATGGCTCCGCCCCTGGGTATAACAGCAATGTGACCTTAGCCAGCCTGAACCGGCTAAAGACGAAAGCTCAGAGTTGCGGTGTAACCATCATGGTCGAAGTCGCGCAAGGCCAGGACACTTACGCGAACACGTCCAGTTTGCAAGGCTTGATTGCGAGTGTCAATTCCCCGTGGGTAAAGGCGGGAATAAACACGGCCAACACCCAGCTCGCGGAAGGAAAATTCTCGGCGTCGCTTGCCGGCACCTTGGACTATGTGCATCTCAGCAATTACAAGCCGCTCACCAATGGCTGCAAGAGAAGCAACTATGCTCCGCTGACGGACGGCGAGATGCCTGTGGCCACCTTGGGCGCTGTACTTGCGGACAGACAGAGCACCGGTAGACCGACTTGCATCTACATGCTCAATCCAAACAACCCTCTTGGAGATTTGGGCGACTTTTTAAAAATGCAGCCGAGACAAGATCTCTCCAAATAGCCCACTCAACCAAATGAATAGTCACCAATCCACCTTCCTTATGATGTTCAAATACCCCATTGTTTGCTGCTATCTGCTGGGATCAATGCTGTTGGCGACGGCCACCACCCAAGGCCAGAGTGCCAGGAAGTCCATCAATCTGGACGAGGGTTGGAAGTTTCATCTGGGGCACGCCAAGGACCCGGAGAAGAACTTCAAGTATGGGGGACATGGAGCGGTGGATGCGAAACTCAGCAATGACGGCCTCTTGACGCCTTATGCAGCCGTTCTCACAGCGGGTTTTGACGACCACGAGTGGAGGACATTGCAATTACCACATGATTGGGCGGTGGAATTGCCCTTCGTAAAGCCAGCGGAAGATGAGCTGTTTTACGCCTTTCACGGCTATAAGCCGATCGGTCTTCATTATCCGGAAAACAGCGTTGGATGGTATCGCAAGACGCTTTCCCTACCACCTGAAGACGCCCATAAGAGGCATGTTTTGCAATTCGACGGAGTTTACCGGGACTGCAAAGTCTTCGTGAACGGAGATTGCGTGGGCGAGAACAAGAGCGGCTACAATGGGTTTGCCCTTGATATTTCCAACTATCTGTATTTCGACAAGCCAAACATCGTGGTGGTGAAAGTGGATGCCACGCAATACGAAGGGTGGTGGTATGAGGGAGCGGGAATCTATCGATCCGTTCGCCTCATTCAAACCGGCGGAATCCACGTTTCCGTCAATGGAACCTATGTCCGTTCGGAGATTGAGAACGGAAAAGTCACGATTCACTTGGAGACCACCATTGATAACAAATCGTTTGCGGCGGCGCAATGCGAGATTGAGTCCAAACTGATCAACAGAGAAGGAGCAACAGTGGCTACCTTCAGCCCCAGCAAAGTGAATTTGCCAAGAAGCGGTGAAATCCAAGTCCAGCAACAGCTCAGGGTTTCCAATCCCCATTTGTGGTCGCTGGACGATCCCTATCTGCACACGATTGTTTCCATCATCAAGAAAGACGGCCGCGAGCTTGATCGTTATACCACCCGCTTCGGAATTCGGGCGATTGAGGCCCGGCCGGACGGTCTTTTCATCAACGGCAAGTATGTGAAAGTGAAGGGCTTTTCCAGCCATCAGGATCACGCCGGTGTTGGGATTGCCGTGCCCGACGCGATCCACTATCAGCGCATCAAATGGATCAAGGAGATGGGGGGCAATGGCTACCGCTGTCATCATGCCAACTCTCCGGCCTTGTTGGATGCGTGCGATGAGTTGGGGGTGCTGGTCCTGGCCGAGACACGGCAATTGGGGACCAGTCCGGCCGCATTGAAGGAGTGGGAGGACTTGATTCTCAGGGACAGGAATCGGCCTGCGGTATTCATGTGGTGTATCGGCAACGAGGAGAATGTCGTGCAACAGACGGACCGTGGCCGGAGAATCGCGCAGGAAATGGTGGAAATTCAGCGCAGATTGGACCCGACCCGCTCTGTCACCCATGGCGACAATAGCGGCGATTCGTATGAGGGAATCAGCACGGTCATTCCCGTCCGGGGATTCAACTACAACGGCGACTATGCCAAATACAAAAAGGAGCACCCCGAACAACCGCAAATCGGCACTGAAATGCCCAATGCTCCGCCTACAGGGTATAGCTACTTCCTGGCTGACGATGTAAATCTCAATACGGAAGGCAGACCCACTGCTGAGGCGTGGTGGCAGGCGGTTGATAAGTGCGATTGGTTCATGGGCGGATTTGCATGGACGGCTTTTGACTATCGTGGGGAAGCCCGATGGCCTTATGTGATCTCCCATTTTGGCAGCATGGATCTTTGCGGCTTTCCAAAAGACAGGTACTATTATTACAAAAGCTGGTGGAGCAGTGAGGATGTCCTATACATATTTCCGCATTGGAATTGGAAAGGACTGGAAGGGCAGAAGGTGAAGATCGGCTGCTACAGCAATGCAGACACGGTTGAAATGCTTTTGAATGGAACGAGTTTGGGGCGCAAAGTCATGCCTCGAAATGGCCATTTGGAGTGGATTACGGAATACCAGCCGGGCGTCTTGAAAGCGATCGCCTACCGGAATGGCAGAAGGATGGAGAAAGTCATTGAGACCACCGATGAACCACAGCAAATTGTCGGAACACCGCTCAAAAGAACCATCACTGCCGATGGCCGGGATGCGGTCATCGTGAATTTCGCAGTGAAGGATAAGGTGGGCCGAATGGTTCCTGATGCCGTTAATTTGATCCATTTCAAGGTGACCGGTGATGGCAGCATTCTGGGCGTAGGAAATGGGAATATGGAGAGCGTCGAGGACGAAGTCTGTCTAAATGGTGACTTTAAGAGAAAGCTCTTCAACGGGAAGTGCCAGATTGTCGTGCGAGCGGGAAAGACAGCGGGCAAATTCGCAATTGAAGCCTCTGGAGATGGACTCCAAACGGGAGTGTGTGAAATTTCTGAACAATCGAACAACTGAATTAGCAATCATACCCACCATTATGAAACAGCTAAAGCCACTCCATTGCATGCTCCCCTACCTCACCCTGCTGCCCGCCGTCCGTATCTCCACCGCGCTCGCAGCACTGGGTCTGCTGGCCGGCACCGGTGTGAGTCGCGCAAGTGCGGAGCAAAATCAACCGCAGGCAAAGGTGGAATTGTTCTTGGCCCCCGACGGTCTTGACACAAACAGCGGCACGAAAAGCCAGCCATTTGCCACCCTTGCCCGGGCCCGCGCCGCTGTGCGCAAGATGAAAGAGACTTCGAAATTGCCTATCACGGTCTACCTTCGGGGCGGCACGTATTATCTGCATGAGCCGCTGGTGTTCACCGCCGAGGACTCGGGCAGCCACAATGCGCCGGTACAATTCGCGGCTTTTGAGAAGGAAAAGCCCGTGTTGAGTGGCGGTGTGAAACTCGCGCTGACCTGGAAACCCTACCGGAACGGAATCTTCCAAGCGGATATTCCGGCTGCGCAGAAGGGCAAGCTCGCCTTTACGCAACTGTTCGTCAACGGACGCCGGCAACATTTGGCCCGCTACCCAAATTTCTCCGGGGATTACGAATACTACGGTTCCGGCTGTAGCAACGATTCGCTGAGTCCCGAGCGGGTCAGGCGGTGGAAGGATCCGGTCGGCGGCTCTGTCCATGGTTTGGCCAGTGCTCAGTGGGGGAGCCTTCATTACCGAATTACCGGCGTGGACGATAAGGGCAACGTGAAGCTTCAGGGTGGTGACCAAATCAACCCGCGCGAAGTGGATTATTTCAAGTTGGACGACAACTATCGGCATGTCGAGAACATCTTTGAGGAACTGGATGCGCCGGAGGAGTGGTATTTCGATGCAAATAGTGGAGTTCTCTTCTTCATGCCACCTCCGGAGCTGGATCTTGCCAACGCCCGCATAGAGGCTGTGGTCCTCAAGCAGCTCGTCGAGTTTCGCGGCTCGCTGCAACAGCCGGTGCGGAACATCCATCTTTCCGGACTGACACTGACCGAGACGGCCCGCACCGTGCTCGACAAATATGAGCCGCTGCTCCGGGGAGACTGGTCGATTGTCCGGGCCGGGGCGGTGTTCTTTGATGGTGCCGAGGACTGCTCAGTGACCGATTGTTTCTTTGACCAGGTGGGCGGCAACGGCGTGTTCATCAGCAATTATAACCGCCGGACCAAGGTCGCCGGTTGTAAATTCACTGAGGCCAACGATAGCGCCATTTGTCTGGTCGGTGACTTTAACGCCGTTCGCGACGGCTCGACCTGGCTCAAACCCATCGAAAACCCGCAAGACAGAATGGTCGGTCCAAAGACGCCGAACTACCCCGCTCTATGCGAGATCCATGACAATCTGATTCATGACATCGGCCTCGTCGGCAAACAGACTGCCGGTGTGATTATCTCGATGGCCGCGGAGATTATGGTCAGTCACAACACGATCTACCACGTCCCGCGGGCGGGCATTTGCATCAACGACGACACCTGGGGCGGACACGTCATCGAAGACAATGACGTGTTCGACGCGGTGCGCGGGTCCGGCGACCACGGGCCTTTCAACTCCTGGGGACGTGGCCGGCATTGGTGGGGCGGTTCCGAGAAGGAGATGACACGGACGATGTCTCTGGTCGATAACTTCAAGAAGACCATTATCCGTCACAACCGCTTCGCCCACGGGTCCAAGAATGAGTCCCACGGTATTGATCTCGACGATGGATCTTCCAACTATCACATCTACAATAACCTTTGCCTGGGCACTTGCTTCAAGCTGCGTGAAGGCTTTTTCCGCCTGGTGGAGAACAATATCTGCGTTGGCCCCACCCCGGTAGGGCTCCACGCTTGGTACAAGGATGGCGATGACGTGATTCGACGTAATATCATCGTCAATACCAAAGGCACACACATCTACGACCTCTTGAGCTGCAATTTCGCCCTTGCCGCGCACTTTGACTATAACTTGTTTTTCAATAACAAGGGAGAGCCGGAGGTGTTCAACAACACCGCGAAGAAGGAACTGGTGTCGTTCGCTGAATGGCAGGAGCAGGGTTTTGATTTGAACTCGGTGGTTGCCGATCCGCTGTTTATCGACCCGGCCAAGGGAGACTACCGGGTGCAACCGAACTCGCCAGCGCTGAGACTCGGCTTCAGAAACTTCCCTATGGATAATTTTGGTGTCCTCAAGTCCGAGTTCCGAGCCGAGGCGAAAGATGGACATCAGCGCTTTGACGAGGCGAAAATCCAGATTCCGTAGGTGGTCCAGCGGGCACAAAGAGGAGAACTGAAACGATGACCAACCAGCATACGACGATGAAAGAGCATTTTAGAACCACTTTGACCAGCGTGGCAATTCTTGCGGCAGGTTTACTGACGAGCACGCCGGGCCGCGGCGCGGATTCCCCAGGCGCGACGCTCATTCCTTACCCCGGGGCGTTGCAAGAGGCCGGGGTTGAGGTGTCGAAGATGTCCGACGGGCATCATTGGCAATGGTGATCTTTACGGGATTGTCTGGGAGAAGGAGGGCGGCCTGTTCCTCCGGATCACCAAGAACGATATTTGGGATGCACGGGTGGACACATCCAAGGATGGCCCTATGCCCAAGGTGAATATCCGAACCAGAGCGGTGACCGGTTCGAAGGGCGCTCCTCCAAGCTACGATGTAAATTCATTTCCTGAGCCGGTGTGCGCGGCGGCGCTCCGTATCGGGAAGTCGCCCGTGGCCCAAGGGGCCTTGGATTTGCAACGTGCGGTTGCTACCATCACTTCGAGCAACGGCGACAAGACCGATGTCCGGGTGTTGGCCGACCGGAACGTTCTCCTCATCACCACCAAGGAGCCGGTGAGCATCGAGCCTGGCCGTGGTGGGCAAACCGGAACGACCAACGGCGTTGCGTGGCTGCATGTCACATTGCCTGGCGACCTCGATTACAAGGGCATGCAATACTGCGTGGCGGTCGCGAGTGAGGGCAGCACGAAGGTGGTCTCTTTGGCAACCTCATTTGACATCAGCACGGGAGATGTGCGTTCGGCCGCCATCGCGCTGGCTGCCAAAGCCATTGCCGATGCGACCCGGTCACAGGAGCAGTTGATCGCCGGACATGAGAAGGCCTGGCACGAGTTCTGGGCGCGCAGCGGAGTGGAGTTGGGTGACCGCGACCTGCAACACTGGTGGTATCGGATGATGTACTTCGCGAGAACCGTTTCCCAGCCGGGCGGAAAATATCCCGTAGGGATCATGCCTCCGCTGGCAACCGACAAGACCCCCTGGCATGGCGACTTCCATTTTAATTACAATTCCTGGCAGCCCTTTTGGTCAGTCATTTCCCCCAACCATCCCGAACTCGCGGACCCCTGGATCTCGTATATCCACAGCTTGCTGCCGCGGGCCCAATGGCAGGCCAAAGAAGTCTTCGATTGCGAGGGAGTGTTCTATACGATCAGCCACTTTGCGCATGAACCCGATCCCGCCGTTTGCAAGAGCGTCAACAAGCGGGCGCTGGTCATGAATCCGTGGGGAATGACCATCGGCATGGTCGGGATGACCGCGCAGAATCTGTGGCACAAGCATCTGTGTGATCCTGACCGTGCTTATCTGGAGGCGAAGATCTACCCGAGCCTGCGCGAAGCGGCGCGATTCTATCTTTCGTTCATGAAACAGTGCGGCAAGGACGCCGCCGGGAAAATGCTGCTAGGCCCATCGTATAGTCCCGAGCATGGGGCCATGGGAATCGACAATTGTCCTTTCGACATTGCCTATGTGCATTACACCTTCGAGGCGTTCGACAAGGCGTCGAGGGAACTTGGCAAGGACCGTGCGCTGGCTGCGGAGTGCCTGGCCATGAAAGCCCTCCTCGCGGATTATCCGGTGGCGCTTGATCCCAATGGCAAACCGGTCGTGGTGGATTGGGCCGGCTGCAAGTACAAACAGGTGGAGATGCACAATCTCACCGTGCCCGCATCACCGGTATTTCCTGCCGAGCAGGTTACGTGGTTCTCTCCTGAGCCGGTCAAGGAACTGTTTCGACGCACCATCAAGGACACCAGACATGGCGATGCTAATTCCCATGTCGTGTTCAATATCGCCAAGGCCCGACTGTCCATGCCGGAGGCGGTTCAAGACACGAAAGCATGGTTCAAGAGCCGGGAATTGCCCAACGGCCTGTTTGTCTGGCAGGGACATGAACACGGCACGTTCATGCCGGAGAGCATTGGCGTGGCGGCCGTGGTTACCGAATTCCTGATGCAGAGCGTTGGCGACATCATCCGGGTCTTCCCCTGCTGGCCGAAGGAACAGGACGCGAAATTCACCAACCTGCGCGCCCAGGGCGGGTTTCTGGTATCAGCGGAACAGAAGAACGGCAAGGTAGAGAAACTGGAAATCACCTCGACCGTCGGCGGATCACTCCGGGTGCTGAACCCGTGGTCGGGCCAAGTGGTCGAGCGTGCGACCCAACCAGGACAACGCGTGACATTCACCGGGCCGGAATGATGCGGAAGGCATCTCAGCGAATTGGTCGCGGACCTGATGCTGCAACTCATCGATATGGGATTGGTGGCCAGACCTTGACCACAACCAGTATCACCAGGAGAGTTCAATGAGAATCACAATACGAAATCACAAGGCCGGAAAGGCTATTCCATTATTTTGTCGCCGTGCTGCTGAGGTTCACTCTGGCGGAGCGCGGAGATGCCGGGTTAGCTCAAGGGGCCGACATCTTCTGACTGAGGCGCTCGTTACCGCCTGGGCGTTGGGAGCGCTGTTGCTCCATGGCAAGCCCGTTGAACCAGCAGCTCAACCGCTCCTGCTCAAAGCCGAGGATTTCAGGCCTTACGCCGATGAGTTCAACCACAACGATGAGGAAGTTTACCAGGGAGCCTTCTCGAACGCGGCGGCCTGGGATTTTCTGAAGAACAACATTCCGTTGCTCGACTGTCCGGATGCCACGTATGTCTGAAATCCCCCCCACCCGTGATGAATGTGGCAGAACTCGCCTGCCAATTTGGATCCACGGCTTCGCTTGGGGCGCGATCTTGCTGGTGACGCTGGCCTTGGCCGGCCTCTCTCGCGCCGGGCACGACCAGAGTGTATGGGATGGCTGGCGCGAGAGTCGTGAACTCCGACACCCCGGATATGCAGAACGGGTCTATATCGACGAGGTCTTTCGGACTCACGCCAACACTTGGTCCAATCTGGCTTTCGTCCTCGTGGGTCTCTACGGCATCGCCATAGGCTGGCACGATCTGTGCCGCCCTTCGCAGATCGGAGCGGGATATCTTGTCCAGACGCCCGGTCTGAGCCTGACATTTGGACTGGCCTGCTGCAATCTAGGAGCGGGGAGCGGTCTCTTTCATGCGTCGCTGACCCGGTTCGGTCAACAACTGGACGTGGCCTCGATGTATCCCCCGTTGTTGGTGCTCATTGCGATGAACCTTGGCCGCTGGATTCCCTGCTTGCCGCTCGGTGGCCATCGTCGAGGACTGCCAACCTGGCCGATCTGGATCGCACTCGTCGTGGTTGCCAGTGTGTTCCTGTTTCTCTACAAGTGGTCCATGTCTTCCTTGAACGTGCTTAGCACCCTGGTTGCGATTGTCAGCCTTTGCGCGGTGCTGGACCGGTTCCGAAGGCGGCGAAAGCTTGACGTGCGCTGGCTGGGCTGGAGCGGCACGGCTTTGATTGCAGCGGTGATCTGCCGACAACTCGACATCGCCGGACGATTCACCGGTCCCGACGCCTGGCTGCAAGGCCACGCCCTATGGCATCTGCTTACGGGGCTGAGCTTGGGCTGCATGTATTTCTACCACCGCTCGGAAATGACCATCCCGATTGGCCGCGCCGCGTTGGAGAAGAAACCAAACCAATTGCAAATATGAGAAGACTACCCGTTAGACCAAGCTTTGACGCCGCCGCCGCCGTGGCGCTGCTCCTGCTGTGTTGCGGCACCGTGTCTGAGTCCCTTGCAGGCGAGTATCTGACGCCGGACTTGCTGGCTATGCCGCGCCGACAAATCTCGCTCAAGGGCACCGATTTGCGCCTGTTCAACGGCCGCGGTTCGTTGACCTTCCGTGAGCGCACCGTCACCGGCATTGCTGAGCTGTTCATCGCGCCCCGGGCGGTCAGCCGGGTGCCCGTCTCGTTCAATCTATCATTCCGAGAGGAGACCCTCGGCGCGCTAATCGAGGATAACCAGGATGAGTGGGGAGAAGGCACGCTGAATGTCTGGCAGCATTGGAATCCGGCCAACAAGGAACTCGGAATCTACAAGGGCTGGGGCGATGCGTTGATCCTGCCGTCACAGCGAGCCACGTGGGCGCCGGACGCATATACCCGCCGCGGAACGTTTCACCACTACCTCGGCAAGGATCTGGTCTCCTTCGGCGTGCTAACCCGCACTCTGCCGGCGGCCGATGTGGACGGTGCGTACGAGGAACTCACCATTAGCAATCGCACCGACCGTCCCTTGTCGCTCACCCTCATCCCCGACCAACCTCGCGGTGACAACAAGCGCAACGCCTGCTTCAGTCGGCGGGAGGGCGAATTCACGCTTCAGGCGGTGTGCGATATCGGTCCGTCGCAAGGCGATGGTTGGCGGTTGGACGTTCCCGCACGGGGGCAGCGCACCGTCCATGTCGCCCTCCTGGTGACCAACGCCGACGCCACAGAACCCGCAGGCCATTATGCAGCGGATCTCGCCGCACGCTTCGCGGCCAGCCGCCAGACGACCGTGGATCTGCTGCGCCGGGCCGCAGCGCAACTGCCCCGCATCGAGACCGGCAACCCGCGATTGGATGTGTTCTATCAACGCTCCATCCTCAGCCTCCTCCAGTGTCGGCGCGACCGCACCGATTCGCCGATCCGGCCCTTTTACGATCTCGGCTTTGGCGACGGCAATTCCACGAGCTGGGACGTGTCGTTCTCCGCGGGTCTGCTTGCCATGTTCGCTCCGGACGAGGCCAAACGCATGCTCACCGCCTTCCTGTCCGCCGGTGGCGCATTCAACTCGAGCTGGCTCAGCGCCAAGGGTGGAGGCGGCGGTTTCTACATGCAGTCGCCCTTTGCTCTGCTCGATATCGCCCAGCGCTACATGCGCCAGACCGGTGATCGTTCGCTGCTCGAGGAGAAGGCGGGGGCGAAGACCGTCTTCGAGCACTTCCGGGACGGCGGGCAGACTCTGCTGGACTCCTATGTGAAGGGCGGGTTGATTGATGCCGGCGAGGGCACCGGCAAGATGCTGGAGATCCGCGCCAGCGGTTACGAGCATACCATTGCCGCCATCAACGGCATGGCCGTGGACTATCTGCGGCAGGTCGCTGACTGGTGCCGGGAACGCGGCGACGCAAAGGCCGATGTCTTCCAGGCCGCCGCTCGGCGTCTGCACGATGAAATCGAACGGCGTTTGTGGGACGAGGGCTCCGGCTGGTACATTAATCTGTATCCGGACGGCAGCCGCCACCGGGTGATGAGCTACCACGTCTTCGATCTGCTGCGCCAGCCGTCGATGCCCGAGGCGCACCGGCGGCGTCTGGCGCAACACATCGTTCCCGGCGAGTTCCTGGGCCCCTATGGCATGTATTCCATCGCCTTGAGTGACGACGAACACTGGGACATGCAGGATTGCGACTGGGGCGGTGGCGGTCAGTATGTGGGGCAGCCCTTGAGCATCGCGGAATCCCTTTACCGCATGGAGGAGCCCGAGCGAGCCTGGGACGTGCTCTCCCGCTGTCTGCTCTGGGTGGATCGCTTTCCGTATTTCCCACAGACCATCTATACTGAGGAGCTGGCGATGCAGGACCACGAACGGGGCTGGTCATTGCAGATCTCGGCGGGTGCCGGTGCCCAGGCCATTATCCATGGCGTGTTCGGCCTGATGCCTCAGGATGACGGCAGCCTGGTGGTGCGCCCCCACTATAACAAGTCGCTCGACACGGCGACCTTGAAAGGGTTTCGTTTCCGCGACCACCTCTACGATTTGCGCATGGATGCCAAGACCTTCCAAGTCTTTCGCGACGGTGTCCCGCTGGCCGAGGAGCGCCATGGCAAAGACGTCACCATCACCGAGCAAGGTAGAGTTCGGCGGGATCTGTCAGCGTTGCCGTCGGCATCCTCGGCAGAAAGCGCGAAACCGCCTAGCGAGGTGAACGCTGAGTTCTGTCCTGCCATCGCGCGCGTCGAGCTGGACCGCGAGCGGGTCAGTGCGGGCCAGTCCGTTCAGATGCGGATGGTCTGGCGCGCCAACGTCGCCACGGGGCGGGACTACCAACTCTCGTTGAACCTGGTGGGCATCGGGCGGCCACCGGATTTCAGCACAAACCTGGTGCTCCGTCCTCCGACCAGCCGGTGGGAGGTCGGCGAGTTGATACGCCAAGAAGAGTTCACCCTAACCATTCCTGCCAATCTTGCGCCCGGCTGGCGACGTCTGCTATTCAGTTTGACTGAACCCGGCGCGCCCGACAGGCCCATCCCGCTGGACAGTGCCGACCGCCACGAACGCAATTCACAATACTGTTTCGGGGAAATCGAAATTCTCCCAGCCGGCTCGAACGTTCCAAGCGAACCCGTAGTGCGGTTGCCCACGAATGACCCGGCGAAACCGGAACGACCCAATGAGGAGTGGCGCATGCGGCACGGCGAGCGGGTGGCCGACGTGAGAAGTCACGCCGACAATTTGGACGTTCTATTCATTGGCGATTCCATCACCAGTGGCTGGCTCAACGTCGGCAAAGCGGTCTGGGAGAAGGAGTTTGTTCCCCTCCGCGCGGTCAACATCGGCATCGCCGGCAGTCAGACCTCGCACATCCTCTGGCAGTTAGAGAATCACGCCATTGACGGGATCAACCCGCGGGTGGCCGTCTTGATGATCGGGGTGAACAACGTCATGGCCGCGCCGTCGCAGTCAGCCGCGGATATTGCCCGTGGCGTCACCGCCATCGTCGCGCGGCTGCGCGAGAAACTCCCGAACACACAGATCCTGCTGCTCGGCACCTTTCCGAAGGATCGGGCGCCCAACACGCCGGACCGCCGCAAGATTCAGGAGATCAACTCCATCATCGCCAAACTGAACGATGGCAAGTGGATTCGGTTCTGCGACCTGACGCCGAACTTTCTGGGGGCGGATGGCACGCTGTCCTCCGAAATCTCACCTGACAGCGTGCACTTGAGCGCCAAGGGGTATCAAATCTGGGCTGATGCCATGCGGGCCCTGCTGACGGAGCTGAAGGCGACCCCTCTTCCCCGCCCGCCGGTCCGGCCACCGGCTCTTGCACCCGCCTCAAACGCAAATTCCTACTAACAGGAGAGTCCAATTGAACTAAGTAATAGTGATTATGAATATGAGAATGAGGATGGATATGCGATCTTATCGGCGAATCTCGGCAACCTTGTGCGGTGCGCTCGCTGTGGCCCTGGGGGCTGCGAGACCTTCGCATCTCGCCGCTGCGGAAGGCGGCGCTGCGACGGCAAATGAGCGGACAGAGAAGAAAGAGTTGCGGATTCCGCGGGTTTCAAAGCCCTGGAAGGATGCGCTACGGCTGGTGGGGGATGGAAAGACCTTGTGCAGCGATTTTGCTCTCATCCAAGACAAGGTGGGCCAATGGCATTGCATCGGCACTTTTGGCAAAGACGGGAATGGGGTTGGCAACGGATATGCGGAAAGTGATGGCTATCTTATGTATTATTGTGCGGATGCACTAAAGGCGCGCACTTCGGACGATCTGTTGCACTGGTCTGATCCGGTGACGGTCCTCAGAGACAGCACGGGCTCCCCCCACGGGTATGCCGAATCGCCGCAGGTCATCTATCGCGATGGATATTATTACCTGTGGACCAGTGGCATTGATTACAGTCACGCCCATCTTTTCATATCCGAGAATCCATTTAACTTTGGCGATGCGGTTGCGAACTCCATCGAGGAAACCCCGGGCCATGCGCCAGAAGTTGTTTCCGACCACGGAATCGATTATATGGCCTGTTCAATGGTTTCATCGGTGCCCAGCGCAACGTCGGCGGCCCACGACCTGGATGGCATTCTGATTCAGCCATTGCGTTGGGATAAGCCTGACCCCGGCATGGCCGAACGCGTTTGGCACTCACCGCAAGGGAACCCCGTGGCGGCGGTGACGGCATCCGCGCCGCCGCAGAGTGCCGGTGCTCCGTCCGCCCCCGGCGGGTTCAAATACTTTGTCGGAATCGTGGGTAACCCGTCCGTTCCCGACATCAGTTGGAGCGACGAGCAACTGGAGCAAATCAAGGGCTTGGGCGTGAACATGGTGCAGCTCAGCATTGCCTGGGGTGGCAAACCGGCCAACGAAGTGCTCAATCTGGAGGATCTGGACAAGGAGCAACGCGAGAAATTCGCCTTCCGGATCAAGCAGGCGCACAAGCACGGACTCAAGACCATCGCCCAATTCGGGATTCCCAAGGCCTTCGGCTTCTCGCGTCCGGCCTGCATTCTGGACCCGGCGGTGCGGACGAAATGCGCGGAAATGTTGGCCGATTTCATGACCTCCTTTCCAGAGGTCGATGACGTCCTGGTTTACACGTTTGACCAGGGTGCCTGGCTGTGCAGCGAGTTCGGGCCGTGCCCGCGCTGTAGCGGCATTCCGCTGGACGAGCGTGTGCCGGATTTCCTGAACCTGCTCAACGAGACGATGCGGAAATGCCGCCCTAACACACGCCTGTGGTGGAAACCGTGGGAACTCTCCAGGGGCCAGGTTGTGATGATTCTCGACAAGGTGCAATCGGCGAACTTCGGGCTGGTACTCAATCCCTCCACCAGCAACGAGGTGTATCCCTTCAACGACCGCTCCTTCAAATCCGACCTCGGCGTGAAACGCTTCGTTCAACTGGCAAAGGAGCGCGGCATTCCCGTGCTCGGGGAGTTTGACCACACGTTCTACAAGCCGCTCTATCTGATGGAGGATTTCTCTCCACGCCTCATCTACGGAGAGTTGGCTGGCTGGAAGGAGATGGACGGCGTGGTGGGCGTGAAGGAGTATTACGGCTTCGCGCCGTCCACCTTCTCGGTGAACGCCGCCATGCTCAAAGCCTGGATGAAATCGCCCGACGCCCCGCTCGATACTCTGCTCCGGGAAATCGCGGAGCCCTACGGCCCGAATGTCGCGGCACTGATGATCCAGGCGTGGGAGTATGTGGCGCAGCACGTGGAAGCATACCCGTGGGATGTCACCTATCTGATAGGTCCGCTGGGGCTGGACCGGCCCTGGGACGGTTCCCACGGCTGGCAGCCCGTCGATATTCCCAACGCCACCTGGGACACGCCGATCTGGAAAGCCAACCGGCGCGGGAATTTCATGCTAACCCAGGACCAACAAGCCCACCCCTGGCTCTTTGAAGACACCGGCTTGCGGCTGGAGGATTCCGCCGCGCTGGGCTTCAAGGCGGTTGGATTTTTCGACCAGGCTCTCGCGGCGGGCGGCGGCAAGACCGCCGACATCCGCACGCAGCGCGAGATCGTGTGTAAAACCGCGCGCTCGCTGCGGGCGAAATCGCTCCACTTCCTGGAGACACTGGCCGCACAGGATGCGCGGGCCGTGCAGAACAACGAAAATCAATTCGCCATCGTGACCAAGCGCCTGGAGGCGTTGCTGAAGAAAGACGTGGAGAATCAGGGCGGCCAAGCGGCGGTGGCGCAAAAGCTCGCGGAGTTTCAGCGCGACCCCAAAGCGTGGGTGGACGCCAACCTCAATCCCCGCGATTACAAACCCACCCCCCTCGGCGGTGATTATGAATCCCGGGCCACGCTTGACTGGAGCAAGTGGCTGCCTGCCGAAAAGTAGAATCATGAAAGACAGCAAATCAATGAGATCAAACGGAAGACGCAAATGGATCGTGATTGGGAATGTCCTGATCACAGTACTTGTGATGGCGTGGTGCACACCTCTGGCCGTGGCGGCTGACGCCACGACGGCGGCCCGACTGCGCTGCGAATACCTACGGGACCCGCTGGGCATCGACGTGACGCAGCCGCGGCTGAGCTGGATCCTCACGTCTGACCAGCGCGGACAAAAGCAGACGGCCTATCAGGTACTGGTGGCCTCGACGCTTGATCTGTTAGCCAAAGATCAGGGCGATTTGTGGGACAGCGGCAAGGTGATATCGGATCAAAGCAGCCAGGTGGAATACGTTGGCAAGCCGTTGGAATCGCGGATGCGCTGCTTCTGGAAGGTGCGCGTCTGGGACGTGGACCTGAATCTCTCAGTCTGGAGCGAGCCGGCATTCTGGACGATGGGCTTGCTAGATCCCAAGGAGTGGGAGTCGGCCAAGTGGATTGGTGAAGAAAAGCGCGCGCCCGGCTACAACTCGGAAGGATACCAATGGATCTGGTATCCCGAGGGCAACCCGAACCAGGTCGCGCCCGCCGGAATCCGCTTCTTTCGCCGCCAGCTCAGCGTGCCTGTCGGGAAACGGATTGCGGCAGCCACCTGTGACCTGACCTGCGACAACGGCTTCACGTTGTTTGTGAATGGGGTTCAGGCAGGACAGGGCACCAATTGGTCCCAACCCCCAAAGCTCAACATCAAGGAACACCTCACCCCGGGCGTGAACACCCTGGCGATTGCCGCAACCAATGAGGGCAGTGCCGCCGGACTCACCGGCAAGCTGAATGTCCAATTCGATGATAACACGGCTCTTGTGATCGGTTCGGACCAGTCATGGAAGACATCCAACCAGGAGATTGCAAACTGGAAATCGTATGGATTCGATGACAGCGCATGGCCGGCGGCCATGGTCCTCGGGCCGATGGGAATGGCTCCGTGGGGCGGTGTTCAGTGGAACTTAAGCGAGCGGACTTGGGTGCTGCCTCCCTCTCCCTATTTGCGGAAGGAGTTTCCGGCGGAGAAGCCCATCCGCCGCGCCACGCTCTATGCCACCGCGTTGGGAACCTATGAAATTCACCTCAACGGCGAGAGGATAGGCAAGGATTACTTCAATCCCGGCTGGACGGAGTTTCGCAAACGGGCTTACTACCAGACTTACGACGTCACCGGGATGCTACGACAGGGCGCTAATGCGATTGGCGCGGTTTTGTCAGACGGTTGGTATTCCGGTTATATCTGGTCCGGGCGCGACACCTACGGCTCGGTGCCGAAATTGCGCGTGCAAATCGGCATCGAGTATGCCGACGGCACGCTGCAGACCGTGGCGACGGATGAAACCTGGAAGCTCTCCTATGGGCCGATTCGCGAAGGCGATGTGCAGCAGGGCGAGACTTACGATGCTCGGCTGGAAATGCCCGGCTGGGATACTGCTGCGTTCGATGACTCAACATGGCAGCCCGTGAGCGTCGCGACGGTACCCAATCTCCGACTCGGCGTCTCTCCCTGTGCCCCGGTGCGCAAACAGCAGGAAATAAAGCCGGTTAGACTGACCGAGCCACGGCCCGGAGTATATGTTTTCGACCTTGGCCAGAACATCGCCGGTTGGTCTCGAATCAAGACGAAAGGACCAAGGGGAACCAAGATTGTCCTGCGAATCTCCGGATGGCTCAATCCGGATGGAACGATCTACACCGATTACCTGCGGGATGCCCGTGCCATCGACACATTCTATCTGAAAGGCGGCGGCGAAGAGGTATGGGAACCAAGCACCACCTATCATGGATTCCAATATGTGGAAGTGACGGGATATCCGGGTACTCCAACGCTGGACGACCTCACGGGAATCGAATGCCATTCAACTCTGCCCACGACCGGCACGTTTGAGTGTTCGGATGCGCGGGTCAACAAACTCTATAGCAATCTCCTCTGGACGATGCGCGACAATCTGGTGGACATTCCCACGGGTTGCGCCGACCGAGCCGAGCGATTGGGGTGGTGCGCCAAGACGCCGCTGGTCAATACCTGGACGTATGCTCTGGGCATGGGCGGCTTCCTGTCCAAGTGGATGGTGGATTTGGTGGATTCGCAATCCTTGAGTGCTAACGAGAACGGGGCCGCATTCATGCAGGTGGCTCCATTCTGGGGCGACGTTGAATCGCCGGGTTGGTCGGACGACGGCATTGCGGTTCCCTACGGCCTCTACAAGGCCTACGGCGATACGGCCATCATCCGGAAACACTACGATGCGATGGCTCGATATATTGGCTATATCCAAAGCAAACTGGTCAACAACTTGCGACCGGCCAACTTGGGCATTGCCTCTGACCCGAAGTTTGTGGGCTACGGTGACTGGCTGGCAATCACCCAAAATCGTGAAGGTAATGCCGACATCTTCAACACCCTATTGAATGGAGCCTCGGTGAACATGATGGCGGAAATGGCGGAGGCCATCGGCAGGACGGCCGACGCTGCAGCGTATCGCACGTTGTTCGCGAACATGCGGGCGGCATTTGACAACGCATATATTTCCTCCCAGGGCGTGGTTCGCGATGACAGCCAGATGGAATATGCCTTGGCGTTGTATTACGGATTTATCCCGGAAAACAAAATATCGATGGCGACCGCAAATCTGGCGAATGACATCCTCAACAAAAGCCATCAGCAGACGTTTCCTGATGCGAAGGGCAACAACCCCACCATCCCCGCAGGACACTTGACCACCGGATTTCATGGTTCGCGGGCCTTGCTGCCCGTCCTGAGCGAATACGGACGCAACGACGTGGCTTACCATCTGTTATTGGCGGACACCTATCCGTCCTGGCTCTATCCGGTCAAGCTCGGTGCCACTTCCGCCTGGGAAAGATGGGACGGCTGGACCCCGGATAAGGGGTTTCAGGATCCGCGCATGAATTCGTTCAGCATGCCCGATCTGATGGCCTCGGTTGGCGAGTGGCTCTTCCACTATGTCGGGGGCATTGGCCAGCAGGGCGAGGGATTCAAGAACATCGTCATCAAACCATATATCGGGGCGGGACTGACCTGGGCGCAGGTTTCCTACGACAGCATGCACGGGACCATTGCCGTGCGCTGGGAAAAGAATGGCGGGGCTTTGGTAGTGAACGTGACCATTCCCGCCAACACCTCGGCGACGGTGAGCCTGCCCGGCAGCGGGACCGGCCCGGTCTCGATAACCGAAAGCGGCAAGCCGGTATGGTCAGATGGAGCTTACGTCGGCGGTGTGGTTGGAATCTCCGGAGCCAGCGAAAAGCGTGAGCGGATTGACGTGGCAGTTGGCTCGGGCACTTATAGCTTTAGCGTGATCGGGGGTGGCAAATGACTGATGCCATCCCTTGTATTATGGCGTTTATGGCGAGCCTGATTGCCGGCGTTGCGGACGCGGCCGACTCAGTCACTGGTGCGTGGGAAACGACCCTTCAGCAAGCGGCCATGGTGAAAGAGGGAATGGAGCGCTTTCGCCATCCCCAGTATCAATACGAGTGTCTGGGACTCGGGGGCACGGTGGTGCGGGTCGGTACCGATGGGTTCACGCTGCCGGGAGCGGGTGTGACCAACACGGGCGGCTGGCTCAAGCACCTGCCCTACCTCACCTATCAATACTGGTGGGACGAGGAGGGACATCGTCATCTGCCCTTTGACCTGACCGCCGGTTATGGCAAGAACCTCGAACCCGGACAGGTGACGGCCTTTAAGCATCACCTGGATATCGCCAGCGGGCGCCTAACAATAGACCTGGGCCTCACAGTCGGCCCGGCCGGCGCTGCATTTCAGAGTCATCGGGAGATGTTCGTTACGCCGGAAGGTGTCCTGGTGATCCGGATTACAGACAGTCCCGATGCCCCGTTGCCCATACAGATGCGCGTGGGCATCAACCGTGAGGTTCGGGTTTATCTGAACGCCGGTGTTTACAAGAAGGAGCATGACCCATGGGCCGGGGCAGGCGTCCAACAGCCTGGCGGATTGGTGGTTGTGGCCAAGCGTCCGAAATCCTGCACGGCCACGCTGGCGATTGCTTGCGAAGCGGCGGACCCGTTGGTTGATACGCCAACCTTTCTGCTAGGCTGCGCAGAGCCGGGAAGGCCGCTCACTCTCTACATTGCCCCCGGATCGTCCTATGCAAGTACCGACCCGGTGGCCGCGGCCTGGACGAAGGCTGAGACGGCGCGGAAGCGCGGCTTTGACGTCTCGCGCAAGGAAACGGCACAATGGTGGAAGGATTTCCATGCCCGCTCCGCGGTGAGCTTGCCGGACCGTGATCTTGCCACTTGGTATGCCCGATCCATGTATTATCTCGGAGTGTTCTTTGGCAACACGGATGTCCCGCCGGGATGCAACGGTACCAGCATCGAGAGTTTCGCCGGCGCGGTCTGTCCCGAGTACGATCTGGTCTTGGATCAGAGGGCGTTGCTGTACGGGAACCACTTCGATGAAGCCCGGCGGGTCGTGGGCTGGTTGGAGCGCACTCTCCCGCGCGCGGAGCGGTATGCCAAGGAAGGTCTCACCCTCCAAAAGACCTCGGTGAAGTATTCCGGCGGCGCGAAGTACGGCACCATTATGAGTTACGACGGCACGATCCCCGAACCGCCGTCGGAAGGCGAGGGGTTTTGGGCCTATGAGGATTTCGCGGGAAATAACGCCGCGCTCATGGCGCTGGATTATGTCGATTGGAGCGGCGACAGACGTTACGACAAAGTGGCGCTGCGAATTCTTAAAGAGACCACCCAAGTGTCGGTCGAAGATCTGCAATGGCGCCCCGACTTCAATGCTTATCTGAACAAGACCATGCCCAATACGGTTCAGCAGGCTGCGACCCTTTACGGCTTGCGCGAGTCGGTCCGCCGCGGTGTCGCGGAGAAGGGGTGGGCGGACATGGCCGGCAAGGTCCTGCTGCCCACGGCCGATTACCAGGGAACGAAAGTCCTGACCGGAGGAGCCGGCGCAACGCCAGTTGCGAATTCCGGTGATGCCACCTGGCTGATTCCGTTGTGGTGGTATCGGATCCTTGCGGATGACGATCCGCTTGTCAGGAACAGCTACGCGTTGTTCCGCACTTCGAAGACCGGTGATTATGTCTTCAACAACGGCTGGATGGGCGTCTTCGCGGCAAAGCTTCACGATGGCGACGAGGCCTGCCACTGGGCCAAGCAAATGCTCCGACCCGGCGTCACCCTCTTCGACGACACCTGCATCGGCGAGATTGTCAATGACTTTGAGGACTTCAAGAAGACCCCCGAGGTGGCGGCACACGGTGCATTGATTTGCAACCTCACCCAGATGCTGTTGGATCCGGATGACGAGAAGTCGATCACGGTTTTCCCCGCAATTCCCGCAGCGTGGGAACGGCAGGGTGTGGGCTTCGTGAATCTAGCAGCCAAGGGGAGCATTCTGGTTTCGGCCGAGTTCAAGCCCCGGCAGGTCCGCGTCATCTTGGATAACCGTTCCGACCGGATTTGCAGAAGGGACCTGCGCGTGCGCCTGCCGAAAGGCACGAGCACCCTTCGCCTGCCCGTAAAGGGTGTGCGGCTGGAGGATGGTTGGGCCGTGCTTTCCGCAGTGGAACTTCCGCCAAAAGGAAATGTCGAACTAACATTGGAACTATAGAACTGGAAAAGTATGATCACAAAGAAACCATTCATTAATACTCTGCTGGTGAGTGCCTCCGCCATGGCACTGCTCACAACGGCTTGGCCGTGCCACGCGGCGGAGAAGTTGCCGGAACGCGAACTCATCCGGGACCCGGATTTTCGGCGCGGATTCTCGGTGCTGCAACCCGAGCCGGGAAAGCGGGTCACTTATGGAATTGTTCGGGGATATGAAACCACGGCGGAACCGGTGTGGGATCTGGTGCAATGGAGCAGCAAACATCCGCTGGCCATCGCCGCACCGGAAAAGCTGGCCGACGGCTCGCTACGCTTCTCCAACGTCGCCAAGACGGTCACGCTGGGAGCAGTCGGCTCAGAAAGGGGAGATCTCGGCATGGCGGTGAAGGCAAGCGCCGAATATGGCACCCTCGCCCGCAAGTCCGGCGAACCTTGGGTGCATCTGCTCGTGGAGCAGAACATCGCCAATCCTCCGTCGCTGGCGGAGCTGAGCGCCGCCCGCTTGCATGTCGAAGCGCGATTGATTGCTTCGGAAAAGCGGCCCATGTCCGACTACAACCCCGGCTTGCACGCGGCACAGTTCCAGATCTTCTTCTCGGTGCAGAATCTCAACCGCCAGTCGCCGGGCTACGGCAAATACCTTTGGTTTGGTATTCCGATCTACGACGACCGGCATCGCGTCGTGCCGGCGTACAAGGCACGGGATACCGGCGGCACGAACATGTTCATTTACACTCCGGCTGGCGATGTGTTTGCCAAGAAAACCGCACATGATCGGAAGTGGATTACCATCGACACGGATCTGTTGCCGTTGATGCGCGAAGGCCTCGAAAACGCCTGGCGAGACAACTTCTTGAAGGAGTCGCAGGCGCTTGCGGACTATCGAATTGCGACGATGAACATCGGCTGGGAAGTGCCTGGAACATTCGACGTCGATCTGGCAATTCGCCGCTTGAGCCTGCGGGCGTCCTACACGAACTCCAGCCAGCACAGCCCCTGAACCAAACAGGCAGATGCGGATATGGTAGCCCGCTGCGCTTCCCACCGCAGTGCATACCTTCACCTGCCCGGGCGCGGGCCAAAGTCTGGAGTGCGGTGGGAAGGGCGCAGCCCGCCACACCGCTTTGGCTAAACCGGGAGAGCCGCGGAGTTCCCATGAGGCACGGTCCGTCTCGCGGGCGGTCACGCCCCTCCCGAGTAACTTGGCTCCGAGGATGCCAGTTAGGGAGCGACGACATTCCTGTCGTCGAGCGGAAGGAACGTCCATGAACAGAGCCTTCGGCACGCACTCATGGGCCGCCCTTCCGCTACCACCACAAGAATGTGGTGGCTCCTTATCGCGCCCACGTTACTCCCGGTG
>JAPLUI010000151.1 GCA_026397725.1 Verrucomicrobiota bacterium | reverse complement strand
CCGATTGACGGCTATGGGCGCCGAGGAACCGCCTTCGCCGAAGGATGCCAAGGGCAATGTCATCCCCGGTTTCGAGAAGACGAAAACCGACCCGAGCGCTTCGAAGGGCTGGCAGCCGTTCTCGGACCGGAAGATCCGCGTCGGCATCGCCGGCTACGGCTTGTGCCATTTCGGAGCGGCATGGGGCTTCCATGACCACCCGAACGTCGAGGTGGTCGCGGTCACGGATCTGATTCCAGGCCGTTGCGCCGAGTTGGCGAAAGCCTGCCGGTGCGCGAAGACCTATCCGTCATGCGAGGAGATGATCAAGGACGACAAGATCGAAGCCGTGTTCATCGCCACCGACGCGCCGAGCCACGCGCGGCTGGCCGCCTCCGCCGTGCCCGCGGTCTGGGGTTCGCTCGAGGACGCGGACCGTCTCTTTGAGGCCGTCAAGAAGAGCGGCCTGAAATACATGATGTTCGAGACCTCCTGCGGCCACGCCGATCTATGGGCCATGCGCCAGCGGTACGAGGCCGGCGAACTGGGCAAGATCATCTACTCTGAAGGCGAGTATTACCACTACTGTCCCAATCCATATCCGGGGTATAACCCGAAGACGAACAACATCGACCTGGCAGGATGGCGCAATGGCGGACCGCCGCAATGGTATCCCACGCACTCGAACGCATACTACATCGGCGTGACCGGCGGCAGTTTCACTGAGGTCTGCTGCATGGGCATGCCCGGCATTGCTGCGCACCTGCGACCGGAGAACAACCCTTACAAGAACCCGTTCGGGTCCGAGATCGCGCTCTTCCGCACCAGCGAAGGCGGCATGTCGCGGATGGCGGTGTGCTATGACCTGCCGGCGGCCGACGGCGAACAGGGACGGGTGTACGGACAGAAGAACGAGAAGGTCACGGTGAACACCGCCCGCCCGCCCCTGCCTCCCGGGCTGAATGAAGGCACACACAGGGGCGGCAACCATCTCATGTGCGACTTTGTGGATGCCATCCTGCGGGACCGCAAACCGCGGGTGGACGTGGCGCAGGCGCTCAACATGACGGTGGCAGGAATTGTGGCGCATCAGTCAGCGCTTAAAAACGGGGAACTGATGAAGATCCCGCAGTACGTCCTGTGACAGAACAAGCCAACAATCGGCCAATCGGGTCCCCGGGAGTGATTAGCTCCCGGGTCCCACACCACCCTGCGTACGGCTCCGTACAGGGCGGTTCCAATCAGACTCGGGCATCAGGCCCGTAGTGAAGAACCATCCAGATGGACGTTCTTGAGGGGCTCCATGCTTCCCTCCGCCACGGCGCTCAAGTTCACCTCGCTCTGGGGCGTTGTCGGTTGGCTTGTCCGTTGCGGGGTCGATCCCCTCCTCATTGGTTCGGCCCTTCATCGGGTGAGTCGCTCCGGAAATTTTGCTGTGCTCATCCGCACACCGGCTCGTTTCCTCGACTACTATGGCATCTGCTGACTTCCCGCCCCCTGACAGCGGCGGGATTTGATTCGCTGCGCTCACCCCTCGCGGGGCAGCCCTCCGGGCTGTCTATCTCCGCTGCGCTTCGGTTCCCCAGGTAATTGCACGTTGCTCCGCCGCACTGCCGCCGCATTTACCTCCACGGGCATACCAGCCGATTTCGCTGTGTTGTGCCAGCTCATCGCTCCGTGTCGGCCTTCTATGCGGTTCTTGTCCATTGGCTCGCGATTTTCTCCTAGCCTTCCTTCCCCGCGTCGGTTACCCTTCGCGAGTTGGCTTCAGATGGTAGTTTCTTCATTTTCATGTTCTGGTATTCCTACAGGGGACTTATCGTGATGGGGACAGGGGCTATCGTGAAAGTATTTCTTGCGCCTTGCCGTGGGCTGGGTTGGTTGGAATGAGACGATCCCGTTGGCATATTCAGGCCGGCGCAGGCCGGCGGGGCGAAAATGCCGCACACGGCCGACGGGACGCCGTCGCGCCCCAAGGCCGAGGCAAGGGGGAGGAATGGTGGTGCGGAGGTCGGAGTGCCGGGTGGGGACGCGAGAAGGGGCGATGCACGACGGCAGAGCCACCGCCGCGTTGTCATGGCAACTCCGTGAGGGCCTTGAGCGCGAGCTGACGGGCCTTGGGCTGCTTGAACTTGGGGCCGGCGGCGGCGGTGAAGTCGGCTTTGGCTTCGTCCATGCGGCCGAGGGCGAGCTGGGCGCGACCGCGATTGAAGATGGGATAGGCGTCTTCAGGGGCGAGCAGAATGGCGGAGTTGTAGGCTGGCAGGGCCTCCGCCGGTCGGCCGAGGATCAGCAGGCAGTCGCCGCGACGGTTCTGCGCCTTGGCAGTGAGCGCGGCTTTCTGCGCGTGCTCCGGCGGCAGGCACTCGGGGATCGATTCGAGCACGAGGTCGCAGGTTTTCATGGCGGCCTCGACCTTGGGTGATGGCACGGTGGCCTCCTTGAGGTCCTCCTTGGCAAGTTCCAGCAAGGTATCCAGCGGGGCGGCGGCGTAATCGCCGGCCCCGCGGCTTGCGGCGGTTAGTTTGAGGGCCTCAACACATTCCGCAGCCTTGCCGGCGGCGGCGAGTTTGTTCATCGCGCCGGACGTCGGTGGCCGCACCGGTTCCGCTTTCAGCACGCGCCGGGGCACGCCCACCGCTGCGGTCTCGGAGCCGCCGGCCGGGGTGGCGGCGGGCACCCCGGACGCAGGACCTGCAAGGTAGATGTCATCGCCCACGAGCCGCGAGTATTCGGCGGGGATCTGGGCACCGGCGGAGCGCTGCATGACGCCCGCCCGCGTGCGCTTGAAGACCTGCTCGATGGTGAGGCCGGAGGTGCGCAGATGCTTGAGCAACTCCTCGGTATAGAGGCCGTTGGCACCCGCGCCATCTTGCGCGGTGCGCCCGGCATCGGTGGCGAAGGCGATGAGGGAGCCGGCGGGCGGTTTCATCTCGGTGAGACCGCCGGGATTGGCAAGCTCGCGGGTGCGCGGGTTGCGGGCCACGGGCGTGGTCCGGCAGGCGTCAAGAATGACGAGGTTGCAGCGCCCGCCAGCGGCACTCATCTCCGCGCTGACCTGTTCCGCGTTGAAGAGCTTGGTCTCTGCCAGGAGCCGCAACGTGGGGTCATCGGCACCTTCAGGGAGGTAGCCGGATTTGACCGGAATGAGGTAGTTAGAACCGGCGACGGAGATCCCGTGGCCGGCATAGTAGAACAGGGCGACCTCGGTGCCACGCAGTTTGGTGCGGAACTCAGCCACCGCCTCCAGCAGTTCGTCGCGGGTGACGTTGTGCTCCTCGATGACCGCAAACCCAAGGCCGCGCAAGGTCTTGGCGACCGCCCTGGCATCGCTCACCGCATTGCGCAGCGATCCCACGCTCGCTTCGTACTTGGCATTGCCGATGACGAGGGCCGCCCGTGGACTGGTCCTTGTTTCGGCGGCGGCACAAGGGAGTGCGAGCCATGTGGTGGCAAGCAGTGCGAGACCAAGGCGGGGGTTCATGGCGGTCATTCTGCCGGCCGGTCCTGCCCGGGTCAACCCAAATGGGACAGCCGAATGGGACCACCCCATGGCTGAATTTTACGATGCATTTGATTGACCTCACGCGGCTGACCTCACAGCATCCGCCGATGAAGTGCCTTCCACTTGCCAGCCTGCTGCTGGCGACAAGCTGTGTTCCGGTGCCGCCGCCGGTGCTCGTGCCGGGCGATGCCTCCGCGCCCTCGCAACTCACGCCCGGAGAGTCGCTGGCCATCGCGCAGCGCCTCGCCTCGCATGCCTGGCGGCCGTTTGCCCACAACATCCTGCACGGCAAGGATAAGGCCGGCATTGTGGTGAACACGCCGGACATCAGCCACGAGCCGCAGCACGAGCGCAAAGGCTGGTGGGTCCCCGGCGAGGTCAACACCGGCGTTCCCTACAAGTGGGGCGGCTTCGACGATCCCGCCACGTTTGATGCCGCCATCGCCAACGGCCTGGCTGGCGGCGATGTCTCCTCACCGGCAAAACGCCGGGCCGATAACGCCGCCGTGAGCACGCAGGCAGCGGGCGTGGATTGCTCCGGCTTCGTCTCCCGCTGCCTCAAGCTGCCCACCGTGCATGACACCACCCAACTGCCCGCACTCTGCACCGAACTGCCGAGCACGCGGGATTTGCGGCCCGGTGATGTGCTCAACATCCCGCATCGCCATGTGCTCCTCTGCGCCGGTTGGTCGAATCCCGAACACACCTGGCTCTATTACTACGAAACCGGCGGCGGCCCCGACTACTGGAAACCCGGCCTCAAGCAAGCGCCGCTGGACGCCCTCCTCGCCCTGGGCTATCAACCGCTACGCTATCGCGGCATGGCCCGCGAGTTGGTGCCCAGCGGCAAGGCACCGCAGGAAGTGCTGACCCGTGGCGTGAAAGCCACCGCCGTGGTCGTGCCGAATCCAACCGTGGGCGAACCGTGAGACCGTGGAGCGGGCATGTTGCCCGCAGCCCATGCCGAGCGTAAATGTTTCAATGCAGGGCCTGACCCGAATGGCGCTAACTTAAGGCGGGTTTGGGACGGTTCCGGTGGCCTCGGATGATCATCTTGCGGCGTGGCTTGGTCAGCAGATGATAGTTTTTCGGCCGGCGCTTCTTCGCGCGAGGCTCCTCTCGTCCGGGACG
>JAPLUI010000139.1 GCA_026397725.1 Verrucomicrobiota bacterium | reverse complement strand
TGTGCCCACGATCCGCAACACCGTGATGGAAGGGGACAAACCGCCATTGCGGATCATCGTCCTGGCCGGGCAGCCACCGCAAGTTGCACGGTTCCACTGGCGGACCATGGGCACCGGTGAATATGCCGTGGCGGATTTCCAGCATGTTGCCCGTGGCATATATTCTATCAATCTGCCGCCGATTTCCCCGGCAGGCATCGAATACTACATCGAAGCGACGACTGGCGACGGGCAACGCCTGGTGTTCCCGTCCACCGCGCCCCAACTAAGTCAAACCGTGACGTGCTTGTCGAACCCATAGCCAACGGCGGCACGCAAGCAAGGCCCCTTTCTCACCGAGGTGGACGTCACCGTGGCGAAGTGATTGGATATGAAAAGGGAAATGTATGGCAACAATATCCGGTACATTCTGTTGGCCATAGGCCTACCCCAAGGTAGCCCAGGGCAACCGCCCTGGCGAGTATACACATCACTGGAATTTCCGGCATCCCTCCGGGATTGAGAGCCGCTCCTTGCTCTCGTCGCCGTGCAGTCAGAAGAGCGGCCCGATCGCGCGCCGCGCCTCTAACGGAAGCGTGCCGAAGTCCCGCGGCAGCCGCGCCAACCCGTCCGCCTGCGGGTGCGTGGGGGTGGCCCCGGGGTCGGCGGCGTGGAGCGGGGTCAACAACAGGGCGGGAACCAGCGTGAGGAGCGTATGTTTCATTGTTTCTTCGGTGGTTGGCTCGTCTGGAGCTTCATCGTTTTTTCAGAGTCTTTTGTCTTGAACCCGAAAAAGGAAGTTGAAATCCAAGATTCGTTCTTGAAACCACAGATGCCATCAGATTTCACGGATTTTCTGGTATGGATTTCCGCACCATTTGTAACTTCGGAGAAGTTGCAAATGGAACCTATTTCAATCTGTGAAATCCGTGTAGTCTGTGGTTAATCTAACCGACATTTCAACTCAAACTCCTGAGTTCGGGTTGAAAGCGCGGCGATCCTCGGTCTCTTCACCATTCCGGCGTTTCAGGATTCCAGCCTTGCAGCAGATGGGGGCCGCCGGTGCGCACCGGCGGCCCCGCTGTGATCCGGAGAAAACCATAACTCCGGAAAGGACAGAAGACCCTGAGACAGAAGACAGAAGAAAAGAAAAGGCTGAGCCAGTGACTGGGATCCATTATCCTCTATCCGCAATCTCTCATCTTCCGTCCCGTCGTTTTCTTACTCGGTGGCCATCAAACGCCCGAAGAGTTTGCCACCAGGGACAAGTGCCGCGATGGTGGCCGTGACATGGTTATAGTCCGAACCCGTGATCGGCGCGACGACGAAGCCCACGCCACTGCCACCATCCGCTTGATCGGAGTCGGGGACGGAGACGCCGTTCCAGGCATCGCCTACGCCGAGGTCCTTGCTATACTGGACATACAGGTTCGCCGTTCCGCGCGCGCTCGACTTCAGGCATTGGAAGCTGAGGACCAACTTGGCGCTGGCAGCGGTCGGGACGGGCAGGATCGGGTTGTTGTTAGCGAGCGGATCACCCGTCGTGCCGCCAATCAGCCAGACGAGCCCGTTGGCCACGCCGTCCTTGTTAGGATCGGCATCGAACGCCGGATCGGTGCTGGAGCCGGCGGTGCCGGTGAGGCCATGCGTGGAGGACCAGGTGCCATACGCGCTGCTGGCACCGCCGGTTGGCACGCCGATGACGTCGATCTCACGCCACGTAAAGCCCCCGCCATTCTGGCCTCCATTGACACTATTGGTAGTGAATCGGATGAACTCGACGCCAGTGGCGAGTACCCCGCCAAGATCAGTCAAGGTGACTTTCGTCGCGCCGATGCCATCAAGTGCCAGCGGCTGATAGTTTACCGCCGCCAAGGGTGTGTAGTCCGTCGCGCCGACGAGCTTGACGTCCACCGTAAAGGCCTGATTGCCGAAACCCGCGTTGACCCAGGCGGCGATGCTTTGGATCGAGGTGAGGTCGTAGCCCAAGTCGTTGGCACCGAGTCCTAGGTTGTATTCTGCGGTGGCGCCGGGGTTCGGCTGAGCTCCTTGGCACAAACTCCCTACATCAAAAAAGGAGCCGCCGTGAACCCCATCATTCAGTGCCGCCGGGTTTGCCCCGCCATGGCTAGCATCGATATTCCATATGGAGTCGCCGTTGAGCCTCGCCGTCAGGCCGGTGAGGAGATCGGAATTGCTGACATCGCCCGCGTAGGCCAGTTCCGTGGCACTGAAGACCCTCGTCTGCACCTGTGCGCTGGTGGTGAAGTTCCAGGTGGTGTCGTCGGCGATGCCGCCGAAGGGGTTGTTGGCCAAGTCCTTGATCGCGGTGTTGTCAATCCAGATGGCGTAGTTCGTGTTCGGCGCGAGGCTGGTGCTCGGGTGGATCGTCAGGACCGCGCCCGCCACCAAGACTTGGGGATCGCCCACCGGAATCTCCGTTAGAGCAGAGGTGTCGAGGTTCTTGATCGTGATGTTGCCGGTGCCGCGCAAGATGTTCTCGTCGAAGGACGCTACGAGAGCCGTGGTGCCCGCCAAGCCGCTCGCGTTGTCAGTCGGGTTCACCGTAACAATGGTCGGCGGGGTGGTGTCACCGCCGGTTGATACGCCGAAGACGTCGAATTCGCGGGGCATAAAGCCCCCGCCATTATCGCCTTCATTGACACTATTGAGAGTGAAGCGGATGAACTCGACGCCACTGGCGAGTACGCCGCCATCATCCGTCAAGGTGACTTTGGTCGCGCCGCCATCATAACGACGCAGCTCACAGTCCACCGTCGCCAAGGTCGTGTAGCTCGCCGCGCCTATGAGCTTGACGTCCACCGTATAGGCCTGATTGCCGAAACCCACGTTGACCCAGGCCGCGATGCTTTGGATCGAGGTGATGTCGTAGCCCAGGCTGTTGGCGCCGGCCCCAAGATGGTATGTGGCGGTGGCGCCGACTACCCCAAAGGCCGCTTGGACTTGATTTCCCACAGCAAAAAAACTACCACCGTGGACCCCATCATTCAGTCGTGTCACGTTCGCACCGCCGTCGGGCTTCCAGGTGCCGGTGGTGGTGGCCGTCAGGCCGGTTAGGAGATCGGTATTGCTGACATCGGCAGCGTATTCCAGTTCCGTGGCGCTGCCGACCGGCGTCTGCACCTGAGTCGCGGTGGCCGGGGTGGCGGCCAGGGCGAAGGCGGCGACCGCCGCAGCGGCGGAGCCCCAGAAGGTGTTCGGGAGGTGTTTGGTTGTGCTCATCATTCGGTTGGTGTTCTTTACGGATGGTTGGTTTGGTTCATGGGATGGGTTGAGGCGGGAGGCGGGCGCAAGTTCCATCGGCGGGACACGGACCGGGGAAGACCTTTCTCGCGCTGGCTTTCAGACCAGCACGGATTTCCCCGTCTGTCTATGGGGTTTTTGGCAGAAAATCATCGTTTTTTTGGCAGAATGGCACTTGGCGACCGGTGCCTGTAAAGGACGCGATCGGATCAAAATCAACAAATCGTCGAGCCGAGTCGTCAATCCTCTTCGCGTTTTGCTCTGTCTGAGGCAGCGCCTCGCAAGCAGTCCCACCCCTACTGCCGCTCTCGCTGGCGGAACTCGGCGGGCGGCAGTCCGGCGTGCTGGCGAAACGTGGCGTTGAACTGCGCCAGGTCCCTGAAGCCCGCCAACTCCGCCACCCTGCCGACCGACAGGGCGGTCTCAGCCAGCAGTTTCCTGGCCATATCCAAGCGGACCCGCCGGATCTCCTGGGCGGGGGAATGGCCGAGTCGGTCGGCGAAATGCTGGTCCAGGGTCCGGCGCGCGATGCGCAGATGGCGCACCACGTCGGCCACCTTGATGCCATCGCAGGCATGCCGACGGATGAGATACTCCGCCGCACACGTCATCACCGCGGCAAAGTCGGTGGCCACCACCGGCAGCCGCGAATGCCGCCAATCCCACACCAGGCTGACCGCCGGCACGCCCCCGCGCTCGATCCAGCGCATCGCGGCGTCTGCGGGTTCGTCCTCGCGCAGCCCGAAGGCCAGGATCATCCCGTCGGCCTTGCCCTGCCATGACGGAGCGGGCGCCAACTCGTCCATGGCCATTTCCTCCAGAAAGCTGAAGTCGCGGAACGCCAGCCCCGGCGTCGCCGTCACATAGCGCAACGCGCCGTCCAACCAACGCCGGGCACTTGCCTGCCACGCCGCCGCGCAGAATCCCACCGTCCGTCTGAGTGCTTGCTTCGTCATCCTTTATCAAGCCCCGCCTCGGGGCAATCCAATGATCCATCACCGGCACCGTTTGTCGAGTGCCATTCTGCCAAGAAAACGATGATTTTCTGCCAAAAACCCCATAGACGGACGGAAAAATTCGTGCTTGTCTGAACGCCAGCGCAGGCAAGGCCTTCCCCGGGTTCGCGTCCCGCGCGCACCGCCCACCCGGTCCGGCCACCGAATCTTCCAACCATCTTCACCCCAAGAGCAAATTCCAACCAACAAGAACAACACCATGAAAACATCGGATATCATCAAGCCCACAAGGCCTCATCTCAACCACCGTGCCCTGCCGCTGGCAGCCCTCTCATTGGCCGTCGGACTCGCCGGGCCATTGACCGCCGGCACCATTCTGCAGTGGGGCTTCGACGCCACCAGTGGCGCAGTGAGTGTCCCCATCACCGACGACAGCGGAGCAAACCACCCCGCGACCAACCTGCTTGGGAATGGAGCCGCCACCTATTCGGCTGAAATTCCCAGCCCATTGCAGACTCAGCATGTGACCGGCGTCGGTTCGGTGAATTTCGCCACCGGCAGCACCGCCGCAATTGCTACGCCACAATACACCCCCCCCGCGACGCCGGCCGATATCTGGGCCGCAGGTGGTCTGACGATGGAGGTTTGGGTGAAAAACCCCGTCCAGGCCGGTGTGTACCCCGGTTTCGCACTCAGCTTTGCCGATATGTATAATCTCGGTATTTATCATGGCCGGATCGGCTTCTCCACCGCGTGGGGGAGCGGTGGTATCGACACGGACCAATATATAGCCAGTGATTGGAACCATCTGGCGGCGGTACTGGTGCCTACCACATCTGATTGCCTGTCGTATGACATCAGCGCCTATCTCAACGGGAAGCTGATCGGTTCAGTTTCCACCACCGCGCCTTGGTTTCTATATCGCGCGGCCTTGGTCGGCAACGGCACGGATGGCGTTGGCTATAATAATTACAACGGCCTCGTTTACGAACCCCGTATTTCCCTGGGAGCCTTGACTCCCGGTCAGTTCACGGTGGCTTCCGAAGTGGTGCGGGATCCGATCATCGCGATCGGCTCTAGCCTTGATTTCGGCATACTTCCATCCCTTCCTGGGCCGACTCCGCTTGAACTCCAGGTCGGCAATTCGGGTGCTACGCAGAATTTGATCCTGAGCAATCCGCAAATCACCGGTGACGGTGCCGCCGCCTACAGCGTGACCGGCATACCCGGTGCGATCAGCCCCTCAGGTTCCGGTGCGCTTCAAGTCACCTTCAATCCCGCCGCGCCCGGGAAGTTTCCCGCCCAGCTTTCGCTGGCCACCAACGACCCCCTCCGCCCGACTGTCACCGTGACGCTCGCGGGGCTGGTGGCAGGATTCGGCACGCAGATCCTGCAGTGGGGCTTCGACTCCACCAGCGGAGCGGTGAGCGTCCCCATCACCGACGACAGCGGAGGCGGCCACGACGCGACCAACCTGTGGAACGGTGGAGGAGCCACCTATTCGGATGACATCCCCAGCGCATCGGTGACCCAGCATGTGACCGGCACCGGCTCGGTGAGTTTCGGCACCGGCAGCACCGCCACAATTTCAACGACAACAAACAGTCCCCTCGCAACGCAGTCCCAGATCTGGGCCGCAGGGGGGCTGACGATGGAGGTTTGGGTGAAAAATCCCACCCAAGCCGGTCAATACACCGGTTTCGCGCTCAGCTTTGCTGATATGTTGAGTCTCGGTATTAATAATGGCCGGATCGGCTTCGAGACCGCGTGGGGCTTCAGAAAGGACACGAACCAATATGTAGCCGGTGATTGGAACCATCTGGCGGCCGTGGTGGTGCCTACCAACGCTGATTGCCTGTCGAATCAGATCAGCGTCTATCTCAACGGGACGCTGATCGGTTCAGGTTCCACTACCCTGCTCCAGTTTCTGGATCGCGCAACCTTGGTCGGCAACGGCACGAGTGCCGCTAGCTATAACAATTACGCCGGCCTCGTTTACGAACCCCGAATTTCCCTGGGGGTCTTGACTCCCGGCCAATTCACCGTCACCACCGCCCCGCCCGCCGGCGGCTACGATGCCTGGGCCGGCAGCCCAGACGGATACGGCCTCACCGGTGATAACGCCTTACGTGGTGCCGACCCGGATGGCGACGGCTTCACCAACATTCAGGAGTTTCTCTTCGGCACCTCGCCGGTCGCCGGCAACGGCACCTTGGTGACGAGCGAAACAGTCGCCGGAGATCTCGTCCTGCACTGGCTGCAACATACAAGCGGATGCAGTTATCTGCTCCAGGAAAGCATCACCATGGGCGCGGGCGATTGGAGCACCAGCGCGATCGTGCCGGCACCCGACGTCGATCAAAGCGGAGTACCCACCGGCTATGTTCGCTACAAGGCGACCATCCCCATCGGCGTCGCACCTAAGTTCTTCCGCGTGGAGGGCACGGAGAACTGATCGCCCCGCAACAGGTTCCTTAAACTCAGTGCCCGCCTCTGATGCCCCGAGGCGGGTATTTTAACAACAGAAATTGAAAGCACTCGCATTCGTTTCCACTGTTAACGGACTGGCGGCTTGGCGACCTCATCGACAAACACGCCGGAGACCGCCGCGTTGATGCCGGCGGTTTTCACGGCCTGGATCGTCGCCGGGCCGGTGACATCCCAGGTGAGATAGACGCCCTTGGCGGTGTCCTCCACGGTGGCGCTCTGGCGGTCCAGCAGGGATCTGTCGCGGGATTTCACGGTGATGTCCATGCCACGCTTGCCGTCGTCGTAGTCCATGACATAGACGCTGAGCCTGTAACGGCGGGTGGCCGGGGCGTTGACGCTCAGGGTGAACTTTTCGGCGGTGGTCCAACAGGCGGCTTGTTTGGGGCCGGGGGTGGCGGCCGGTTGTTCCAACATCCTCGGGATGGCGTTGGCATCGCCCTTGTTCCAGACATAAACCGGCGCTGAGGTGGCCAGCGAGAAGCCGTTAGACGGATTGATCCGGTTGCCGGCGATCCAGGCGGCGAGAGTGCCGTATTTGCCGTGCCAGGCACCGGCGGTGGCGGGATCGTGCTGCCCCTTGTCAGTGGTTTCCCGGGTTTGTTTGTTTGGGGTGGTGACGCCTTGGGTGATGGCGGTGGCATCGAAACCGGCGGTGGCTTTGCCATTGGCGTCCAGGGTGATGGTGCGTGATTCCACGCCATGTTTGGCGGGTTTGGCGACGATGATTTGTGCATTTGAGTTTGGGGTTCCTTCGAGGGAGACTTGCAAGGCGGTGCCACGGATATTTCCGTCATATTTCATGATCGCCGTATCGGCATAGATCACCTGCGGATTCGGGGAGGCATTTTCGCGCACGAAGAAGGCGGCGCAGTGTTCCTCGCCGGCCTCAAGATCGATTGGCAGGCCTTGCGAATGCAACCGGGCACCGGTGAATTCGCCGCGGTAGTTGTAGTTGAAGGAGGCGTCGGGAAGCTGGGTGATCTCCTCGATGAAATACGATTTCCGGTCATCGAGCCAGCGCAGCTTGGCGTCGAACGATTGATTCCTGTTCAACTCGCGATGGTTGATGGCGAAAACCAGCGCCTGCGATTTCGCGGCATCGGTGACCATCCAACACCACGGGCCTTCGTTCTTTACGGCATCCGGGCCGTTATACACGGGACGCATGATCTCGCTCAGCAAGGCATTGATGCGCGGGTTCTTGCGCCAGTCGTTGAACACCCGCATGCGGCCGACGGATTCCTGCGACCAGTCGCCGGGCCAGGAATAGATCATCGTGTGGCGCGCCAGCAGGAATTGATAAAACCATAGCGGCGAATCCTGCCAGGAATCCGGCCTGATGCCGTCCTCGCCGTGGGTCGAGAGCATGCCCTCCAACGGAAATAGTCCGACGGCGGCGAACATGTCGCGCACGTCGTCGGCATATTCGGAGCGCCGGTACATGCCCATGGTGCCATTGTCGGCCAGTTGGATGAGGCCGCCATTCTGTGCGCCCGCGCCGTGTGCGGCGGTACCGCCGGGGTTGTCGATCTCACAGGTGGTTTGCATGATGAAATCGGGATACTTGTGCGAGATGGTGTTCATGTAGCGTTTCATGCCCAGGATCTTGCGATACACCGAGTCCAGCGGATGGGAGAAGGCGGTCTGGGCATCCGTTTTCCATAACAGCCCGGCGTCCACCTGGTCCCAGGTGCAATGGTACTTGGCGATCAGCTCGTCCTCCATCTGGCTGAGTTTGAAGTCGATGTTGGCCGGGTCGGCGGCATCGCGGCCTTCGCCCCATCCGCGCGTGCAGAAGCGTCCCTGCAGGCTGAACCAATGACCGGTCTTGAGACCGTTGTCGGTGATGAATCCGGTGATGCCCGCCATGTTGGCAACGGGTGGCTTGGGGGTGGTGCTGTCATCCGGCTCATACCAGCCGTCGTCGATGAGCACGCGGTCAAAACCGGCGGCCTTGGCTTTGGGAACCACGATTTCGCGGTAATCCTTTTCGGTGCGACGCCCCATGCCGTTGCCCCATTGCCAATCATTGGTGGAAAGCACGGGCGCGGGATCGATATATTTGAACCGCCGCCGCAGGTGCTCGGCCACCGCCATGCGGCCGTCGATGGCGTCGCCCGTGAACACGCCGAGATTGACCGAGAAGAATTCCGCCTCCTCATTGGGAAACAATGTCAATTGCACCGCCTTGGGGTTAGTGGCGACACAGACCCCGGGCCCGTTGTCCCACACATCCACCACTAACAGCTTTTGAGACGCATCTCCTTTGGAGGCACCGGGTTCCAGGCAGGTGGCCCAGTTGTTTTCCGGCACCATGAACCAGCCGTCGCCCGTGTCGTAGCGGGCGATGGCATTGCGCCCGCCGTGATGCAGGCCGGCGGTGCCCGTGTTCCACGTCAGGTTTCCCGTCACATGGTGCAGTTGGTGGGGCTTGTCGGGCAGATTGAGTGACAACACATCCGCAGCTTCGATGATCAGCGGTTTGTCGGTGGCGTTCCTGATGAACGACAGGCAACGCATGGATCCGCCATCATATAACTCGAACACCTGCCGCACCGCGAAGGCGGCCGGTTGCTTGCGGGTCAGGGTGATTTCCAAGCGTTTTCCCCAGGATTTGCCGTAGAGAGTGATGTTAGCGTCATGGGTGGAGGCCAGCGACCAGCCACCGTCGTTGGCGGTGACCGGCTGGCCGACGATCCGATAGGAAAACAGGGGCATGGGTGGCTGGCCCGCGAGGTAATCGGTGCCGGCCTTGCGGTTGACGAAACGGGTCAACGCAAGCTTGCCTCCCGCAAAGTCGAGAGTGGCTTGCAGTGACTTGTTTTGCAGGGTCCACGCAGGACCCCGGGCGACGATGGTGACCGGATCCGCGGCGCGGACTCCGGCGATGATGGCAAGGGTGGCAATGAATAGCGCGGTGGGTGGTTTCATGACGACGTTGATATGGATTTTCGCGACGGCCCCCAATGACGGCAGCGTGTCCCGGGGAATCAGAATCGGCGGGTATCGGGCAGTTCGCCGCCTCGGCGCGTTCCGATGATCTACCACCGGCACCGCTTGTCGAGTGCCATTCTGCCAAAAAACCGATGATTTTCTGCCAAAAACCCCATAGCCAGACGGGGAAATCCTTGCTTGTATGAACGCCAGCGCGAGCAATGCCTTCCCCGGTTCGCGTCCCGCACGCGCCGCTGCCGTGGCGTTTAGGTAGATTTCACAACTCTTGACACACCCCTATTCTGGAATGACAACGCCTTTTTTCCCGCCCGCCGGTCCGGTCACCGGCTTTTTCAACGGCCCTCACCCCAAAAGCAAATTCCTGGCAATAATCAGCATGAAACGAGCCGCCATCATCATCTCCTGCCTTGCGTTTTCAGTCCTGCCCACGTTGGTTCAGGTTTCCGCCGCCGTTGAGGCGGAAATACCGGACGCCGCGTCCTTCCCCGCCGTCGTCACCAAGACCGGTGATGCCTGGACATTGGAAAATAACACGCTGTGCGCGGCGGTGAAATTCAAGGACGGCTCGGTGGATCTCACCAGGTTGTTCAACAAACGCGCCGGGAAGGAAATGCTGACCGGTGCCGGCCCGCGTTCGTTGTTCCGCCACACGGTGGACGGCGAGGAACTGGCGGCGCAGGATGGCCAGTGGATTCTTGGAACCGCGCAATTCGCGGACATCACCGCCTTCGGCCAGCACTGGGGCAAGTCGCTGACTTTGGATTTGGCGCGGCCCGCGTCAAAACTTACCGTGTCGCTGGTGTTTGAAATTTTCGACGGCGATGCCGGGTTGCGTTACGGCAGTTTCATCCAGAACGACGACGCCACCCGAGCCCGCGTGATTTCTTCCTCAGACATTCTCACGCTGAATGTCCCGGACGCGAAACACACCATTGATTACGTCCCCTGGCAAACGAAATGGGCCAGCACCACGAAGGGACTGGAGAAAGCCAAGCGCAACTGCCTGGTGCATTACGCCGATGGCAGCGGTCTGGCCCTGCTGCCGGAGAATAACTGGTGCACCTCGCTGACGCCGGGCGCTGGCAAGGGTGACCCAAAGCAGCCGTTTCTGTTTATGAATGTGTTTGCGGGCGGCGATGCCGGCTTCCGCGTTTTCACCAACCCGACCGCTGTCCAACTAACACTCTTCCCCCGCGAGCGGTTCGAGTATTTCTGGGTCAACCTCCAGCCGTTCACCGGCGACGCTCTGGATGGCCGCGCGGCCGTGGCTGAACATTTTCGCAAGAGCTTCAAATACCATGATCCGCTGCCGCAGATGGAGTTCCAGGAGTTCTGCGTGGAGTA
>JAPLUI010000405.1 GCA_026397725.1 Verrucomicrobiota bacterium | reverse complement strand
ACAGCCTGCTCAAGGGCATGAGCGGCAAGCTCGACAAGCTCGGCGGCAAGCCGCAGGCGGCGTTCGGTTGACGCCGCGCCCCGGCCAGGATGCCGCAACACATCGCGATTCAACCGGGGCGACTCTACCCGCAGCCAGGCTACACCGTCCAGATCGACAAGGAGGGGAAGTGGACGGCCACGCAGATTTTCCTCTGCCATCGCACGTCGGCCGTGGCCCTGATGCCCCGTCCGGGCACGCCCCACCCGGAGATCAGCTTCATCACGGTGTCACAGGTCACGGCGAACTTCACCGAGGGCGACCTGGCGGAAATTACCTGCCAATACGCCGGGGCCGAGGAAAAGGAGGACGAGAAGGCCAACGCGGTTTACACGATGGGGCTGTCGCTCAGCGAGGAGCCGCTTCTGAGCCACCTCCGCTACAAGAACCTTGCCGAGAAAGAGCGCGAGGCGATCAAGCTCATCCAGTCGGGCAAGGACAAGGACGACCAGGGCAACAGGCTGCGCGACAAGGTGACGAGCGCCCGTGGCATTGAGGCGCTTGCCAAGATCGACCGTGGTCAGACGAGTTATTACTCGCCCCGCGTGACGTGGCGCGAAAGCTGGGTGCGCAACCGGCCGGTGGAAGCGGAGGAACTCAACAAGATCGGCAACATCGACACCCCGTCCGGACCCGCGCCCACGCTGGCCGGCACCCGCAACTGGCTCCGCAACGGCGTCACCCAGACGCAGGACGGCAAGGCGTTCCGCCTCGAATTGGAATGGCTGGCCAGCGACCGCGACGGCTGGGACGCCGACATTTACACCGACTGACAACCATGCGGCTGCCCCAAAAGAAGAAACCCGGCGACCCGGTGCTGGCCAGCGACTGGAACCTGCTGCTGGAGGCGATTGCGGCCCGCACGCCATGCCCCGGCACCGGGCTTGAGTTCGTCGCCTCGTCGGGCGGGTTCTGCTATTCGATGCCCCAGCCGCTTGGCCAGCTTCCCAAGGGCCAGCCGTCGTTCTCGGTCATCGCCATCGCCAGGGACGGCAGCAACTACCTGGTCACGATCAGGGAAGGCTGGGTGATCGAACGGCAGCCCAAAACCGGCGATCATCCGGCGGTCAAATTCCACATGCCCGAATATGGCGGCAAGGCGCTCGACTCGGTCCCCAAGCCGGAAATTTCCATGGCCATCGGCGACACCGCATGGTGCCGGTACAGAACCGATGTGACGGGAGCCGTCACCGGGACGCCGGAGATCATCGTCGCTGCCGCTAACCAGGACGGCGTCCACTACCATCCCACGGACCCAGAAGGCTCGGGCGGGGACGGCGACTATTACGTCAAGCTCTTCAAGCTGGAACTCGACGACGGGGTTCCGGGGGTGCGGGTCTATCAGCAGAGCGACGTCGAGCACTGGGCACAGCTCTGGACCGGCGAGAATGTGGGCACCGGCGCTGGCGTCTATAAGAAACACGACGAGGTCGAGAACATCTTCAAGTTCCGCTCCATCCGGGGCGAAGGCATCACCGTGACAGAGGATGGCGATGAAATCCTGATCAGCCTCGGCGGCGGCTCTCACCTCGACCTGTTTGCCATCACGCTCTACTGCACCACCAACGAGGGAAACATCCAGCTCACCGGCTCATCCGACGGCTATCTGTACCGGTGGCGGCACGGGATCTATCGCGGTCGGTATGCCGTCAACGCCGGTCCCCTCGATGGCGACGCCGGCCTCGTGATCGCCGTCCAATACCTCACCCACCTGGGTTTCTGAAGCGCCATGCGCCTGCCGACCGTGGCGACCGGTTGACAGCCGGACACGGGGCGTGAAGCTCTACGTTGACCTCGAAACACTTCAACCGATCGAAGCCGTTGGCTTCCGCAACCCGGTGATGACCTCGAAACACTTCAACCGATCGAAGCCGTTGGCTTCCGCAACCCGGTGACCTCCCTGCGCTTCAAGCGGGGCGATGCGGCGAAACTGGAAGTGGCGTTCCTCACCAACGGCCTCACCCATTCGACCATCGGCGACCCCGAAACCCTCGCCATCGAGTTCGGGGTCAAGGCGGGCAATGATTTCGGCGGCGGCTATCTCGCCCATGCGACCGACTGGACGATGCCCGACCCGGAGGCTGACAGTCCGGTCTATCAATGTTCGCCGAGCTTCAACACGGTGGAACTCGACTCGGCGCTCCAGGTGGGCTCAGCCACCGGCACCGAGCTGTCAGAAATCACCCTGATGGGCGAGATCACCTGGCGCGAAGGCGTGGGGGAACCCACATCCATGCGCACCTTCATCGTCGTGGTGGAGAACGACGTGAACCGGGGCAGCGAGGGCGTGCCGGCCGGCGCCGAACTGCCATATCCGGCACCGGAGACCGTGGCCACCATCGGCACCTCCCATCCCGCCGTCACCGTCGCCGCCCCGACGGCCGGTCAGACCACATTCGACCCGGCGACGGCGACCGTGGGCAACGTGGCCGACATGTTCGCCCAACTCCTGATTCACCTCCAGGCCAAACGGCTTATCTAACATGAAACACATCGTTCCAATCCTCCTTGTGCTGTTGGTCCTGATGGCGGCGGGCGACCCGGCCAAGCTCGGCACCCTGAACCGCAACTCCGACGTCATGGTCGAGGGCCTCTATCCGGTCTTCCAAATCTGGATTCCGGACGGGGTGACCGAGGTGCAGGTCCGGGCCAGCGTGAACAACTTCCAGAACAGCTTCCGGCTGCGCGAAGGAGGCGGCGGAGACCATTAATTCCCCCGCCCATGCGCCAGCACATCGACATCGACCTTCACTACGTTCGCAACGCCATCGTCGGCACCGCCTCGCCGCTGCTGGGCGTCATCACGTCCTATCAGGAGCAGATCGAATGGCACCTACGGCTCGCCTCGCTGCTGGTGGGTCTGTTAGTCGGCATCCCCTCGCTGGTGGCCATGGTGCGGAAGTTGCGCAGGAAGTGAACGCTCCGGATCACCGCCCCCGCGCCAATGACGTCTGACCTGAAACCGCAACGCGATCGCGGGGTTCGGTGCATCCGGTTTGTTAGGCTTCTCCATTTTGTCTTTTCATCTGCCAACGCATCACCGCGGCATCAGCGCGAACACACCCCAGCCCAGGTATTCACGCGTGTAAGCGGCGTAGTGCTCGGGTTCCGAGTTCAGTTTGGCTCG
>JAPLUI010000277.1 GCA_026397725.1 Verrucomicrobiota bacterium | reverse complement strand
GCTACAATGCTTGCGCAGGCACGCCTTGTAGCGGCGCTCTGTGAGCGTCGATGCCAAAGAGATGCGCGATGCATTCGCCAGCGACTTTTCTCGCAGGGGAAAAGTAGTCACAGACCGCCGCTACAATGCTTGCGCAGGCACGCCTTGTAGCGGCGCTCTATGAGCGTCGATGCCAAAGAGATGTGCGATGCATCCGCCAGCGACTTTTCCCGCAGGGGAAAAGTAGTCACAGACCGCCGCTACAACTCTTGCTCCGGCAGGGTGATCTGGAAACTGGTGCGGACGCCGGGCACGGAGTGGCAGGTGATGCTGCCGCCGTGGGCCTCGATGGCTCGCTTGACAATGGATAGACCGAGCCCGGTGCCCTTGATCTGGTTTTGGGAATGGTGCTTTTCCACCCGATAGAAACGCTTGAAGATGAAGGGCATATCGGCGGCGGGAATGCCGATGCCGTTGTCGGTGATTTCAATGCGCAGGCCGGCATCGCTCGGCTCACTGTGGATGATGACTTGCAGGCCGGGCTTGGGGTTTTGTTTGAGGGCGTTCTCGATGAGGTTGAACAGAATCTGGGTCCAATAAAACCGGTCGCCGTGGAGAGTGACGCCCGGGTCGTGAAGTTGGATGGAGACCGTGGCGTGTTGGGCGCGGATGAGGGACTCGAGGCGATCGATGAGGTCCTGCACGCATTCCGCCAGCGCAAAGGTCTCCATCCGCAGGGTGGACGCGTCACTGGATTCGATGCGCGAGATGAGCAGCATGTCCTCAATGATGCGGGTAATGCGCCCGGTGTGCTTGCGCATGATCCCGAGAAATCGCAGCGCGGCGGGTCGATCATCTAACAATTCTGGCGCCTCGAGGAAGGTCTCCAGATAGCCATCCACCAGGGTGATGGGGGTGCGCAGTTCATGGGACGCGTTGGCGACGAAGTCCTGGCGGATTTGCTCGAGTTGGTGCTCGGCTGATAGATCGCGCAGCAGGATGCGGATGTGCGGCGGGCCCTCGGCCTGGGCCAGCGGCGCGGCATCCACCAGCCAGACGGCTTCGCCGCTGCTGGTGTTCGGGCTGCGGCCCGGCGCGGCTTCGGCGGGCAGGTGGATGTGGGCGGCTGCGGGTTTGCCGCTGTTGCGGCATTCCAGATAGGGTGCGGCGAGGCGGGCGTCGCGCAGGGTTTCCAACACCGCGCGACCGCGCGGCGGCACCGGCCCTAACAAAGAAATCGCCGCTTGGTTGCAATGTTGGATGAGGCCTTGGGCGTCGGCGATGAGGCAGGCATCGGGAAAGGCATTGAGCAGGCTGTCGCGTTCGTTGCGGGCTGCGGCGAGCGCGTGCAAGTCCGCTGCGTGCTGGCTTGGTTCCGGGTGGCGCAGGCGCCGGATGATCGCACGCTGGCGCAGCGCCCACACCAGCAGGCAGAGGATGGCAAGGCAGAGGATGGTCGTGTTCAAGCCCATGGTGGCGCGGCGGCACGCACAGCGTAAGCGATCCTGCGACGGGTATCAATGCAATCACAAGGGGCCACGGGCTGCCCGCCCATAAGTTTGCCTTAGACGACGGCCGAGCCGCCCGTGCCCCTCTTGAGCAAAGATAACGGAAAGTGACCCGTCCAACAACAATTCCGCTGGTTCTGGCGGCTGAAGGTGACTGGGTGGAGGAGTTAGAGATTGCGTATGGATTGGAGAACAGGCTTCCAGCCTGTGAGGGCCGACAGCGCGTCCCGCCTGTCCGCCAATGAAACGACAGGCTGGAGGCCCGCCGGCCAAGACAGCCGGGACGGCTATCCTCCCTCACGCCGCCGGGCTGGAAGCCGGGCGGATGCGGGTGATGGCCTGGCGGTTTTCGCGTTCCGCGCGTTGGAGTTCATAGGACAATTGCAGGCGCAGCCAATATCCGGCTTCGATGCCGAAATAGCGGCTCAGGCGGAGATCATATTCGGGCGTGCAGCGCCGTCTGCCCATTTTCATTTGGCTGAGGTGGGACGGCGGAATGCCGGTCGCCGTGGCAATGGCGATCTGCGATTCATGCCATTCATCGAGGGTTTCGCGCAAGGTCTCGGCGAAGTAGTTGAGCAGCGGGATGGAGTCGGCCTTGGTCTTCATCGGTTTTCAGTGGTAGTCGGCAATCCTCACCTCGTAGGCATCCCCGTCGCGCCAGCAGAAGACAATCCGCCATCGTTGGTTGATGCGGATGCTCCACAAGCCTTGGAGGTTGCCCGCAAGAGATTCAAGCCGGTTGGAAGGAGGCAATCGCAATTGCTCCAGTTGGCTGGCTTGGTCGATGCGGAACAGTTTCATGTTGGCGCGGGATTGAATGTCCGGGGGCAGCGTACGTGAGCGCTCGCCTTGGTAAACTTTTTCGGTCTGCTTGTCGCCAAAGCTGCGGATCACCGCCAGACGATGACCCCTGCGACGCAGGCTGTCAAGTCGTGAATTGCCGTTTTTGGCAATAACCTGAGATGCCGTCACTGAGGACGGGGGTGACTTGAAATCCTCCAATGAGACTGGAGGATTTCAACTTCCCCGGCATAGCCGATAGGCGACGCCAGGCGGTCATGATTCTTTCCAAATCCGTGAAATCTGTGAAATCCGTGGTTTCAATCGCCACGTCAGGACTTCAAATTCGGATTTCGGATGCAACACCTCGACAGGTGCCTCTCCATCCGCTAGAAGCGGCTTGTCCAAGCCATGCCCAACTTTATTTCCGAGGACAACATCGAGCAGGCGATCTTGCAGAAGCTGCAATTTCTCCATGGTTATGACGTGGAGAATTTCCACACGGATGATCGGGATGACCTCAATGACGGTTCGCGGCGGACGAGCAAGCGCGAGGTGATTTTGCCAGACCGCTTGCGCAATGCCGCCCTGCGGCTCAATCCGGACATCCCGCAAGATGCCATCGACGGGGCGCTCAAGACGCTGTGTGAGCGGCGGTGGGCGATGCCGCTGGTTGCCGCCAACCGGGAAGTGTATGAATTGCTGCGCGATGGGGTGCGGGTGGAGTTTCGAGATGCCACCGGGAAAAACCGCGTCGAGCAAGTCAGGATCATTGATTTCAACGACAAAACCGGGCAGGCCAATGAATTCCTGGCGGTGTCCCAGATGTGGATTCAGGGCGAGGTGCGCTACCGCCGCCCGGACATCCTGCTCTATGTGAACGGTCTGCCGCTGGTGTTCTTCGAGCTGAAGAACTCGAACGTGAAACTGCGCACGGCCTACGATGACAACCTGACAAATTACAAGGCGGACATCCCGCAGCTCTTTCTAGCAAACGCGTTCTGCGTGCTGTCCAATGCCATCGACACGCGGCTTGGCGGCCACACTTGCCCTTCCCATGGGCATTGCGGGCTGAAGCCCGCGCTCCTTAAGGTGGCCCGGTGCGCAACAGGTAGCCGGTGCCGCGGGAGGTTTCAAGGCGCTCGGCATGAGGGCCGAGCTTGACGCGCAGGCGTTTGACGTGCGTGTCGAGCGTGCGGGAATGGGCGGCATCGCTGTACCCCCAGACCGAGCGGAGCAGTTGGGTGCGGTCGCAGGCTTGATCGCCGTGCTCGCACAGGTACTGGAGGAGTTTGTATTCCGTGATTGTTAGATCCAGGGGTGCGTTGTCGGCGTAGCACTGGAGGGCGGCGGAATCGAAGCGGAACGGACCGGCAGTTAGGATCTCGCGCGGGTCGTGGGCCTCGTTGCGTTTCAACACGGACTTGATGCGCAGCAGCAATTCCTTGGGCGAAAACGGTTTGGTGACATAATCATCGGCCCCGAGTTCGAGGCCGGCCACGCGGTCTGCGGTCTGGGCGCGGGCGGTAAGCATGATGACCGGGGTGCGCAGGGTGCGCGGGTCGCGGCGGAGTTCCCTGAAGACGCGGACGCCATCCATGCCGGGCAGCATCAGGTCTAACAAAATGAGCGCGGGGCATGCGGTTTTCGCGAGGGCCAGGCCGGTGACGCCATCGTGGGCGAGGAGCGGAGTGAAACCGTCCCGCTGCAAGTGCAGGGCGACAAGGTCTGCGATGTCGGTTTCATCTTCGATGACGAGGATGGTGCTCATGGGGGTGGCGGATTGGATTCCGGAACTTGTTTGCGTTGTTCGTGGCGGATGTCCTTGGCGCTTTCGAGAAAGACGGTTTCCTCACCGATGTTCACGGAAAGGTCGCCGATGCGCTCCAACGAGCGGGCGATGAAGATGAGGTGGAGCCAGGCTTCGGAGCGGCCATTGGCGATTTCAAGTTGGCTGCTGAGAGTGCGGGAAAGTTGCTTGTGCAGGCGGTCGAGATCCTTGTCCTTGGCGTGGAGCGATTCTCCCAGGGCGGGATCGTGGTTGGTGTAGGAATCCATGGCATCTCGCAACAGGGCGTAGGCTTGGGTGTAGAGCGGCTCGAGCCACTGCACTTCTTGCATGGGTTGACCCTTGCTGATTTTGCGGGCGCGTTTGGCGATGCCGACGGCGTGATCGGAAATCCGTTCGAGATTGGTGCTGATCTTCATGGAGGCGATAACCAACCGGAGATCGGTGGCCACCGGATGGAAGCGGACCAGGATTTCCATGCCGAGCTGATCGACCGTGCGTTCGAGTTCGTCCACATCGGAGTCCGCGGCGATCACGGTGTGGGCGAGATCGGTGTCGTTGCGCAGGAGTGCCTGCATCGCCTGCTCGAGGTTCTGGCGGGTCAGCGCGGCCATGGTCAAGAGGTCCTCCTGCAGATGGCGAATGGCGTTGTCGTAGTCGCGGAAGATGTGTTGGGGCATGGGAGATAGTGGATAGTGGATAGTGGATAGTGGATAGTGGATAGGGGTTGATCTTCGATCCGCAATCTACGATCCACGATCCTTGCGGTGTCAGCCGAAGGTGCCGCGGAGGTAGTCTTCGGTTAGTTTGTGGGCGGGATTGCTGAAGAGTTTGAGGGTGTCTGAGAATTCGATGAGTTCGCCGAGGTAGAAGAAGGCGGTGTGGTCGGAGACGCGGGCGGCCTGCTGCATGTTGTGGGTGACGATGATGATGGTGTATTGTTCCCGGAGGGTCCGGATCAGATCCTCGACCTTGGCGGTGGCAATCGGGTCCAGCGCGCTGCAGGGCTCATCCATCAGGATGATGCGGGGCTTGACGGCGAGACTTCTGGCGATGCAGAGGCGCTGTTGCTGGCCGCCGGAGAGACCGAGGGCGGAGTCGTGCAGGCGGTCCTTGACTTCGTCCCAGAGGGCGGCGGAAACGAGGGCTTCCTCGACGGCTTGCTTGAGGACCGGGCGGTTGCGCATGCCGTGAAGTTGCAGGCCGAAGCCGACGTTGTCAAAGATACTGCGGGGGAACGGGTTGGACTTTTGAAAGACCATGCCGACATCCCGCCGGAGTTTGACCACATCCACGGTGCGGTCCTGGATATCAATGCCGCCGATGTGGATCGAGCCGCAGGTGACGCGGGCACCGGGGATTTCGTCATTCATGCGGTTGAAACAGCGCAGCAACGTGGACTTGCCGCAGCCCGACGGGCCGATGAAGGCGGTGACCTGGCGGTCCGGGATGTCAAAGGTGAGTGACTTCAGGGCGCAGACATGGCCATAGTTGAAGTGCATGTCGCGCACTTCAATGGAGGGGGGCTGCGGTGGCGGGGGGGGCATGGGGGCGAGAATGGATAGAGAGGGAAGGGGGAATTGAAGCAGCCGGACATGTCGGACAAGTCGGACATGTCGGACCGGCGGCCGGGTTTTTTTTATCCGAAACTTCCGGTGACGTAGGCGAGGGTTTGGGGATGGTTGGGGGTGTTGAAGATTTGAAGGGTGGGCCCGAACTCAATGAGCCTGCCAAGATACATGAAGGCGGTGTGGTCCGCACAACGGGTGGCTTGTGCCATGTTGTGAGTGACGATGACAATGGTGTATTGCTTTTTCAACTGGTGCAGGAGTTCTTCGATCCTGAGGGTGGCGATGGGGTCGAGCGCGGCACACGGCTCGTCCATCAGCAGGATGTCGGGTTGGCTGGCGATGGCGCGGGCGATGCACAGCCGTTGCTGCTGGCCACCGGACAGGCCAAGGGCACCGGTGTGCAGGCGGTCCTTGACTTCATCCCACAGGGCGGCGGCACGCAGGGTGGTCTCGGCGACGTCATCGAGTTCGCTGCGCTTGCGGACCCCGCTGAGACGCAGGCTGAAGACGACGTTCTCATAAATGGATTTCGGAAACGGGTTGTATTTTTGAAACACCATGCCGACGCGGCGGCGGAGTTCCTGAAGGTCAATGTCCGGGCGGTTGATGTCAATGCCGTGGATGTGGATCGAACCGGCGGTGACGCGGGCGCCGGGAATGCGGTCGTTGATGCGGTTGAGGCAACGCAACAGGGTGGTCTTGCCACAACCCGAAGGACCGATGAAGGCGGTGATTTGGCGGGCGGGCAGTTCGAGCGTCACGTCATGCAGGGCCGGCTTCGCGTGATAGGCGAAGCAGAGGTCCTGAATCCGGATGGCCGGAGTCGGCGGCGGCACGGCATCTGTTGTCAGGTCGGTCACCATTTGAGTTTTGCGCGAAGTTTGGCCCGCAGCAGCATCGAGCCCAGCGAGAGGGCTGCGACGAGGATGAGGAACACGAAGACCGAGCCGTATTGGGCACGCTGGGTGTATTCCGAGGCGGGAATGCGGGCGGCGAGGGTGTAAATATGATAGGGCAGCGCCTGCACTTGGGACGCGAGCAGGTCAAAGGGATTGGCGAGCGACTGCCATGGCAGGTCGTCCTTGGCAGCCACGGCGGCGGTGAACATGATCGGCGCGGTTTCGCCGGCGACACGGGTGATGGCAAGCAGTGACGAGGTCAGGATGCCGGGGATGGAAAACGGCAGGACGCAGGTGCGGATGGTTTGCCAGCGGGTGGCGCCCATGGCCAGCGAGGCATCACGGAATCCTTGCGGAACGGCACGCAGGGATTCTTCCGAGGCGGTGATGATCACCGGCAGGATCATGCAGGCCAGGGTGGCGCAACCGGCCATCAACGAGGAATTCCAGCCTTGGAAGCTGATCACGGCGTCGCCGAGGAACAATGGCAGGGTCAGCAGCGAGCGATCCGAGGGCGTGCTGGTGATCACCGGCACGGCCAACACAAACACCGAGAAGCCAAACAACCCGAACACAATCGAGGGAATGCCAGCGAGGTTGAGGATGGCCAGGCGCACCGCGTGAATGAACCGACTTTGTTTGGCGTATTCCGACAGATAGATGGCGGCGCTCACCCCGAAGAACAGCGCGAGGATCATCGAGCCGATGGTTAGCAGCGCGGTGCCGACAATCGGCCCGACGATGCCACCGCCGGAATAGGAAAAGGTTTGCTCGTTGTATATCGGCGCGCCGTCATGCTGCTTGACATATTCGCTGTACTTGGACGCGGGAAGCTGGTGGCGCACGCCTGCGGCATCATCAAACACGTGCAGGGTCTCGTTCTTGTCTAGCAAAAAACCGAGATCGACGAAAGGTGCCTTGGCGGTGAACAGGACGGGCGCGCCGTCCTTGATGACCTTGCAGAACAGCAGCGCGGCGATGATGACGATGCAATACGTGGTGGCCCCTAGCAGCAGCCGCACGACGAGATCCTTGCAGTGGCCCTTGGGCAGGCCCTTGCGGAGCAGGGATTCGGGGTTGTGCATGGCGGCAGGGGGTTAGGGTTGGGTCCGGCCCACGAACTTGTGGGCGGTGGCATTGATGGCAAGCACGATGACAAAGAGCAGGATGCCAACCACAAAGAGCGCGCGATAGTGGACACTGCCCATCGGGACCTCGCCGAGTTCCTGGGCAATGATGCCGGTGAGCGTGTGGGACGGCTGCAGAAACGCCCCGATGCCGCTGGAAAAATCCGGGATTTTGATCCGGTTGCCGGCGACCAGCAGCACCACCATGGTTTCCCCGATGACGCGGCCCAATCCTAACAAAACAGCGGCGAGGATGCCGGAAAAGGCGGCGGGAATGATGACGCGGAAGGATGTCTGGATGCGCGAGGCGCCAAGCGCATCCGAGGCTTCCGCGTAGGCGGAGGGGACGTTGTTGAGGGCGTCCTCGGCGAGCGAAAAGATGGTGGGAATGCTCATCAATGCCAGCAGGCAGCCGGCGGTGAAGATGTTGAGCCGCTCTTCAATCGGGAAGCCCGGAACCCAGGCGAGCGAGTCGAGCTGGGAGAGATCCCGCAACACCGTGCCGAAAACCAGGATGCCAATGAAACCAAGCACCACCGAGGGGATGGCCTGGATGAACTCAATGACGGGTTTGACGATGGCTTGTTCGATGGGTGAGGCGAATTGGTTGATATAGATGGCGGCACCAACCCCTGCGGGAATCGCAAGGCTGAGCGCCACCAGGGAAATCATCAGCGACCCGACGAGCAAGGGCAGGATGCCATAGAAATCCTGCCATTCGCCGCCGGTGACCCAGTCCTTGCCGGTGAGGAAGGAACGGATTGCGGCGGTTAGGGGGACCGGCGTGTCATGGCGCCATTGGTTGATTTGTCGGGGTGCCTGGTCGAGGCCGGCCAGGAAAACCGGCGTGGCCTTGCGGGCGGCCCGCAGGAGGTGCTCGGCTTCGGGTTGGGAGAGGGTGGCCGGCAGTTGGTTTAGAATTCCGGCGCAGGCCTGGCGCAGCGTGGTGTGGGCGGCGAGGCAAGCGGGCTTGCGCCGCATGAGGGCTTGCATCGGCCCGGCGAGGTCGGGCTTGGCCGCAAGCGAGGTTCGGGCCGCCGCCGTGAGCTTCTCGCGGTCGGCGGGATGCTTGGCATTGGCAGCGGCAGCCAGCAAGGTTTTGCGGTCCTGGTCCAGAATGTCGGCGTTTTGAATGGCTTCCTTGGTGGCGGTGACGGCCATGGTCATTGCCGACACCAGGGCCGTGAGATCCTCGCTGGTGCTCTCGAAGGCGTCGATGGTGGCACGCAACTCCGCCAAGGGCTCGGCATGTTGTTGTTGAGCGGCGGCGTAGGCTGCCGCGAGGGTGGCGACGAACGGCGGGTCCTCGGTGGCAGTGACCTCGCGGGTGCGGAGCGAGTCGATCAAACCAGCACGCTCGGCGGCGGTGAGATGGGGCGTGGCGGGGAGCTGGGCGAGTGCCTTTCGGCTGTTGATGGCGTGGTTTTCCCGCAGGGTGGCGAGCATCTCCGAGGAGGGGTCAAGGCCGGCATTCAGGTTGTTGACGAGGAGGTCGCGGGTGGCGGAGGTTTGATCGGAGAAGGCGTTGAACAATGCGGCTGCCTCCTGGGAGCGCTTCAATTCACGCACGCACTTGCCATTGATTTCAGCAAAGTAGGCGCGGTTGAGGACACTGGCGAGTTGTTCGTGCGCGGTGAGGTTCTTCCGCGACAGATCGACGAACTCGAGTCCCGCGATCCGATAGACTTCCAACTCGCGACGATAGCCTGGAAAAAATCCCAAGCCTTCCTTGAGCAGGAAGACAATGATCAGCACGAGGATGACGATGGTCAGACCGGCATTGGACGCGAAGAAGAACTTGATCGCCTTCTCAAGGGAGAAGCCCTTCCTGGCGAAACGATGGAGTGCTGGTGCGGCCTGCGGCATGCGGATTGAGCAAATGGGGAAACCATGAAACGGGCACCGCTTGTGCGCAAGCAATGCCCGTGTCATTTAGCACCCTGAAGCAATAGTCAAATCGGGAAACGGGTGATTGATGTTAGATGCGGGACGCCGGTCTCTCCGCTGCCATCACAGGTCCTTGACGGGGATGAAGCCGACGCGGCGGATGATGTCCTGGGCGGGGGCGGATTCAACATAGGTCATGAACGCGGCGGCCTCGGCACTCGGCTGGTCCGGGGCGTAGAGGAAGCAGGGGCGCGAGTAAACATACCGTTTGGAGTTCTTGGCCACCGGTTCCACATCATCGATCGCAAGGGCCTTGGTGCCGGAGGTCTTCGAGTAGGCGAGGCCGACGTAGCCGATGCCACTCTTGTTCTTGGCGACTTCCTGGGCGATTTGCTCATTGCCAGCCATCTTGAGCGAGCTGGAAGGATAATCGCGGCCGCCCATGGCGAGTTTCTGCCAGTCCTTGTAGGTGCCCGACGAGGTGTTGCGGGTGTAGATGGAGATTTTGCCCGGCGCGCCGCCGATTTCCGACCAATCCTTGATTTGGCCGGTGAAGATTTTGGCCACCTGCGCCTTGGTCAGTTTGGCAACCGGGGAGTTCTTGTTCACGATCACGCAGATCATGTCATAACAGATCTGGTGTTCCTTGAGATAGACACCCTTGGTGCGGCAGAACGTGCGCTCCTCGTCCTTGACCTTGCGCGAGGACATGCCGAGCTGGGCGGTGCCGTTGGCCAGCGCCGGGAAGGCGGTGCTGGAGCCTTCCGCGGCAATCTCGAACTTGACGTTCTTGTTGCCGGCAGCCTTGAAGCCCTCGGCGAGTTGGGGGACGAGCTTGGCTCCGAGGGTGTCACTGCCCTTGAGGCTGAGGGTCTGGGCGTTGGCCACGGCGACCATGGCGGCGGTGGCGATTAGGGTGCTGATGATTTTCATGGGAGGTAGGTGTTTGATGTTAGCAGATTGGCGGATTTCAGAACGAGAAGCGGAGGCCGCTGAGGAAGGTATATCCGTCGTAGTTGCCGCCACCCAGATGGGAGAACTCGATGCCGTTCATGAGTTTGAGCTTGTGGCCGTAGAGGTAGTAGTTCAGGCCCAGGTAGGCCGAGGTATAGGTGTTGCCCGCATCCTTGCCTTTCGCGGTCGGCTTGAGGACCGGCGCCCACTTCTCGTAGCGGCCGTAGAGGCCCAGGCCATTCGGGTCAGCGCTCGTGGCAACCTGAAGTTGTCCTACCAGTTGCAGGCCCTTCGCAACGAAGTACGACGGGATGATGCTGATGCCGAACACGTCGGATTGATTGATGGCAGCCGTCTTGCCGGCTTGCCGGGCGGTGCCGGAGTAGCCGAAGCCGTAGAGAACATCGGTGGTGAGTCCGAAGCGGCCCTGGGTGATGTCGTTGGTCAGGGCGATGCTGTCGGTGAAGGATGGCGAGGCGCTGGCATAATAGACGCCATGGTCTTTTTCCCGGTAACCTGGCTCGGAGTTGTGCATGTATTGGAGTGAGGCGACGGCGGTATCCAGGCCGGCTTGGGCCGCGTAGTCATAGCCGACCTTGCCGAGGATGACGGCGCCTTGGTCGAAGTTGGCGAATTCGCGGGACCGCTCGCTGCCGTAAATGCCCAACTCGTAGAGCCAATGATCGGCGAGCCCCTTGCCGTTGACCATGAGCCCGGTTAGCTCGCCCGGGAACAGCAGGTTGGAAACCAGGCTGCGCTCGAAGGTGAGGATTTCCTTGGAGGAAATCTCCTGTTCGCGGCCGAACTTCACCTTGGTCTTGCCGACCGTCACATTGAGCGCGTCGCTCGGCGCATAGGTCAGATAGAGGTCGTAAATATCCCGATAGAAATCATCCAGCCCGTCGGTGGTATCCGCGTCGATCTGGCCCTCGAATTTCCAGTTTTGAAACCACTTGGATTTGAACCCCAGACGGGCGCGGCGGGCCTCGAACTTGTCATCCCAGACGGACTGGGCATTGGCGGCACTGCCATTCTGGTAGTCTTCGATGTCGTAGTGGCCGTTGGAATCCCCGTCCGCGTATTGGACTTGCAGACGGCCCTGCAGGGAGAATTCCTGCAGGATGGGGTTGGCTTCGTCTTTGAAGAGCACCGGCAATGACCAGAGCTGGTCGTAAGTGGTATCGCCGACGTAGGTCTTGCCAGCGAACAGGCCGGTGGCCTCGGCGTGGGACTGGATGGTGCCGCTGCCGAGCAGGGCGAGGAGGAGGAGTTGCTTGCGCATGTGTTAGGGTGGTTCGGATCGGGTGTGCCGCCGTGGCGCGGTCACGGCGCAACATGGCCCGCTTCCGCCGCGAGCGAAAACGCCTTTCGGTGACAAGTTTGTCACATGGGTCTATACCATCCGAAACAAGTCCCTCAAGGAAAATGCCTTGTCTCTTGGCAGAATTCCCTCACGCTGCCCAGCCCGATTCCTTTGCACGCACCCCAGCTCCCATGATGATCCCCCTGCTAGTTGTAATCTTTGTCAGCGCCTACGCCGCCATTGCGTTGGAGCATCCGCTGGGCATCAACAAATCCGCTTCGGCCTTGCTGGGGGCCGGTCTGCTGTGGACGGTTTATTCCCTTGCCACAAGCGATCACGTCCTGGTGGGGGAGCAGCTCAATGAATCCCTGGTAGCCACCGCCCGGATCGTCTTCTTCCTGATGGCTGCGATGACGATCGTGGAAGTGGTCGATGCCCATAACGGCTTCGAGGTGATCACCTCGCGCATCCGGACCACCAAGCTTTCCACCCTGATGTGGCTGGTCGGCTTCGTGACCTTCTTTCTCAGCGCGATCCTGGACAACCTGACCACCACCATTGTGATGATCTCGCTGATGAAGAAGTTGCTGGCCAGGCATGACGACCGGCTGTTCTTTGCCGGGATGATCGTGATCGCCGCCAATGCCGGCGGGGCCTGGACTCCGATTGGTGATGTGACCACCACCATGCTCTGGATCGGCGGCCAGATCACCTCGCTGGCCATCATGAAAGGGGTGTTCCTGGCTTCAGTGGTCAACCTGCTGGTCCCGCTGGTGGTGGTCAGTTGGATGCTCAAAGGGCGTGCGGTCGTCCCACCGCCACTGGCGGCAGACAGTGGCCGGCTGCAGACCACGCCCTATGAACGCAACGTGATGTTTTTCCTGGGGCTCGGCATCCTCATCTGTGTGCCAATCTTCAAAACGGTGACCCATCTGCCGCCGTTCATGGGCATTCTGTTCGGGCTCGGCATCCTCTGGCTGGTGGGAGAATTGCTCCACCGCCACAAGGGGGACGAGGACAAGGGCCATCTGACTTTGGCGCATGCCCTGATGAGGATCGACATGAGTTCGATCGTGTTCTTCATCGGCATCCTGCTCGCCGTGGCCACGCTGGAGCACACCCGGATCCTGGCGGCGCTGGCCCAGTGGCTCGACCAGAGCATCGGCCGCCTGGACCTGATCGTCACCATCATCGGCCTGGCCAGCGCCGTCGTTGACAACGTGCCGCTGGTGGCGGCCTCGATGGGCATGTACAGCCTGGCCCAGTACCCGAGCGACAGCTTCCTGTGGGAGATGATGGCCTACGCCGCCGGGACTGGCGGGTCCATCCTCATCATTGGCTCGGCGGCCGGCGTGGCGGCGATGGGCTTGGAAAAAATCCATTTCTTCTGGTACGTCAAGCGGATCAGCGGGCTGGCGCTGCTCGGTTATTTCAGCGGGCTGGCGGTCTATATGATCCAGTACAAGCTGTTGCACTGAGGCGGTGGCCGAGTCGGAATTCCGCTGGAAGGCGAGGGGCGGGGGAAATTCCGGTGGCGACCTTGTCCCCGCCGGACGCCTCGGAGGTGCGTCCCTGCTGTTTGGCCGGGCGTGGCGGCCTTGCCGCGCCCTGACTTCCCACGCGGGTGACATGGGAATGCGAAGGTCATGGCTCCGCGCGGTTCTTTCTCATCGTGTCATCCGCGCCTGCGCCCCGCCCATCCGGGCGGACAAGTGGGCGGCCCGGGCCGGCGCCGCCCTACCGGTTGGCCGGCAGGGCGTGGCGGCTTTGCCCCCGCCGGACGCCCCGGAGGTGCGTCCCTGCCATGAGCATTCGCGCACTGTTCCCGCCACTCACTCGCCCAGGGCCAGGACTTCCTTTTCCATGCCGGTGGTGCCGACGTCGGTGAGGGTGTCCTCCGGCTTGCCTTGATAGAACCACAGGGCGATGGGCGAGGCGACGAAGATCGAGGAATAGGTGCCGACCACGATGCCGATGAGGATGATGACGGAAAAATCGCGCAGAGCCGCGCCGCCGGCGACGGCCATCGCGACGACGCAAATCAAGGTGACCGCTGATGTTAGAATCGTGCGCGAAAGGGTGGCATTGATCGCGATGTCCATCTGCTGGGCCAGGGTGCCGGTGTGGGTGCGGATGTTTTCACGGATGCGGTCGAAGATGATGATGGTGTCATTGATCGAGTAGCCGGCGATGGTGAGGACCGCGCCGACGTGGATGAGGGACAACTCATTGCCCATCAGGACGACCATGCCCACGGCGATGACGCAGTCATGGATGATCGCGATGAAGGCGCCGAAGGCATAGAAGAACTCGAAGCGGACAGTGACATAGATCAGGATGCCGATGAAGCCGAAGGTGATCGCCAGGATTGAGTTGAACAGGAAGCCCCCACCGGTGAAGCCGGAGACCACCTGCTTGCTGACCTGGATTTTGTAAGCTTCGACGCCACGGGTGACGTCAATCGCGCTGAGCTTGGGGAAGGTTTCGCGGAGCTTCGTTTCGATGGCGGCGGTGTCGCGGCTGTCGCATTGGACGGTGATGAAGTTGCCGTTCTTGGCATCGGTGAACTCCTCGGGAAACACGGCTTTCGTGAGCGTGAGGGTTTTGAGGGCCTTGTCGATGTCACTGAATTGATTCGAAACATTGGTGCCATACTGGATGCGGAGGCTGTCGGTGGTTTCGCCAGCGGCACCTTGGATGGCGGTTTTTTCCGCGAGCACGGGGAAGACCTCGCGGAGTCTGTCCTCGATGAGCCTGGCGTCGCGGCTGTCGCAACGGACGCTGAGCAAGTTGCCGGTGGTGATGGTTTTCTGGTTCTGGGTGTAGGCGGTTTTGTGGAGGTCGAGGTCGGCGAGCGCCTGCTCCACCGCGGCGGTGGGAATGGCGGCCTGCTCGCCGAGGAAGAACTGGATGCTGGTGCCGCCGGTGAAGTCGATGCCCAGCGAGCGTTCCCGTTTCCACGCAAAGCCGGCAACGGAGATCAGGATGAGGGCGGACGAGCCGATGGCACAATGCTTGCGATACTTGAGGAATTCGAAGCGGTGGGCCTTGATCAGGTTGAGGAACACGAGGTTCTTGAGGATCTTCAGGTCGATGCCCCAGCGGAACAACACGCGGGTGGCGAGAATGGCGGAAAACATCGAGCACAGCAGGCCGATGGTGAGCGTGACGGCAAAGCCCTTCACCGAGCTGCTGCCGAGCCAGAACAGGATGATGGCGGTGATGAGCGAGGTGATGTTCGAGTCGAAAATCGCGCTGAAGGCCTTTTCGTAGGCGGCTTCAATGGCGTTTTTCAAGGACTTGCCGGCGGTGAGTTCCTCGCGCAATCGTTCATTGATGAGCACGTTGGCATCCACCGCCACCCCGATGATGAGCACGATCCCGGCGATGCCGGGCAACGAGAAGGTGAAGCCGAACATCGCCATGATGCCGAAGAGCATCACGATGTTGAGCAGCAGGCCGAGGATTGCGACGAAGCCGGCGACCCGGTAGTAAATCAAAATGAACAGGCAGGTGAGCCCAAGGCCTAGCAAGCCAGCGCTGATCCCTTGCTTGACGATGGCTTCGCCCAGCAGCGGGGACACGGTGCTCTCCTGTTCGACAACGAGGGCGTTTTCCAGCGGGTTCATCAGGGCGTTGGCAAGGCTTTGCACCTCACCGGGTTCCCGGAGGCCCTCCACAATGAAGTTCTTCCCCAAGGGCACACTGTTGACCACCGGCGCGCTGATGACAATCCCGTCGAGGACGATCGCAATCCGGTCGCGTTGCGGGGTCATGGGCTGGGTCAGGGCGATCATCTTGTTAGTGCCGTCGTTGTTGAGCGTGATGGCGACGGCATCGATTTGTTGGGGCGACGGGGTGGCCAGCGCGATGTCCTTGCCGCCGAGGGCCACATGGCGGTTGAGCAGGATGGGCGTGCTCATTTCATTGCCGTCCGCATCCTTGTGCTTGTAGGTGAAGGCCCGGTAGCCGGGGACAATCTCGTCACCCGCCTCGACGCGTGCCGCGAGGGTCTTGCCACCGGCACCCGCTTCCTCGTTGCGCGGGCTGACTTCGTGGAGTTCGAGCTTGGCGACTTTTTCGAGGGTTTCGCGGATGCGTTTCGAGTCTTCCGGTTTCACGCCGGGCATTTGCACGAGGATGCCGTCGCTCCCCTGTTGGGAGATTTGCGGCTCGGTGTTGCCCATGGAGTTGAGGCGCTTTTCGATGACGGCGATGGCTTGGTCGATTTGTTCCTTGGTGATGGGCATCCGGTTGCCGCTGTCGTCCTCGCGGGGTTGGATGCGCAAGGAGAACGAGGAGCCGCCGAGGATGTCGATGGAGCCCTTGAGCCGTTCCTTGGGCGGCAAGGTGGCGAGGATGCAGAGGGCGGCGACCCCGACGCAGAGGATGGAGCCGACGTTGCGCTTGCGCCGCTCGATCTCGGTGGCGAAATACCAGAAAAACAGCAACATCAGGATCAGGCCGATGACAAACAAGGTCAGCGGATCTTCATAGAACGAGGTGGCGGCGGCGAGGAGCATGGCGTGGGGCATTTAGGTTGTTGAGCTGGGAGAGTTGAAACAAGGGCTTACTTGGATGCGGTGGGTGGGGGGATGGTGCGTTCATCCTCGATGACGAGGGCGTTTTCGAGGGGGCTCATCAGGGCATTGGCGAGGCTATCCACTGCGCCGGGTTCACGGAGGCCTTCCACGATGAAGTTCTTGCCCAAGGGCACACTGTTGACCACCGGCGCGCTGACGACGACATCGTCCAGCACAATCGCAATGCGATCCCGGCGTGGGGTCATGTTCTGGGTCAGGGCGATCATCTTGTTGGTGCCGTTGTTGTCGAGCGTGATGGCGACGGCATCGGATTGCTGGGGCGAAGGCGTGGCCAGCGCGATGTCTTTGGCGCTAAGGGCGGGGCGGCGGCTGATCAGGATGGGCGTGGCCAGCGCGTTGCCGTCCATATCCTTGCGCTGGTAGGTGAAGACGCTGAAACCCGGGACGATCTCGCTGCCCGCCGCGACTCGCGCGGCGAGGGTTTTCCCATCGGGACCGGGCTCCTCGCTGCGCGGATTGACTTCGCGGAGTTCGAGCTTGCCGACTGTTCCGAGGCTGTTCCTGAGGCGGGTGGTGCCAGCCGCTTGCAGGCCGGGGACTTCCAGGAGGATGCCGTCCTCGCCCTGGAGGGTGAGTTTCGCTTCGGCGAGGCCCATGGCATGGAGGCGCTTTTCAATGACGGCAAGGACTTGCTTGAGTTGCGCCTCGGTGAGCGGCAATTTGCTGCCGTCATCGGCCTGGCGGGCCTGGATGCGCAGGGTGAAGACCGTGCCGCCGTGGGTCGCCAGGGATTTTCTGGGGGTGAGAAACTCGTGGATGCCGATGGTCAAGGCCCCGCTGCAGAGGATGGCGACGCTGACGATGAGGCGCGTGGGCCGTTTGACGTCCACCGCGAAATGCCAGAGAAACAGCAACACCACCACGCCGCCAAAGACCCAAATGGCCAGCGGAATGTCGTTGAGGGTGTTGACGGCAGCGAGCATGGGGTGGCAGCGAACTTACTTGGCTTCTCTCTTGTGGACGACGGCAATCGAGGGTTTGTCAAACTCGAGCATGGTGGCTTCGGCCACCTTGACGACCACGGTGTGCTCCTTGACGTTGTGGACGATGCCGTGGATGCCGGAGGTGGTGACCACCTTGTCGCCATTCTGCAGGCCGGCGATGCGGGCGGCCATTTCCTTGCGCTGGCGCTGCTGTGGGCGGATGAGCAGGAAGTAGAACATCACGAACATCAGGCCCATCATGACCAGCGGGTTGCTCAAGAGCCCGCCGATGCCGTTTACGGGGGCGGGGTCGGCGGCTAGGATAGCGGTTGGAAAGGCGGGGAATGAACTCATGGGGACTGGCGGTGGGTGTAGCGGTTGATGAAGCTGTCTTTGAAAGTTTGGAAGGTTCCGGCGGTGATCGCCTCCCGCGCTGCGGCGGCGAGGCGGAGGAAGAAATGCAAATTATGGAAGGAAAGCAACCGCAAAGCGAGAATTTCGCCACTTCTGAACAGGTGCCGGAGGTAGGACCGGGAAAACCGGGCCACATGCGGGTGGGCGCTTTCGCACAGCGGGCGGGGGTCGGTGGCGTGGACGAGGTTCTTGATGTGGATGGGCCCATCGAGGGTGAAGGCGATCCCGTGACGGGCGACGCGGGTGGGCATCACGCAGTCAAACAGGTCCACGCCGCGGGCGATCATTTCGAGAATTTGCGGTGGCGTGCCCAGGCCCATGGCGTAGCGCGGCTTGGGGTGAGGCAGAAACGGCACCGTGTTTTCGATGGCGCGGAACATTTCATGCTCCGGTTCGCCCACGGCAACCCCGCCGATCGCGTAGCCATCGAAGTCCAGCGCGACGAGTTCCCGCGCCGATTGTTCCCGCAACTCCGCGAACACCGAGCCCTGGACGATGCCGAAGTGCTGCTGGCGGCCGGAGCCGGAGCGGGGCTGCCTGGCCTCGACCCAGTCCTTGCAACGCCGGGCCCAGCGGCTGGTGAGGGCGAGCGACTTGGCGGCATAGGCCTCCCCGCACGGGTAGGGCGGGCATTCGTCGAAAAGCATGGCGAGGTCCGCACCGAGGGCGGCCTGGATGTCCATGCTCAGCTCCGGGGTGAGCAGCATTTTCGAGCCATCGAGGTGGTTTTGAAAGCGGACGCCCTCCTCGGTGATCTTGCGGAGTTTGGCCAGCGACCAGACCTGGAAGCCGCCGGAGTCGGTGAGCAGTGGTTTTTGCCAGGTGGTGAACGCATGCAGTCCGCCGAAGTTCCGGATGAGTTCGTGGCCCGGTCGCAGCCAGAGGTGGTAGGTGTTGCCGAGGATGATTTGGGCTCCCAGCTCCTCGAGTTCGGCGGGGTGCAGGGTTTTCACCGCGCCCCGGGTGCCGACTGGCATGAACATCGGCGTGTCCACCGTGCCATGCGGCAACACCAACTCCCCGCGACGGGCGGAACTGCTGGGATCGGTGGCGAGAACGGTGAATGACACGGGAAAGCGGCTTCAAGTAGCGCCAGATCACCCGCTGGCCAAGCCGAATCCGCCCGCGTGCGCTCCCAAAACCGGGGAATGTGAGATTTTCGGCAACTTCCTGCCGCTTGCAGAGTTTGCCCACCGTGCGGGAATTTTTTTGCAAATCCAAAATCCTGTGAATAAATCCCCCCGGGCTTGCTCACAATGCTGGGCATGGTTCCATGTCAGAACAACCAACCACCACCACCACCAACCACTAGAACATCCAGAATCAATATGAAAACAACACTCAGCGCGCTGTTTGCCGCACTCATCATCGCTCCGCTTGCCATCGGCTGCCCCTGTGACAAGAAAAAGGACTGCGACAAGGTAAAGAAAGAAACCTCCGTCCTCGCCCATTGCGGCAAGTGTGACGGCGACAAGGACAAGGACAAAGACAAAGACAAGAAGGCAGGCACCCTCGCCGATTGCAGCAAGTGCAAGGGCGACAAGGACAAGGACAAGAAGGAGGGCACCCTCGCTGATTGCGGCAAGTGCAAGGGCGACAAGGACAAGGACAAGGACAAGAAGGAAGGCACCCTTGCCGATTGCGGCAAGTGCAAGGGCGACAAGGACAAGGACAAGGACAAGGACAAGAAGGAAGGCACCCTCGCCGAAGCCGGTTGCGGCAAGTGCAAGAAGGGCGACAAGGACAAGAAGGAAGAAGGCACCCTCGCCGAAGCCGGTTGCGGCAAGTGCAAGAAGGGCGACAAGGACAAGAAGGAAGAAGGCACCCTCGCCTGATTTCGTCAGACTGACCTGTTTCACTAAAGCCGCCGGAGCGAGATCCGGCGGCTTCTTCGCGCTTCGGGGCCGCCACGGGGGCCGGACCAAAAATGGTTCAGACTACGGGTTCCGCCCAGCAACTATCAACACCTCGCCGGCACCGGCGGTACCGTCGCACGCTTGTGCTCCAAATACTGGGGACATTGAGAGTGGTCGGTTCAAATGCCGGGCAATTGCCGGGGAGGGTTTGGCAGGAGGTGGGCGTTCCCCTAGGGGAGGTGCGGCGTCAGCCAGGTTTCGCGGCGGAACCAGGATTCCTGGCGCTTGGCGTATTGGCGGGTGGCCGCATTGATGAGATCCTCGCAGGTGGCATGATCGATGGTTCCGGCTAACAGGGCGCGGATCTCGCGGATGCCGATGGCCATTGCGACGTTGGCGGAGGCATGGGTGAGGGCGGCGACTTCGGCGACGGCCCCGCCCTCGAGCATGGCACGGGTGCGGCGGGCAATGCGGGCATGGAGGTCGGGCCGGGGGCGTTGGATGACGACGCCGCGAAGGTGCGCCGAGACCCGGGCAGTCTGGGTTTCCCAGCGGTCGCGCAGGTCAGAAGTCCGGTGGCCGCTGAGGAGGCAGATTTCCAGGGCGCGGGAGACAAAGCGGCGGTTCTTGAGCGCGGTGCGGGCGGCCTCCACCGGATCTAACAAGCAAAGCCGGGCCACCAATTCTTCCAGCGGGGTGGCCTCGAGTTCGGCGCGGAGCTTGGCATCGCCGGTGGGCAGCGGGGCCGGCCCGTGGGTCAGGAATTTCAGGTAGAGGCCGGAGCCGCCGGTGACGATCGGGGTTTTGCCGCGGGCCTGGATGTCAGCGATGACGGGCTGCGCCAGCCGCAGGTAGCTGCCGGCATCCGCGGCGGCGCCCGGATCTAACACACCATAAAGCTGGTGTGGCACCAGCGTGCGCTCTGCCGGCGATGGTGCGGCACTGACAATTTCCAAACCCCGATAGAGTTGGAAGGCATCGGCGTTGACGATCTCGCCGTTCAGCTTCGCCGCCAGTTCGAGGGCGAGCGCGGATTTACCCGAGGCGGTGGGGCCGCAGAGGTAGAAGGGCTCGGGCCGCTCGGTGTTCATCGACTCCTGGTCATCTTTCTCACTGTCTTGAATGACAATCCGCAGATGGGCACAGACAGCGGGCCATGCCAGTTACTGGTCGTTAGAGCGCGGTGCATTCCAATCCTGCGGCTTGCGTCCGGTCGTCCTGGGCCTAAAACGGCAGTTTGCCGCCGAGGCCTTTCATCATGTCCTTGAGGCCGCCCTGGCCGCCCATTTGGCGCATCATGTCTTTCATTTTGCCGGGGGATTTCATCATTTTGCGCATGGTGGCGAATTGTTTGATGAGCTGGTTGACATCCATGAGGGTGGTGCCGGAGCCGGCGGCGATGCGCTGGCGGCGGGAGCCTTTGATGATCTCCGGGCAGCGGCGTTCCTCCAGGGTCATGGACAGGACGATGGCCTCGGTACGTTTGAGCCGCTGGTTGTCCAACGCGCCCTTGGGGAGTTGCTTCTTGATCTTGCTGAAGCCGGGCATCAGGCCGAGCAGCCCTTCAAGTGGACCTAACTTCTGGATCATCCGCATTTGATCAAGGAAATCCGTGAAGTCGAACTTGCCTGCCTGGATCCGCTTCATCGAACGCAGGGCGTCGGCCTCGTTGACCTTGTCGGCGACCTGCTCAACCATCGAGACGATGTCGCCCATGCCGAGGATGCGGTCGGCCATGCGGTGGGGGTGGAACTCGAAGAGCTGGTCGAGTTTCTCGCCTTCGCCGGCGAATTTGATCGGTTTGCCGGTGACGGCACGCATGGAGAGGGCGGCGCCGCCGCGGGCGTCGCCGTCGAGTTTGGTCAGGATGATGCCGGTGATGCCGACGGCGTCATCGAAGTGTTTGGCGACGGAGACGGCCTGCTGGCCGGTGGCGGAGTCGGCGACGAGAAGGGTTTCCTTGGGTCTGAGGAAATCATTGAGGCGCTTGAGTTCGGCGATGAGGCGGGCGTCGATTTCCTGGCGGCCGGCGGTATCGAAGATGAGCACGGTGCCATGTTGGGTTGCGGCCCAGACCAAGGCGTCCTTGGCGACTTTGACGACATCGGTTTCCGTGGCGAGCGGCGTGTAGCAGGGAACGTCGATTTGTTTGGCGAGGGCGGCGAGTTGGTCGATGGCGGCCGGGCGATAGAGGTCGCAGGCGATGAGGAGCGGGCGGCGGCCGTCCTTTTTGAGGCGGATGGCGAGCTTGGCGGCGGTGGTGGTTTTGCCGGCGCCATTGAGGCCGCAGATGAGGATGCGGGCGGGCGGATTGAGATCGAGCGGGGCTTGATCGCCACCGAGCAGGGCGGCGAGTTCGTCATGGAAGATCTTGACGATTTGCTCGCCGGGTTTGATGGATTTGAGGACGTCTTCGCCGACGGCCTTGGCCTGGACGCGGGCGATGAAGTCCTTGGCGACGCTGAATTCGACATCGGCTTCGAGCAGGGCGATGCGGATGTCACGCAGGGCCTCGGAGATGTTCGTGGCGGAGATGCGGCCCACCCCGCGGAGATTGCGGAAGGTCTTGTCGAGGCTGTCGGTGAGGGATGAGAACATGAGGGGAAGTTATCGGTTGTCGGTTGTCGGTCGGATCAGTCGGATCGGTCGGATCGGTCGGATCAGTTACCGGTTATCAGTTATCAGTTATCGGGTGGATCGGGGTGGGTTATTCTCCGTCGGGGAGGTAGGCGGCTTCGCGGTCGATTTGGAAGGTCCAGCGGAGTGGGGTGACGGGGGCTTTTCCAGCGGTGTTTTTCCAAGTGACCGAGACTTGGCAGGAGGGTTGGCGGAGGCGGCGGGTGACCTGCCAGGAGAGGATCCGGGTGGCGGGTTCAAACTTGGCGGGAACCTCGCAGAAGCCGGAGACTTTCATGACGAGGGTCGCGGGGTCGAGGTCGGTGAGGGTGGCGAGGTTGGCGGAGATGACGGGGAGGCGGGTGTTGACGATGGAGTCGGCTTCCGGCGTGACCGGATAGGGAGTGCTTTGGGGGAGGGCGGCCAGGGTGCCACCCGGAGTATCCGGGGTGGCTTGGGACTCGCGGAAGGCGGTGGCCAATTCGAAGATGCTGTCGTGGTTGCCCAGGATCATGTAGCGCGGGAGGTGCTGGTCCGGCGTGGCGCGTTTGACTTTGCCGGGCAGCACGGTGAAGAGCGAGGTGTAGCCGAATTCATCGGCCAGCGGGAGCATTTCGTCGGTGACGAAGCCGCCGGGGTAGGCATAGGTGGTGATGTTCGCGGCGAACTTGGCTTCGAGGAAGCGTTTGGATTCGCCCATTTCCTTGCGGAGGAAGGCGTCGAAGTTGTGGGCCCCTTTTTTGCGGTGTGACTTGATGGTGACCGGATAGGGATGGCTCACCGAGTGGCTGCCGAGAGAGGCGCCATGCCTGAGCATTTCCCGGATCATGTCGGAGGTGAGGGCCTTGCCGCCGCCATCGATGTAGTTCTTGTAGAGGTAGAGGGTGAAGGGGTAGCCAAACTGTTTGAGGATGGGGAAGGCATCGGTGTAAACGGACTTCCAGCCATCATCAAGGGTGATGACGGCGGATTTTTCGGGGATTTGCTTCTCGCCTCGCTTCCAGGCGAGGAAGTCCTCAAGGGTAATGACGGTGATGCCGAGTTGGCGGAGCGCATCCATTTGCTTGCGGAACTTCGAGGTGCGGATGCGCATGGCGGTCTCCGGTTCGGCCTCGGAGAAATCGTGATAGCCGAGGAAGGCAACCCGCACGCCGTCGTCGGGGATGGCCGCCGCCGCCGCCACCGGAGGGGCGGCGGGCACGGCCGGAGTGGCCGGGGCGAGTTCCTCGCGGGCGGCGGCACCGCAGGCGGTGGCAAGGGTCAAGATCAATGCGAGTCGGGTCATGGGGAGGCGGGAGCATAAACCCATTTTGGCGTTTTGGAAGCGGGAATGCCGCAAACGGTGGCAAAACGGTGCTTGCCAAAATCGTTTGGCCAGGTTACGGTCCGGTCGTACTTCGTCTCACTCCGCTGGTTCGAGCCCAAACCAACATGAACACTTCCAGCAGACTTCACTCCGCTTTCGCCATGCGTGCCCTCGGCTGCTGCCTGGTCTTCCTCGGTTCCGTCTGCAGCGGTACCGAGGCTGCCCGCAAGGTCAGTTGCCGGTTCCTGTGTTTGGAGGGAGCAGAGCCGCCGCCGCCGCTGTTGAACGTCTCCGCCAAAGGTGCCGAAATCACCTGCACGGTTCCGAGCAGCACGTTTTCCGAGGTGACCGTCTGTACTGCCAAGGGGGACTCTATCAGCTTTCTCGGGTCGGAGGATCACCAACCCGCTGCCACCGCGACGGTTCCGGCCAACGTGAGTGCTGCCATCTTGGTGTTTGCCCCTGCGGGAAAACCGCCAACAGCTCTGCCGTGGCGGGTGTTCGTGCTGGAGGACTTCACCAAGAACTTCGGGGATGGCGGCACCCTGCTCGCCAACTTCTGCAACCAGGACATCCGCTTCAGCATCGGCGAAACCACCATCACGCTCCAGCCTGGAAAATCCCAAGGCTCCGGCAGGCCGGAGAAACGCGATGCCTTCAACATGGCTGCGGTGAGTTTCCAATTCCAGCAAGACGACGTGTGGCGAACCGCCAGCGAGAGCTTGCTGCGCTTTGTCCCCGGCCTCCGGTATCTGATCTTTGCTTACGTGGATCCCGCGTCCGGGCGGCTCCAAAGCGCCACCTGCCAGGATTTCCCGACGCTCAAGGCCGCCCTGAAAAAATGACGCTTGCCAGAGCCTGCCCGCAGCACCTGTGGCGCTGGCAGTCTGCCAGGAGCCAAGCTGATTCAAGCGCCCTTATGATGATGGGCCGCAGGGGCCGAGAGTGTCGACAGGCTGGCGGTGTGCGGATCCACAGATGCAAAATGGCAGTTGCCAAGACTATTGGTGGCGGGTAAGGTTTCCGCGACACATGAATCCTGTGTCGCTTGGCACTCATGGTTGCCGGCTGCTCTGGCAGCCAACGAGGGTGCCAGGCGGGATCGAGCCGACCCTCCGCCCATGCAATCGAACCACGCACCACTCAACTCCGATGGCCGCCGCCACGTGAAACCCGGCTTTGCGCTGGTCATCGTGCTCTCACTGATGGTTCTTCTCACGCTCCTCGCGGTCGGATTGCTGACGCTGTCGGGCGTCACGCTGCGTGCCTCGAGCCAGGGCAAGGCCATGGCGAGCGCACGGGCCAATGCCCGCCTGGCACTGATGCTGGCGATCGGGGAACTCCAGCGCAGCGCCGGCCCGGACCATCGCGTCACCGCACGGGCCGACATCCTCGACGAAACAACCGCCAACCCGCAGCTCACGGGGGTCTGGGAATCGTTGGAAATCAAGGCCACCGTGCCTCCGAAACCGACGGACTACGAAGCGGCCGCCAAGGCTGCCAAGTTCACTGCATGGCTGGTCTCCAGCCCCGACATCGAAGCGTCCCGCCTGTCCGCCTTTGCCAGTGAGCCCATGATTTCCCCGGTGACCCTCTGGGGGAAAGGCACCTTGGGCGACCAGGCCCTGGCCAAGGGCCTGGTCACCGCCGCCAAAGTTCCGCTCGCCTCCTCGCCCGGTGCCGCCTCGCCCGGGGCCATGGCCTGGGCCGTGCTCGACGAGGGCCTCAAGGCCCGGGTCAATACCCACTACGCCGATGATGCCGTCGCCGTCGGCATGAAGGCGGCGGAACTCGGCGCGGGCGAGCGCCCCGGCGTGGAGTTCATCGGCGGGCTCGCCGGGCTCGAACGCAAGTTCTTCGAACGGCAGGCACCGGAGTCCGTCACACTCGAAAAAGGCCTCACCCGCCTCAATTTCGCCTTGGCGGCGGAGACCCTAGCCAAGGACACCCGCGAGGCCCTGCGGACCCTCACCCATGACGTCACCACCCAGTCCGTCGGCCTGTTCACCGACACCGCCCACGGCGGCTTCAAGCAGGACTTCCATCTGCTGACGAATGCCAGCGCCCTGCCCGCTGGCTATGCCGGCAAAGGCGTTTACGCCTCGCGCCTGGGCATGAATCCATCCGCTGCCCCTTCCGATCCGCGCTGGGAATCCCTGCATCAGTTTTGCCGCCTCTATCGCGACAAGATCACCAACTCGGCGGGGGTGCCCGTGCTCAAGACCCAGTGGCCGAGCGGCTGGGTGGCGGCTACCCAGGCGGGCAGTCCGGCGGTGACGACGGTCACCCGCACGCCGCCGCCCGGGTTGGTGCTGCTGCCTACTATCGCCAAGGTTCAGATGCTCTTCAGCCTGATCGGCCACGACCTCTACGATTACCCGCCCCCGGTCGGCACCCAGGTCCCGCCGGATGCGCCGGGCTTCCATGGCCCGCAGGAAGGCCAATTCCGCGGCACCAAATTCAATTACGACCTGCACCTGCTCTACACGCCGATCATCACGCTCCACAACCCCTACAACGTGGCCCTTGAGTGCAGCGATCTGCGGGTGCAGTTTGTCCATGTGCCATTCGCCATGCAGGTGTTCCGCGATGGCGTGGCGCAAAGCACCGGCCTCGTGCCGCTGGAAACGATGTATGCGGACAATGACGGTGGCCAGCAGGGCAAGATCTTCGGGATGAACTTGAAAAGCAAAGCCAGCGACGGATCGCCCGGCTCCACCACCTTCCGCTTGCTGCCCGGTGAGGTCAAATTGTTCTCTCCCTACTTCCCCCCGACCCACAGCTATCGCGACGACTTCAGCAGCGGGCGCACGTATTGGGACATCTACGTCGGTAGCGGCCTCACCAACAACATTGAATGCATCCCCGGTTGGCGCGGCGACGGCATCGGGTTTGACTGCGACTGGTTGGCAGGCAACCAGCCGGTGGATGGCGATGGCGCCAACGGCCATTGGGCCTCTTGTTATGGATTGGCCAGGGAAGACCGGATTCACGCCATTTTCGCCCCCTTGAGCATCCCGCTCAGCAACAATAAGTTTGTCATCCAGATGTCAACCACCAGTGGTGCCGCTGGGGGCGCTGCAACCATCATCAGTGCCCTCGAAGTCGATTATGAATCTCCCGGCGGCCTGCAGAACTTCCTCATCGGCAAAGGCGGCACCCTGCGCTATCCCAAAACCGGCACGGTCCGAGGCTTGGACATGGTGGATCATGCGACGACCCCGATCAAGGATTGTGTGCATACAAAACCCTTCGCGCTGCTCAGCGTGCAGGCGAAAACCACCTCCGGCGGCCGGGATACCAGCAGTGAAGACGGCCGCCTGGCCACCAAACCGTGGTGCTTCGCACACGCCAATGCGGCGGTTTCGTCGCAGAAAATCCCCACCGAGCACCCCGCCAATCAATCCCACGAAATCGACTTGCAGCTCCTCGAAAAAGGCACCTCCAACCTGGTGCAGGTGGACCAGATGGACCGCGGCAATTTCATCTCCGGCCACACCCCGTTCAACGGCACCAAGTTCGGTTGTCAATACGACATTCCGCTCGCTCCGGTCCAGACCTTCGCCAGCCTCAACGGGGCCAATCCCGGCGGGTCCTCGGGCTACCTGCCGCGCTTCGCCCAGCCGCTCGGCAATTCCTGGGCGCACCCGCTCATCGCCACCACCAAACTGTCTGAAGCCAAGGCCAGCGGCAATTACGTCGATCACTCGTTCCTGCTCAACCTCGCGTTCTACGATAACTATTACTTCTCCGGCCTCGCCGCCCAGACCGGGCCATTCTGCACTGGCAAGACCACCGCCACCCTCGCCACTGACTTCGCCGCCGGTAAAGCGCTCGACGACCCGCGCCTGGTGTTCCGTCCCCCTAACGGCAAGTCCGCCGCCGCCTTTGCCGCCGAGGTTGCCAAGGCCGACGCCTATAACCGGCTCGCCCCATGGCAAGTGATGGCGGGTCCGTTCAACATCAACTCCACCTCCGTCCTGGCCTGGAAGGCGATGCTGGCTTCCATCCACGATACGCAATCGCTCTTCAACCAACTCAACAAGGGCGGGGTCGGCGTCACCCCAGGCTCCAAGCTCAGCGACTTGAAAGATGTCGGGAAGGAGGAGGCCCGCCTCAGCCGCTTCCGGCTGCCGGTGTCCTCCTCCGCAGCGGACGGGATCTCAAGGACGGCTATTGGCTCGGCCCGCGCGAGTATTCGGACTACCAGTTGCAGGCGCTCGCGGAAAACATCGTCAAGCAGGTCCGGCTCCGCGGCCCGTTCCTCTCGATGGCGGAATTCGTCAACCGCCGCCTTGGTTCCGGCGATACCTCCCAGCGCGGCGCCCTCCAACAGGCGATTGATGATTCCAATCTCAACAAGGGCCTGGCCGCCGCCGCCAACGCGGGTTTCGAGATCCTCGCCGACAAAGTGAAGGACTACAAGTATGTGAATGCCGCCGCCGGGGCCGGCGCGAGCTATCAAGGAGCCCCCGGCTTTCTCACCCAGGCCGACGTCCTCAATGTGTTGGGCAACGCCGCCACGCCGCGCTCGGACACCTTCACCATCCGCGGTTACGGGGAGGCCCGCGATGCCTCCGGCAAGATCCTGGCGAGCGCCACTTGTGAGGCAGTCGTGCAGCGCTTCGCCGAATGGGTCGATCCCGCCGACGAGGTCGAAATCGCCATCGCCGACCTCAAGAGCCGGTCTAACAAAAACTTCGGACGGCGCTTCCTCATCACTTCCCTCCGTTGGCTCAATCCGAACGAAGTATGAACTCCGGCCCGCCGGAATTCACCCTCGGTTACGCTCCGGGCCGAACCCTAGCGAGTCGAAAAATCGGATTTCCAGCAGTCGTGAAATAAATTACAAAATAGGTACAAAATATTTGCGAAAATGGTCTTGCCAAGATTGGTGCGGCGGGCTACGTTTCCGCCGGATTTCGAGCTTTGCTCAAGTCGTCCCGTCGGCGGTTTGGTTTGCCACCAAGCCGACGAGACGCGGAGGCCGCAGCCGAATCATCCTGCCGCCGATGAAAACGAATCACAAACCATGTTGTAACTGCCCCCGCGTCAGGTCTGGCAACGGCTTTGCGCTGGTCATCGTACTCTCACTGATGGTTCTTCTCACGCTCCTCGCGGTCGGATTGCTGACGCTGTCGGGCGTCACGCTGCGAGCCTCGAGCCAGGGCAAGGCCATGGCGAGCGCACGGGCCAATGCCCGCCTGGCACTGATGCTGGCGATCGGCGAACTCCAGCGCAGCGCCGGCCCGGACCAGCGCGTCACCGCACGGGCCGACATCCTCGACGAAACGACCGCCAACCCGCAGCTCACGGGGGTCTGGGAATCGTTGGAAATCAAGGCCACCGTGCCTCCGAAACCGACGGACTACGAAGCGGCCGCCAAGGCTGCCAAGTTCAGTGCATGGCTGGTCTCCAGCCCCGACATCGAAGCGTCCCGCCTGTCCGCCTTCGCCAGTGTGCCCATGATTTCCCCGGTGACCCTCTGGGGGAAAGGCACCTTGGGTGACCAGGCCCTGGCCAAGGGCCTGGTCACCGCCGCCAAAGTTCCGCTCGCCTCCTCGCCCGGGGCCGCCTCGCCCGGGGCCATGGCCTGGGCCGTGCTCGACGAGGGCCTCAAGGCCCGGGTCAACACCCACTATGCCGATGATGCCGTCTCCGTCGGCGCGAAGACCGCGGAACTCGGCGCGGGCGAGCGCCCCGGCGTGGAGTTCATCGACGGACTCGCCGGGCTCGAACGCAAGTTCTTCGAACAGCAGGCACCGGAGTCCGTCGCACTCGAAAAAGGTATCACCCGCCTCAATTTCGCCTTGGCGGCGGAGACCCTTGCCAAGGACACCCGCGAGGCCCTGCGGCCCCTCACCCATGACGTCACCACCCAGTCCGTCGGCCTGTTCACCGACACCGCCCACGGCGGCTTCAAGCAGGACTTCCATCTGCTGACGAATGCCAGCGCCCTGCCCGCTGGCTATACGGGCAAAGGCGTGTACGCCTCGCGCCTGGGCATGAATCCGTCCGCCGTCCCTTCCGACCCGCGCTGGGAATCCCTGCATCAGTTCTGCCGCCTCTATCGCGACAAGATCACCAGCGCGTCTGGCGTGCCCTTGCTCAAGGCGCAGTGGCCGGCCAACTGGGTGGCAGCCACCGAGGTGGGTTCGCCGCCGGTGGCGACGATCAACCGCACGCCGCCGGTCGGGGTGGTGCTCATGCCGGCGATTGCGAAAGTCCAAGTGCTCTTTGCCCTGGTGGTCAATGACATCTACGAATACCCTTTGGGCACTCCCGTTACCGACGCGGTTCAATTGCATGGCCCCCAAGGTGACTACTTCCGCGGCACGAAATACAAATACGAGCTGGACTTGCAGTACACCCCGATCGTGACGCTGCACAACCCGTACAATGTGGCCATCGAGTGCTACAACCTGGGCGTCGAATTTGTCAATGTTCCCTTCTCCGCCACGATCTATCGCAACGGCATTGCCCAAAACACCGGGCTCGCCCCGCTCGACCAAATGTTTTACACCGACAACGAACTGGGGCTTGTCAACAAGCGCTTCGGGATGAAATTGAGGACCAAATCCAGCGGCGGGACGCCGGACCTGACGGCACCGGTCCGCCTGCTGCCCGGTGAGGTGAAAACGTTTTCGCCATACCTCGACCCCAACCACACCTGGTGGGACGAACAACGCGGCAACCGGATCTACTGGGACTTTGATAGCAAGGATGCCGCCACGAACTTCACCCAGAACATCGTGGCCATCCCCGGTTGGCGCGGCGATGGCCTCGGCTTCGTCCTCGACTGGTGGAACCCAGCCCCCATGCGCATCGGCGGACCCGACAAGGAGGAGGGACGCTGGGCGGGATGCATTGGAATGGCGCCGGATGACCGACTCTACATCGTCTTTGCCCCGCAGAGTATGCCGCTCAGCAACAACAAGTTCATTGTCCAGATCGCGGCCTCCGCGACGGCCTCCGCCGCCACCACGGTCGTCAATGCCATTGAGTTCGACTACGAAACCGCCACCGGGCTGCGGAAGTTCGTGTTCGGCAAGGACGACGGCACCCTGCGCTATCCCGCGACTGGAGACATCGGCACCATGGAGATGTTTGACCACCAGAAGGTGGCGATCAAGGATCGCAAGAACGCAAGGCCCTTCTGCCTCATCAGCGCGCAGGCCAAAGCCACTTCCGGCGGACGGGATGCCAGCAACGTGGACGGCCGCCTTGCCACCAAGCCGTGGTGCTTCGCCCATGCCAATATCGGCGCCTCGTCGCAGAAGGTCGTCACCGATCACTCCGCCAACCATTCTCACGAGATCGACTTCCAAGCGCTCACGAAAGCCACCGGCTCCTCCAATCTGGTGCAGGTGGACCTGATGGACCGCGGCAATTTCGTCTCCGGCCACACCCCGTTCAACGGCACCAAATTCGGTGGCCAATACGACATTCCGCTTGCGCCGATCCAGAGCTTCGCCAACCTCAACGGGGCCAATCCCGGCGGGTCCTCGGTCTTCCTGCCGCGCTTCGCCCAGCCGATCGGCAATTCCTGGGCGCACCCGCTCATCGCGACCGCCAAACTGTCTGAAACCAAGGCCAGCGGCAATTACGTCGATCACTCGTTCCTGCTCAACCTCGCGCTCTACGATAACTATTACTTCTCCGGCCTGGCCGCCCAGATCGGGCCCTTCGGCAGCCCTGCCAAAACGACCGAGGCCCTCGCCAAGGGCTTCGCGGGTCTAACGGGCGGGGTGCCGCTCGACGACCCGCGCTTGGTTTTCCGCCCCCCTAACGGCAAGACCGCGGCGGCCTTTACCGCCGAGGTTGCCAAGGCCGACGCCTACAGCCGGGTCGCCCCATGGCAATTGATGGCGGGTCCGTTCAACATCAATTCGACCTCCGTCCTGGCCTGGAAGGCGATGCTGGCTTCCATCCACGATACGCAATCGCTCTTCAACCAACTCAACAAGGGTGCCGTCGGCGTCACTCCCGGCTCCAAGCTCAGCGACCTGAAAATTGTGGGGAAGGAGGAGGCCCGCCTCAGCCGCTTCCGGCTGCCGGTGTCCACGTCCGCAGCGGACGGCGCCGATCTCAAGATCTCAAGGACGGCTATTGGCTCGGCCCGCGCGAGTATTCGGACTACCAGTTGCAGGCGCTCGCGGAAAACATCGTCAAGCAGGTCCGGCTCCGCGGCCCGTTCCTCTCGATGGCGGAATTCGTCAACCGCCGCCTTGGTACCGGGGATACCGCCCAGCGCGGCGCCCTCCAACAGGCGATTGATGATTCCAATCTCAACAAGGGCCTGGCCGATGCCGCCAACGCGGGTTTCGAGATTCTCCCTGACAAAGTGAAGAACTACAAGTATGTGAATGCCGCCGCCGGGGCCGGCCCGAGCTATCAAGGGGCTCCCGGCTTTCTCACCCAGGCGGACGTGCTCAACGTGTTGGGCAACGCTGCCACGCCGCGCTCGGACACCTTCACCATCCGCGGTTACGGGGAGGCCCGCGATGCCTCCGGCAAGATCCTGGCGAGCGCCACCTGTGAGGCGGTCGTGCAGCGCTTCGCCGAATGGGTCGATCCCGCCGACGCGGTTGAGATCGCCATCACAGACCTCAAGAGCCAGTCCAACAAGACCTTCGGCCGGCGCTTCATCATCACCTCCCTCCGCTGGCTCAATCCCAACGAAATATGAGCCCTACCGGCAGGCTTCATTCCGCTTTCCCCATGCGCATCCTTTGTTTCTGTCTGTTGCTCCTGTGTCCCGCCTTCAGCCACGCCCAGGATGGCCGCAAGGTCACTTGCCGGTTCCTTTGTTTCGATGGTGTCGAGCCGCCGCCGCCGCTGCTCAACGTCTTCGACAAGGGGATCGAGGTCACCTGCAAAATTCCGGCCGATTCATTCTCACCGGTAACCATCTGCTTCGCCAAGGCGGATGCCATCACCTTCCTCGCGGCGGAGGATCGCAAGCCCGTTGCCACCGCCAGGATTCCGGCAGGCGTCGCCACCGTCATCCTGGTTTTCGTTCCTGCGGAAAAGCTTCCCAACGTCCTGCCGTGGCGGGTCTTCGTGATCGAAGACACTGCCAAGAACTTCCCCAACGGCGGAGCCTTCGTCGCTAACTTCTACACCAAGGACATCCGCTTTCTCATCGGCGAGGACAAGATCATGCTCCAGTCCGGTAAATTCCACGGCTTCGCCATGCCGAAACAACGCGATGCCTTCAACATGGCCCCGGTGATTTTCCAATTCCAGCAAGATGACTCCTGGCGCACCGCCAGCGAGAGCATGTTGCGCTTCGTCCCCGGCATGCGCTATCTGATCTTCGCCTTCGTGGACCCCGCGTCCGGGCGGCCCCGCATCTCCACCTACAAGGACCTCGCGCCGCTCGAAATCCCACCCAAGAAGAAATGACGCACCCTACAGCCCGCTCGCTTGAATCAACGCCCGCAACTGCTTCTGGAATTCGATGAGGTCTTCCTGGGTTGGGCGGTAATCCGCAGAGTCGGGGTCCAGGCCGGGTCTGCCGTTTTGATCGAGCATCCAAACGCCCGTTTCGCCGTCGCTGAAGGTGACGCGTCCACTCACCAGCGCGCCGGGAAGTGCCAGGTGATCCATGGTCACGTTCACCTTGCCAGTCGGCACCGGGACTTTGGCGGGTTCCGCTTTGGCGGCCTCGGGCTTGGGGGCCTCCTGGAGTTCGAGTCCGAGGTCAAGAACCAGCATCCGGGTATCCATGTAGGTGATGCCAATGCCGAAGTCCTCCTTGAGGCGGCGTTGCAGGTCGGACATGGTCGCTCCCTCGCTGGCCCACTTGGAGAGGGCGGCGGTTTGCTCGGTGGTGAGTTGGCTGGCGCTGAACACGCATCCTTTGTAAACCCTGGCAACCCAATGCCAAGCCTCAAGAGTGAAAATCTTCTAACAAGTGAATTTCGACCGGTTGCCAGGCAGTGAGGGGCGCCGACATGTTTGCCGGCTGTCGGCGAGGCGACATGCTGCCGCCGCCGTCGAGGGTGGCGTTTTGCCAAGATGGGCCGATGAGGAGCGTTGTAGCGGCGGTCTGTGACCGTCGCTGCCAAGGCGCGGTCATGGGCGGAGGTCGCGGTGAGCCGTGATGGCGCTTCGCGCGGACCATTGGCAACGACGCTTGGCAACGACGCTCACAGAGCGCCGCTACAATTCACTCATGCGCCACGATCCTACGGCGCGGTGGCGCGGGCCTGGAGGGTGACAAAGCCGGGGGCCAGCGTGGTGCTGACCCGCCAGGTCGAGAGCACGCTGGTGCCGCTGCTGTCGAGGGTGGCGTTATGCCAAGATGGGCCGATGGGGAGCGTTGTAGCGGCGGTCTGTGACCGTCGCTGCCAAGGCGCGGTCATGGGCGGAGGTCGCGCTGAGCCGTGATGGAGCTTCGCGCGGAACATTGGCAACGACGCTCACAGAGCGCCGCTACAATTCACTCATGCGCCACGATCCTACGGCGCGGTGGCGCGGGCCTGGAGGGTGACAAAGCCGGGGGCCAGCGTGGTGCTGACCCGCCAGGTCGAGAGCACGCTGGTGCC
>JAPLUI010000318.1 GCA_026397725.1 Verrucomicrobiota bacterium | reverse complement strand
GCGTCCGACGCGTCCGACAAGTCCGACAAGTCCGACAAGTCCGACATGTCCGACATGTCCGACATGTCCGACATGTCCGACGCGTCCGACGTGTCCACGGCCTGGCGGAATTGCCAGTCGGCAAGGTGGGTGGAGCGGCCGAGGGCAGCGAAATAGGAGGTGGTGGTGTCGGCGGTTGGAAGGAGATTGATGAGTGCTGAGTGTTGATTTTTGAGGTTTGAATGGAAGATGAAGAATTCGCCTTTCAGTCACTCCTGAAATCAAAATTCAACAATCATCACTCATCAATCCATTTGGCGGGTTGATCCAGGCCTCGGCCCAGCGGACGTAGTAGTCGCGGGCGGCGGGGCGGATGGCGAGGGATTCAAGGCGGCGGAGGAAATTCAGCCGGGCCGGAGTCGCGGCGGAATCGACCGGTGCGGGGTGCGCTGGCTTGAACATGGGGGACACGATAGCAGTTCATCAGAACAGCACAAGAAAAATGTTGAGAAATTTTCCAGAGGGGGGCTGAAATTATGGCTTTGAGATCGGCATGCGGGGCGGGGCGGTGGCCCACAGGAGGGCGATCTCGGCGGGGGTGAGGCCGTAGGCTTGGTTGACGAGGTCGCTGAGTTCGCATTCCAGGTTCAGGGCTGCGGCGGCGCGGGCGCGGGCGGGTTCGATGGTGCGGGCGTATTCCTCGCGGAGCGCTTGCAGCCCGGCGGCGGTGAGCGGGAGTTTCCTGCCACGGATGTGCTTCACTTCGGCAATGAAGTTGTCGGAGTCGAGGGCGGTGAGGTTCTGGAGTTTGGTGGTCGGCTTCTCGATGGCGTATTCCACGCGCAGCCAGTCGAGAAGCGTGCCGTGGGTCTGTTGCTGCAATGCGGTGATCTCGATCAGACGGCGGACGCCGGCTTCTGCGGCTTCGCGAATGGCGCTCGTCGGTTCGGCAATCGGCAGGGACTCCATAAGACGGCCCAGCGGCGACAGTGCTTCGTCCTTCATGTGCGGAAGGAAGCGCCAATTGTGCCACCACATCAGAGGCGAGTTCAGCACCGCAAGCAGGTAAAGATCATCACTGGTGATGAAGAATGTCTTGTTGTTGCCATAGAGGCCTTGGGTATCCAGTGCATAGGATGGATGGAATTGGATCTCCTGATAGCTGATCTTTGGGCGATCGAACTGCTGCCAGTAATCAATCGAGTCCTGAATTTCGAACCACTTGTACGAACCACCTTTTCGTCCCGGCCAATCGGCCCCGGTCCAGTCATCAGGCTTTGGTTCAAGCTGTGAGCGGAACTGGTTCAAGTGTGCTTTTACCACCGGATAGGCATCAATTTCGATACCGCGTCGGGTGAAGATGATCCAGGTTTTCTCCCATTCGGATTGCCATCGGTTTACATCCTGACCACGGAGGTAGGGATGAACAATCTCAGCGCTCTTTGGATCAACACGAACGAGTTCGTCCCGTGTCTTCGAGTCGATCAAGAACGCCTCGTTGCATCCCGTGACGATTCCACGAAGCGGCTTAACACCTGCGAAATCTTTGAGAGGCTTGCCCGTTTGCCTCACCTTGCTCAGAAGCGCCGTCACTTCCGCAGGCTCCAACTGCCAACTCTCCACTCCGAGCTGCCCGACCTCCATCTCCGCCCCCTCTCTTTCGATCTGCACGCTGAGGTCATCAATGCGGAGTTGTTCGCGTGGGATGGTGCAAAGCCGGGCGGTTTTCGGCTTCTTGTCACTGGTCGGTTTCCCGGCGACGATGATGCAGGGAAACACGTCGGCGTCTTCGAAGATCTGCTTGGCGTGGCCGAAATCGACCACGGACTTGATCCACGATTTTTCGCTGAAGAAACGGCGGAGCGGCTCGCCATAGCCCGCCTTCATCCACTTGTTGGTGACGATGTAGGACAGCAAGCCGCCCGGCTTCAAGACTCGCAGGCCGAGTTCGTAGAAATAGACGTAGAGGTCCGCCATGCCGTGGTAGCATTGATAGTTCGCTGCCAGCCACGGCTTGTAGGGCGTGAGGAGTTCCTGGCGGACATACGGCGGATTGCCCACGACGACATCGAAGCCGCCCTGGGCGAAGACTTCGGGGAACGCGGCTTGCCAATCGAAGGCCTTGGGGTGGACGGCGGGGTCGCTGACGACGCTGTTGCCCTCGCGGATGCAGTGGTCGAGACTGGTGAGGGCCTTGCCGTGGGCGGCGGTCTTGATCCAGAGGCTGAGCTGGCAGATCTGGATGGCCTCGGCGTTGAGGTCCACGCCGTACAGGTTGTGCTGGAGGATCTGGCGGTCGGGATCGAAGAGGGTGCGCTCGCCGCGCAGTTCTTCGAGGCGGGCGTTGGAGATTTCGTAAACGGCGTGGAGTTGGTCGAAGGTCTCGATGAGGAAGGCCCCGCTGCCGCAGGCGGGATCGAGGATGCGGAGGCATTTGAGAACTTCCTGCCAGGCTTCCCAAAACCGGATGAGGGCCTTGCGCTGGGGTTCGGTGAGGGTGTCGGGGTCGTAGGCATTTGGATCGGCGAGCAGCTTGCGGACGGTGGCGGCGGCGGCGGCTTCCTCGGCCTGCCGCAGGGTCTCGAAGCGGGCGGCGAGCACGGCGCCGAGCGTTTGCTCGACGATGTAGCGGGTGATGAAGGCCGGGGTGTAGAAGGCGCCTTCCTCTTTCCGTCGGGTCTTGGCGTCCTTGTCCGTGGCGGGCAGGCTCCCGCTTTCGAGATCCTGGCGGATGCGTTCGAGGTCGGTGATGGATTGCTCGAAGATGTGGCCGAGGATTTCCACATCGATGACGGAGCGGATTTCCCGGGTCTCGTCCGCCTCCACCACTTCGCGGGCGGGGCGGAAGTCGTGGGCGGCGAGGTCGCGGAACAGGGCGCAGACATCGTCCGGGACTCGCAGGGTATCGAGCCCCTCGTCATGGGCGAAGAGGCCGCCGTTGTAGGCGGGGATTTTCAGGCCGCTGTTGCCTTTATCGACCGAGTGGAACAGGCCGCGGAAGTTGTCCCAAATGGGCTTGGGGTTGTAGGGATCGCGGTGGCCGAAGGCACCGCGCACGGTTTCCGGCGGGAGCAGGCCGCGGTCCTCGCAGAACGCGCAAAACAGGATGCGGTCGAGCAGTTTCTGCGAGCAGCGGAGGATTTCCTGCGGGAGAACGGCGGGGTTCTCCGAGCGGAGGCGGGCGAAGACGGCTTGCCGCAAGTCCGCGTAAAAGGTGTAAAACTTGCGGGTGATCTCGCGCCCGACGGTCTCGGATTGGTTGAACAGATCCTTGAAATGGCACTCGCCGGAGTCCGGCACCACCCGGGCGGCGCCGAGCAGGAAGACGAAACGTTTGAGCAAGCCGGCATCGCCGGCCAGCCGGACGGTGTCGAAGCGCTCGTAGGTTTGTTGGTTCGAGCCCTTGTGATAGAGCCGCGTCTCCCGCATGGAGGTGACGATGAGCCAGTCGCACGGGAGATTGATGGCGTAGCGGTAGCATTGATCCACGGCGGACATCTTCCGGCCGCCGAAGGGGATTTCGAGCGGATCGCGCGTCCCCTTGCCCTCTAGGGCCACGAGGTATTCCCGCTGGTCCGGCCGGAACCGGCCGAGCACGGCATCGGCCTGCTGGCCGTCCACCACCACCTTGGTTTCACGCGACAAGGTGTAGCAGTCGGGCGATTCGGCGGGACGGGTGTAGCCGAGGAGGGTGCAGAAAATGTCGGTGAGGAAATCCGGCAGCAGATCGGTTTCCTTGAGTTGGTCGGCCTGCCCGGAGCTGATGAGATCCGCCCAATGTTGCAAGCGGGGCCGGGAGTCCGCCACGGACGCCGGCAGCACGAAGTTCCGGAGCTGCCGGCGGACGACTTCCGGGTGAAAGAGGGGTCTGGATTCGGCGGCCATGGGCGTGAGCGGAGGCTAGCGAACCGGCAGGCCGACGGGAAGCAGGGAGTTGCGACATTTCCAATGAGAAGAACCAAACTGCGGCTACCTGGGCCTAACTCATGGGAAGCGGGAAGGCAGGATCGTTGGCGCTTGAAGAGACAGATTCCAACATTCAATGATCAAGTAAGAGCAAGACATGACACCGCAGCGGCACTGCTGCCACCCGCAAGACCAGGTACCCCGGAGGTGGCTCCTGCGGCAAGATTTTTCACCACGGATTGCACGGATAAGATTGCTTCCGAATGGTGGTCAAGCCGCTCCTCTGGCAGCCTGCCACTGGCACCCAATCGCTCATTTCTTATCCGTGGTAAGCCGTGCGATCCGTGGAAAAAACTTCTTAGGAGCCGTAAACAAATATACATGGCGTTAGAAGTCTGATCATTCAGAAATTAGGTAAAATGATGAAGGGCAAAATGATGGAAGAAAAGATCAGAACTCCCGAGAGCGGAAGCCCGATTCCAGTTCTTCATCATTTCACCCCTCATCATTTTACCAAATACATTCCATGCTAACATGCGGATCTTCATGCGAAACCCGGCCCACGATCCAACCGGGAATAACCCATGATGAAGGAGCACAGGGTTTCAACCACCGGATGTGCCCGGACCGGAAATAGTCCATCAGATTCTCAAGCCATCAATCCGCACTGCAAATGCATTCGCATTGGCATTGAAATTGCACCTTGGCTTCCGAGGGAGATATGGTCCCGGTTTTTCCGGAGTTTTGAACACCCCAGTCAGGGATGCCCGGCCTGGTTGGTGCTCGGCAATTGCCTTACTTCACGACCACCCACACCGTCTGACCCTGATAGGTGGCGGCCCGGTAATAAACACCACCCACATAGCGGCAGGTGTAGCCCGCGTGGGCCACTGTGGCGTAGCCGACGGGCACGGCGGCGTGGTAACCAGCAGGCAGTGCCCCAACCCCTGGGGCACCGACGCCAACCCCTGGCGCGACGCCCACGCCACGGGCTCCCGCGCCGACGCCGGCGACTCCCACACCACCCACATGGCCGACTCCGGCAGGAGTGGCAGCCCGGGCGGCGCCCGCTCCGACGCCACCAACGCCAGCACCGGGTCTGGGACCCGCGCCGACGCCGCCCGCGCCGACGCCCCTGGCTAGCGCGCCGCCAGTGGTCAGGCAGAGGATGATTCCAAGGGCGAGGGCCGTCAGGGTTGCGGTCCCGAATTTTGATTGATTGCAGAGCATTTGATTAGTTTTCATGATGTAATGATGGATTGAAGATTGGAATCTCAGTTGGGTGCGGCGCTGGCCTCGGCGACGGTAATCATCGGAATTTCCACGGCCCCGGCGGGCGCTTGATGGCGGAATGCGGAGCCGCTCACTTGCGGGTTCAAATCCCAGGAGAGGAAGTCCACATCCACGAGGAGATCTCTGCCCGCGGAATTGCTGCGGGTGGCCTTCAGGCGGCGCGGCAGGTTGTCGGCGGTGCCGAGCCAGAGTTCGGCATCAGCGAGTCGGCCGGCCAGGCCGATCCGGTGACATAGGACGGTCTTGCCGCCCTCGCGGACCTCGCCCTTGCCAAGATAGGTGATGGCCGCCACGCGGTGTTTGATGTCGCGATAGGGATCACTGAGGAGGAACTCGGCGAGTGGCGGCTGGAAGCCGTAGATCTTCGTCATCTGGGCCACCGCGGTGTCCAAGGTGCCCTGGTGCGCCGCCTTGGAGTAGAAGTTGTTGATGCCATCCACCACCGTGAAGGTGTTCCCGTCGTAAATCATTTCGCGGGCGACAGCACCCTGGTGGCTGATCTTGACATCGAGCTTGTCGGGCCTGGCCACCACCACAGCCACGTCATTTTTCGGTTGCTGGTGCTGTGCCTCCGCCACTTCCTTGGGAATCGTGTTGGCTGCCGTGAAGCGATATTGTTTGGCGGATGCCAGGCGGGTGGACATGGCCTTGAGCAGGACATCCGGGTCCGGGGTCGGGCCCGAATCGGCTGGCAGAGTGGCATAACGGGTGGCACAACTGGAAACCAGGAGTGCGGTGGCGATGGCAAGTAACGGTAGCTTGAACATGGGATGGGGGTGTTTGGAGTGGATCATGGAAATGAATGGAGCTTGGACCGGGCGCGGCGGAAAGGGGAACCACGCGGCGGCGTTCACCGCATCCCCTCCACCAGCCTGCCCCGGTGTGACGAAATGTCAGAACTGCCAGGTCAGGCCCACTTCGGGACCAAAGAACCAGCCCTCGGCGGTGGTGTCACTGCTGGAATTGTCTTCCCATTGGCCGCGGGCCCGGTAGCCGAGGCTCAGTAGGACGCTGTCGTTGAATTGCCACCCGAGCGAGGCTTCCAGGTCGCAATCCCAGTTGTCGTTTGCCGCCAAGCCGAAACCGCCGACATCGCCGCGCAGGGTGGCGATGCAGTTTCCACCCAGCGTCCAAATGGTCTTCAAGCCAATCATCGGTTCGATGAAAACCCGGCTGTCGTCCTTGCTGAAGTTGAGCTGCGAGGTCGCCGCGCCGGCGTTGGCGGAAGCCGCCACGTTGAGGGTGGCATCGATATCGTTGCTGATCCAATTCACCCGGCCGCCGCCGTAAAGGACGAAGTCAACGCTGGAGGCAGCGGTCAACGGAGCGGTGCCGAGAAGATACTGCGGGCCGAAGTTGACTTGGCCGGTGCCAAACTTGTCGGTGATGGTGGACGAGGTGGTGACTTCGACGCGGTCGCGCAGCAGCATTTTGGAATCACTGCCGGTGACGGTGGATTTTCCGAAGATCCAGTAGCCATCGATGAAGCCGCCCCAGCAGCCTTTCCAGGCCTCAAAGCGGCCAGCGAGCGACAGGACGTAGTAATCGCTGCTGAAATCACTCAGGGTGTCCGTCCACGATTGATCGAGGGTGAAATCGCCGCCAAACGTGCGATTGCCGATCATCACGTCCGGCATTGAAACGTCGAGATTGACGGAGGGCAACCAGAGATAGGGGGTGATCGAGAAGCGCCACTCGTTCTCGGCGGCGGCGGCGGGGCGCGGGCCCGGTTGGAGGATGGTTTCCTTACCGCTTGACTGGGCTTGGACGGCGGGAACGTTGGCCACCAACAGGAGGGTGGCGAAGAAGGATGGCAGTGAGACGAATTTCATAGTTCAGGAGGTTGGAATGATGGGAGGGTTGGCAACCAACGCTCGCCCCAATGATCATGGGCCGACTGGAGCTAGCGCTTTCGGAGCGTGAATAAAGCACCATGGAATCCTGTCCACAAGTGAAATCCGCATCCCAAAAGCGCACCGAATCTTCTTGCCGACGGCGGGCGCGACGCCAATATTGCGGCTGTGGACGATCCAATGATGCCAGTCGCTTGGTTGCAGGTGCTTGATCCCGAGGCGCTCGCCGACGCGGTCAAGCATGCGAACTTCTCGGTCTGCCAGCTCAGTGCCCGCCCCGCGCCAAGCATGATTGCCCGCGTGCTGTGTCCGCAGGTGCGTCTGGAATTCGCCGCGTTGGGGCCGGCCATGCTGTTCACCGGCACCATGCCGCGGGACTGTTTCACGCTAGTGTTCGTCCTGGACTGTCCGAGCGAGGGATACTCATTCAATTTTGCGGCCCGCCACACGGCTGGATACATGGGCTTTTTTCCCCCCGGCGGCACGCTGGACGCGTTCACGCCCGAAGGCTACGCGAACGCGACGCTCACCGTGCCCGAAGCGACCTTCCATGCCGCGCTTGAACGACATTTCCCGAACATCCCGGCTGGAATCCTCAAGCAGGGTGCCGGCATGCGCATCGGGCTGGCGGAGCAAACCCAGCTCCGATGGGTGCTGTCACAGGTGCTTGCCGGAATTCGGGATCCGGCGGCACCGTTGACCAGTTTGCTGGCCCGCCAACAGGTCGAGCACCAACTGCTGGAACTATTCCTCGCCGGCTTGCGCCAGGGCTGCGGCGACCTAGTTCCGCCTCCCACCCGGCGCACGGCAGGCCGCTTGCGGCGGCTACGCCAGGGGCGCGATTTCATCGCCGAGCACGCCCGGCAACCGATCCAACTCGACGATCTTTGCAGTGAACTGAATCTATCCCGGCGGGGGGTTGAAGTGCTGTTCCGCGATTTGCTAGACCTTAAGCCAACGGCATTTATCCGCCATCAACGTCTCCACGGCATCCGGCGCGACCTGCGAGAAGCCGCCCCCACTCCGGGAACCGTCAAGCAGTTGGCGTTTAAATGGGGCTTTTGGCACATGGGCCACTTTGCCAACGACTACCGCACGTTATTCGGCGAGAAGCCGAGCGAGACCCTGGCGGGCAGCCTGCTTCGTTACCCTAGGGTTGTTTGAGGTAGCAGGCGGCGAATTCTTCAAGCTACCTAGCGGAATCTCGGAATCACTTCACCGGATGGGGTTGCGCGTTTTCCACTCAAGCGCCAGCTACAGTCTGGGTGGTGAGAAGGCACGATCTTTTCCGACCACACGCCTGCCTGATGGCTGCTCCTGTAACTGAAAACCAAGAACTGATAGCGCCGGCGGATTTGGCTTTCGGGACGGGAGTTGCTGACTGGGGCTTTGTCAACAAGGTGAAAACCGTGCCCGCCTTTACCGGACCGCCTCCTCCATCGGGCGTATGGAAGGCAACGCGGCCGGCGGGGGCCGTCACCGAGGGCGTGTCGATCTCGACCTTGAAAATGCCCACCTTGGCCTCTACGGTTGCCGCTTCCCAGAATACCGAGTTGCTTTTCACCAGATTGCTGTGCGCATCGCGGATTCGGGCGGTTAGAAAAATGCGCTTGCCATCGCGGGAGAGCGTTTTCGAGATGACCTCGCCCACGGGAGTATCAGTTGTAACTGATGGGAGCACCCGCATCGATTTTGGTGGATGGCGATTCCAGCACGATCTCAAATCCGGTTTCATTCATCGGGGCGGGCGCAGCGGGCGGGACCGCGTTGAATGAACTTGCATACTTGCCACCTGTTCCCGGAGCGCAAGTGATATATACGCCGCCCTAACTAACCTATTGGGTTGACTAACACATATTTCGCAACTCTCCAAAAATCAGCGCTATCCGCGTTATCCGCGGTTTCTATTCCCGACTTCAGGATCATCCGTTCACTCCAGATGCACGATGCCGTGGCGGACGGCGCTGACGACGGCGGCGGTGCGGTCCGGGACGCCGAGCTTTGAGAACAGGCCCTTGAGGCGGAACTTGACCGTATCCTCGCTGATGGCGAGGTCATCGGCGATCTCCTTGTTGCTGCGACCCTTGGTCAGCAACTCCAGCACGGCCAGCTCGCGGGACGTGAGTTCCGGGCGCCGGAGTCGCTCGCTGAGCCGTTGGGCAACCTGCGACGGCAGCACCGCGTGTCCGGCATGAACCGAGCGGATGGCCGCGAAAATCTCCTCCTTGAACATGTCCTTCAGCAGGTAGGAACTGGCGCCGGATTGGAGGGCGCGATAAATGTCCTCGTCGGCATCATAGGTCGTGTTGACGATGATCCGGGCCGCGGGATCCTTCGCCCGGATGGCGAGGATCGCGTCCACTCCGCCGAGCCCCGGCAGGCGCAGGTCCATCAACACAATGTCCGGCCGGTGCCGCAGGAACATCGCGACCCCCTCATCCCCGGTGGCGGCTTCCGCGATGACCTCCATGTCCTCTTCGTTGGACAACAAGGCGTTGAGCCCGGCCCTGAGAGCCGGGTGATCGTCAACGATGAGAATGCGGATCGGCATGACAGGTTCAGGTTTCAGGAGTGGTTGTGAGCGGCGGCAGACACGGGAAAAGCGAAGGAAACCACGGTTCCCTTGCCATGGTCACTCTCAATCGTGAGGGTGCCGTGCGTTTCGGCCGCCCGCTCCCGCATGCCCACCAACCCGAAGTGGGAACCGACCGGCGGCGGCACGGACGCGTCAATCCCGCAACCGTTGTCGCTCACCACGAGGCGGATCGCATCGCGGGCGAAAACGAGGCGGACCTCGATGCGGGTGGCTCGGGCATGTTTGACCGCATTGGTGATCGCCTCCTGGGCGATGCGGAGCAAGTTGTTTTCGGTGACGGGCGGCAACCGGAAGGGTTCGCCCGCGACGGAAAAATGGGCCTCAATGCCTTCGAGGTCGGTGAGCCGGTCGAGCACTCCGGCAATGGCGTCGGAACTATCCCCCGCTTCCAAGGCCTGCGAGCGCATGTTCCAGATGGAGGTGCGGGCCTCGGTCAGGCTTTCGCGTGTTAGATGCCGCGCCTCGGCGAGATGCTGTGCCGCCTTGGTGCCCAAGGGCACATGGTCCGTGACCAATTCAAGGTGAAGGGAAATGGCGCCAAGACCCTGCGCCAAGGTGTCGTGAAGTTCGCGGGCGATGCGATTCCGCTCGGCCAGGATCGCGGCGAACTCGGCCTCGGCTTGCCGGCGCGAGGCGCTGGATAGACGCTGGTTGCGGCGGGCCTTCCAGACGACGCCGATAATGGCCAGCACGAGGGCGACGACGATGCCAGCCAAGAGCCACAACCTGCGTTCGGCATTCCACCAAGGTGGCATTTGGATGACCTGCACGTCTGCGGGCGAGCGCAGGATCAATTCGAAATCACGGGGGGCCACCGTTCCGGGAAAGGTGCTCGGAGGGATTTTGGACACGCTACAAATGGCCGAGATTCGCACCCGAGAGGCGATGACCCAGGCCGGACTCGGGGCCCTGCCATCCGTCCGCAAATGAGCCACATAATCCCGCTCGGCATCCCGGAGCACCAAGCGGAACCCCAGCGGCACGCGCATTTTCTCGAGCAGCGTTCCTTCCAGCGCGATCAATCCGCCATCATGCTCCAGCGCTTCCGCCGAGGTTTTCAAAACGGCAGGTCTGGGGGGAGGTGCAAGCGCCAGGCGAAGCACCGACACATCCTCCATCTCCGGTGAGTAGTTTCCCTGGACGGCGAAACCCGCGACTTCCACCGCCTCCCCGGCAGTGTAGGCGGCCGAGTCATTCAGATGGACCCGGATGCCATGGCCGTCCTCCTCCAGCCAGAGCGACTCTCCCGGCTGATGGTGGGTGACCACCCCGCGGATGCGCACCCGGTGCCCGAGCGCTCCCTCACTGGAGAACGCCATGAGGCGGTCGATCGGCCGCAAGGGCACATCGCCCGGAGGGGGCCGCGTGAGGACAATGGGAACTCCAGAGGGCACTGTCAGGAAGGGATGAATCGCCTGACCGGTCCGGCTGAATTGTTGGAAAACGATTCCCGTCACCCTGACTTCGGAATCCACTGGCAAGCTCCCCGCCTGCGAATCCTGCGAGTTCAAAACCAGTCGCCCGCCGCCGGTGGACAATTCGGCAAGCGCCCGGGAATCCGGCAAGCCGGTCTCCCTGGAGCTTCTGACAATGCCGGAAATTTCCACATATTGCCCGTCGAAACGGCCCGTGGCCAGTTGGTCGAAAGTCACGGCCGCAGGCGGCGGGATTTCGCCCTTACCCTGAGCGGTGACTCCGCTGGCGACCACAATGGGAGCGAAATCGCCGCGTGCCGCGAGCCCGCGGACTTCCAGCAGATCGCCCCGTTTCAATCCGGAAAAGCGTCCGGGCTGCGCAGCGACGTAAATCGAGGCACTGCCGTCCGCGAAAACGAAGGCATCCAACCCCGTGGTTGGATCCACAGCCAATTCCAGCAGGACAACGCCGCGAAGACGGACGGGATGCTCGACGAATTCCCCCGATCCACCGAGCGCCCGGACTTCGGCGACGGTGGTGATTTCCGATGGCGGGGCTGCCATCACGGCACCTCCTGCGAACGGGAGGCCGAGCAGGAACATGAGTGCCGGGAATCTCGCCATCGTTGAAAGGGTGCCGCGGATATAGCCAGATACGAAGCACGCGCAACCAAAGCCGAAGCAAGCGAGCGCTGAGAACCAGAGGAGAAGGCGCGGCGTCACAAGCCACCAATCAAGCAGCGCTTGGGCCACTTGGCAAGCACCGCTTAGTCATGGTCTGCGGGCGTAACGGAAGTGCGGGCGTGCTCTGTCGTCGGCCGCACCTGCCGATTTTCCCCGCCCGATTTCAATGTCCACCGAGACCCACTCCCAAGCCCCCCGCTGGCAGCGGCCTCAACGGCTTGCTCGATGATCCCAACCAGCTCGCGCCTAACCTCAACAGCTATCTCAACGGCTTCTCGCCCAACGTCCGCGACATCATGCAACGTTTCGGCTTCGACGCGCAGATCGCGAAAATGGCCGAGAAAGACCTGCTCTTCCTCGTCATCCAGAAGTTCGCCGCCATCGACCTGTCGCCTGGCCGCGTGGACAACGCCCAGATGGCTTACGTCTTCGAGGAACTCATCCGAATCGGCGCGGAGCAATCCAACGAGGAGGCCGGGGAGCACTTCACCCAGCGCGAGGCGATCAAGCTCATGGTCAATCTCCTCCTCTCGCCGGAGAAAGACCTCGCCCGCAACCACGTCGTCAAAACCATTCGGCTACCACAAGATCACCGTCGAACGCCCGCTGTGGCTGAACTTCCAGGCCAGCGCCGAACGAATCGTCCGGCTCGAGGACGAGAGCGGTTTCAAAAACCTCGCCGCCAGCGCCAAGAAAGACCCCGCCGTCCGCCAGCAGGAGATCGAGGCTGGCCAGCAGCGGCAGGAGCAAATCCGCGAACTGCTCCGCGCCTTCGGCAAGGCCACCAAGGGATAACCCTTCAAAGACCGTAAGGCCTTCCTCACCGAACTGCGCACCCTCGAACGCGAGCGCGACATGCGCCTCAGCACGCCGGAACTCAAGGCCGTGCTCGCCGCCCTCGGCGAACGCGACGACACCGCCGAAATCTGCCGCAACAAGGACGGCCAGCCCGAGCCCGACGCCGACCTGCGCGACACCGAGACCGTGCCGCTCAAGGAGAACGTTGAGGCCTACTTCAAACGCGAGGTGCTGCCCCACGTTCCAGATGCGTGGATCGACACCACCAAGATCAAGGTCGGTTACGAAATCCCGCTCAACCGCCACTTCTACCGCTATGAGCCGCCGCGCCCGTTAGAAACCATCGAGATCGACATCAAACGCCTCGAAGACGACATCATGAAAATGCTCAAGGAGGTGACGGCATGAGCGCCCTGTTTTCAGCCCCAACGGGGCTGCGTCTCAAAGCCCAGGGTTGGCCTGAGGAACGAGGGCCTACCCTGGTTAGCGATGAAATCGTCCACGATGGGCAGCGTGTTGCCGCAAATGTGATTGTGCAGGATCACGCCGTGTGCCTTGAGTTCATCCACCATCATCCTCTCGTGTTTCCACGGATACTTCCGGTAGTGTTTGGGCGAGAGCATGTCCGGTCCGGCGACCGGCTCGCCGATGGAGGTGGAATGCCCGCCGCACTCGGTCAATGCGAACGCATAGCGCGTGGCCACCCGGCGGCAATAGTCGAGTAACGCGTCAATCCATTCCTGCTCCTCCTCCGTCGCGATGTCCATCATGAACTTCTGTTTTCGGGTTTGAGGATTACTTTTCCCGTAGGTTCCAGATCACGCAATCCAATCCGATCAAGGTATTGGTAGAGGCGGGGTTGTTCCCGTGGCAGACGATGGACAAGTGATGATTGCCTGTTGCCAGCTTGGGGGGGTTGAGTGTGACGATGGACGGGCCTAGCAGTTTCGGATTGTAGAGATCCATGGCAGCGCTCGCGGGACCATTGTCGAGTTGGAAGCTGAAGATGCCATAGTCTTCGGCCTTGGACAGGTGCAGTTCCAGTTCATAGGTGCCCGCCTTGTCCACCGGCACTTCCAGAACCAGTTGGTCGCCCTTGTTCAATCCCCCCCACCAGACGAGCTGGCGATTGCCACTCCAGTGGTTGCCGTATTGCGCCATGTCCTGCGGCTCGACCCTGCCGTTGCTCTTGGATTGCACTCTCAGGGACTCGCCTTCGATCGCGCCCGGAACCTTCTTGGGTGGCTCGGCGGTGGGCGCGGCGGCAACCGCCTTCCCGTTGCGAGGTTGCGTTGTGAAATCCCAACCCACCTTGACCGGATGGTAGTCGCTGCGCAAGCCGTCGGCACCTTCCGCCCAGACGTAGATGAAATCGTTTTCCTGGATGGCAGCCCGCGGGCCTGGAGCCACCATGGCCGTCCAGCATTGGGCCTCCTGATGGTATCCGAGATCATGTTGGCCCATCCAGGTAAACCCTGAATCGAAATACATCACCCGCCTGATCCTTTCCGGCGGCAGGTCCAGCTTGACCCGCAGTTCGGCGGCTTCGCTCAAGGTCACATGGTCCATCATCTTCGTCTCGACCACCTTCGGCCCCCCGTCCTTGCGGTAGCGGGGTTGCAGGGCGGGCGCCAGTGAATGCGTATAACAGAGCGGCTTGTCCGTTAGAACTGGCGTGGGCAGCACACGGTCCGTGGCGGCTTCCTCAGGATACAGGAGGAACGGCCCCATGAACTGGTTGGGGCCCATGCCTTTGAGGGTCAGCGTAAGGGTGTTGGCCTCCCCATATCTAACAAACTCGGTCACGTCGGCATATGCGCTGCTGGAAGGCCGGTCCCAATCCAGTGGATCAATCCTTCCGCCATTGAGCGTCGCCTCGACACCAGTGCCTGTCAAAAATGGAATGATCAGCCAGAGTCGTGACGGCCGCTCGCAGATGAAGTTGTGGTAACTGTAGGAAGCGTTTCGTTTCCCATCAGGTGTCTGCCAACCGGCAATCTTCGCATCCATCTCGCCGAAGTTCTTCGGTTTCGCCCTTTCCAGCAGTTGCCTGACTTCGGCATGGACCATGAATGATGTCGTGAGTTTGAACTCGGGCGGTGCCGTTGGATTGGGAAAATCAAAGCGCTTGCCGTCGGGCTGGGTCCAGACATCCAGTGCACGCACATAGGGGTCGCCCGCAAACTGCAAATCGATGTGGATTTCCCGCGCCGATCTGGTGAACTTCTGCGCGATGCCGTTGACGGTGACGCTTTGCACCGCCTCCGGCTTGGCGACGCGCACGCGGATCGATGCCGCCGCTCCCGGTTTGCCCGTGATGCCGGTGACGGCCATCCGTCCGTCTGTTAGTTCGACCTCCCCCACCCTGCCGACGAGGACCGGCTTGTCCTGCCGCGTGACTTTGTTCAGTTCCAGCAGGTAACAACTGTTGGCGGGGACCGTAATGCTCGCTATCTCACCGAGGGCAAAGACGGACTTGCCGTTGTCATCCAGCACCAGCATTTCCTTATCCGACGGATAGATTTCCGCAAACTGGTAATCACCCTTGGCCTGCAGGTTGATCTCATCACCGACTTCAAACGTGATCCGGGAGGGCCGCGGATTGCCATTGAACAAAAAGACAAAGCCATGCTCGCCCTTGATGCGGGCATAACCGTCAACCGCACCGGGCTGGACTTGTTCGCCGAAGGGCTCAGTGCAGTTCACATACGCGAAGTTCTCCTTGGCCCAGCGCTGCCATTTCTGATAGAATCCGGCCAAGCCCGGAACCAGATCCGTCTGATAGGGCAGGATTGTCGGCATGATGGAGCCCGACACCGCCAAGGACGACATGACGGCATATTGCCAGCCATCATAATCCCAGGCCTTGACCAACTCGGGGTCGAAGCCGCCCTCACTGACCCGGTGTGTTAGTGCATGACCCATGACCGCCGGGGAAAAACGGAAGCGCATGCTCCAGTTGTTCTGGAAGCGCAGGCCGTCGGCATTCTGGCGGTCATCGCTGATCTGGTTGTGGCGGGTGCTGACACACATGGCCTGCTCGTTATAGACCTCATGTTGATCCACGTTCTTGAGTCCCCACAGGCCGAAGTTCTTGGTGCCGTAGAACCCCTGGATGAACAGGCCAGGTTTCGCCGCCTTCATGCGCGCCATCAGTTCGATGCAGCGCCGCCAGCCCTTGTAGCCGCCTTGGTTGGCGAAATGCCCGTGGCTTTCATCATAACAATTCATGCCGGAGCCGAGGCTGGGATCCCAACTCCAGTTGCTCAGGTTGTATTTTTGGATGGTGTTATCCTGCACGGTGAACCACCACTCGTAGAAGTCATCGCAGCCCAGGCAGTTGTCCGGTGCGCGGCGGCCGGCGTCATCGCTCTTTTTCCATTCCGGCTTGTCGGGCCGGAAGTTCAAACCTGCGGCATCGCCTTCCCCGCCATGCGCGGCGCAGCCCATATAGAAGCCGTAGGAAATGTTTTTGTTTTTGGCATAGTCACAGATCTGGCGGGCGGGGTGATTGGCGTCGTCCGGCACCACATCCCAAAACGCTCTTTCCGCAGTGGGCTTCGAATAGGGATGCAGGGGTTTGAAGATGATCATGTCCCCGCCGATCGCGGCAAATGTGTCGATGGTTTTGGTGAAGTAATCCTTGTCATTCTCCGAGCGCGGCATTTGCGGCAGCGGGTGAAAGAACTGGTAGTTGATATTGAGGAATTTTGTTTGCGCCGGTGCCAGGTAATCCAGGGCGAAGGCCCGCATCGCCCGCGTTTCATGGCGGTCGAGGGGTTTGTAGCCGGATGCGTTCGAGTTATAGCGGAAGTCGCGGCCGCTGTCCTCGATCATCACCCCGGACTTGGTGCAAACTCCCATGAACTGCGGCTCGCTCGTGTAACCCTCGCCGGGCTTCAAAATCAGGGCCGGCTTGAAACCCAGCGCCACCCCCTGTTCTGATAGGTCCGCCTTGAAATACGGATTCTCGATGCCGGTGAAAAGCCCGCCCTTGTCAAAACGGATGAACTCCACCGTGGGCGCGGCGATGAAGGTGACGTAGTGAACGCAGTCGGTGGCCGGTTTGGCAAAAGCCGTATTCGCGAGAACCAGGTTCTTCAGGCGCAACGGGGTGGGGTTGGTGATCTTCAGGCATCGGCGGAAAAACGCGCTCTCCAGCCCCAGCGTGTAGATCAGACTGACACCCACCTTGTCCGCACCCGAAGCCGGACGGAACTCATAACAAAACTCAATCCGCTGCCCGTCGACAGTCACACGGATCGGCCTTGCCTCTTTGTTAGAAAACACCCCGAGATCCGTGTCCACGGTGAACACATCGGAATTGAAGGTGTAGGTCTCCGCGGCGGGAATGTTCTCGACCGACTCAAGGCAGCCGCCTGGCGAAACCGTCAGCTTGATTGTGGCATTGCGCAGCACGTGTGGTCTTGCGGCCTCCGCTGACGGCCGCCCATCAGCACCGTGCAGCGCGGCCAACGGTGACAGCAACAGCAGGGCAATGATAGAGGTTGGTTTCATGGGATTCATGGTTTTCGTATGGGGTGCCTTTCTCGTTTACTGGGTTCGAATCATGATTTGCCGTTGCTTCCTTGATCCCAGATGCTTTTCATCCGCCAGATATCAAGAACATCCAGCTTCACGCTCCCGCCATCGCTGAAAACATCCAGCCCCTGGCTGGTCGGATCGGAATACGTGCGTTTGGTTATCACGCGCCCGGCGGCAAACACTTCCACCACGGAGCGGTCGAGGAAGATGTGCAGCGTGACCCTCCGGCCGGCCGGAAAGTCGGCATGGTCGCTGATCTCGCCGTCCACGACCGACCCCGACACGCCGAACCGGCCGCTCGCCGGTTCATAGTAAACCACGGTCTGCTCGTTGCCGTCCTTGGACATCCGCAGTTTCACACCGAAGCGCTTGGCGGTGGCGCCTTGCGGATCGAACGACGCGATCACCTCCAACGCATTGCCGGTGAAGTCCTTGAGCAATCCGGGAGTGGAGGATTCGATCAGGCGATTCGTTAGCTGCATGTGTCCGTGGCGGAGAACCTGCAATTCCGGGATGGGTTCCTGGATCAGCTTGTTAGATACGAGTGTCAGGACGCGCGGAAGCGAGTGGTTTCCGTCCCAGTAGGGAACGTCTTTCGTGGGCGTCTGCCCCCCGCGCACCCAACCGAACATCAACCGCCGCTGCGAACCGCCCGGTCCCTTGTTGTCTATCATGTGAGGATTCGGTGCATAGAAATGGGGAGAGACGTCGAGGATCTCCGCATCCTCCTTGTCCGGCTTGAACACGAACGAACTCTTGTGATAGAAAAGGTGATACCTGCCGTCGTGATAAATCGGCCCGTTGACGTCAAAGGTGAAACCCATGGGGCCCATGGTATGATAGATGGGGCGCTGCAAATCGCGCACCTCCATCCAGCGCCTCAACCCCAGCGCGGCATCACCGAAGACCGCCTTGTCCTGGCTCCTGATGACGGAGCGATACTTCGCCTCGGGGTTGCCGGATGTTAGATCCGGCTTGGCCTCCTCCGCCGCGTCCGCACGGCAAACCGTCAGGATTGCCAAACCGATCCACAAAGCCGTCGTTTTTATCTTCATGATATATATTTGCCGTCGTGCCAGATAATCGACGGATCCCACATGGCGCCATTTTCGGGTTTGAAAACCATCGCGCCTGCCTGCCCGGGCAGGCAGGCGGACGCAATCAGGATGACAAGCGGTGCGATTCTCCAGTTGTTCATACATCTCATCATTTTGGATCACTTGTTTTCGTGCTGAGTTCCAGGCAATCCATGCCAATCAGGGAGTTGCTAGAAGCAGGGTTCTTCCCGTGATAGAGGATTTTCAGACGGTGGTTTCCCTGGGCCAGCGTCACGGGCTTGAGCTTGAGAAGCATCGGGGGTTGCAGCTTGGGTGTGAAAAAGTCGATCGTCTCGCTCTCGGGGCCGTCGTCGAGTTGGAAGCTGAAGATGCCATAATCCTCGGCTTTGGAAAGGTGCAGTTCCAGTTGATAGGTGCCCGCCTTGTCCACCGGCACATCAAGATCTGCCTCCATTTGCTCCAAAGGAATTTGGCGGCCTCCGGATTGGTCGGGTCGTATTGGTATTTCGGACCGATGAAATCGACCGTGTCCATCTTCCCGCTGATGGAACCGGTGAACAGTCCGTGCTCCTTCATGTAGGCGAAGTTCTCGCTCTTCTCGTCCACCAAGGTCCAGGGCGAGATCATGATCCGGTAGCCCATCTCGTCCATTTCCTTGACCATGGCCTTGGGGTCGGGCCAACACTTGGGATCGAGCCTCCAGTTGCCCGTGATATCCCAGTGAAGGAAATCAATGACCAGCACCGACAAGGGAAGGTTGCGCCGCTTGAACTCACGCGCCACGTTCAGGAACTGCTCCTGGTTTTCGTAGCGAAGTTTGCACTGCCAGAATCCCGACGCCCAGTAAGGGAACTCCGGCGCGTGCCCGGTGGCATCCGCATAGTTCTCCATGATGTCGGCGTAGGAATCGCCCGCGGTGATGAAATAGTCGAGTTGTTTGCAGCCATTGGACATCCAGCGGGTTTTGTTATTTCCGAACTCGACCTTGCCCAGCGACGGATTGTTCCAGAGGAACCCGTAGCCCGCGCTGGAGACGACAAAAGGCACGACGGCTTTCATGTGCCGCTGGAAGAGGTCGATCATGCAGCCTTTCAGATTCACCTTGTTAGGGGCGTTCACCGCGTTCTCACCCATGCCGTAAAGGCGTTCTCCTTCAGGCGGCACAAACCGCAGTTCGGAGGAAAACAGGCCGTCGCCCACCGGCTTGAAGGTGCGCGCGCCTGCCTTGACCTCCTCGAACGGCCCCTCGGGCCGGTCCGCCTCGAAGACCACCGTGGCGCAGGTGATCTCCGGGTCGCTCCAGCGTTGCGTCTGCCCATAGCCATCGCCGGTCAACGCGATCATATACCATTTGTCGCCCAGCTTGAACACGTCCGGCACCTCGAAACAGTTGAAGCGATTCGGCGTGCAGACCGGATCGCCTATCTCCCAGCGGACCAAATCCTTGGAGCGGCACAAAGCGATGCACGCGGAGTGGAAGGCGTCCTGCTGGCCTTTGCGGCGCATGACCACATAGCCCAGCCACCCATTGCCCGCCGGATCCTTCACGATGGCGAGATCGCGACAATCAATGTGCGGATGGGCGTGGTGACCGAACGGAGGAGGAGGCTCCGAGATCGCGTAGTACCGCTTCGGATCCGGCTCGATAATCGGGTTGCCCGCGCATTTTTCATACGTCCGACCACTGTCCTTGCTCGTGGCCAGACAGATGCCTTGGCGGCCCCGCCCGTTCTCCTGGTGATTGCTGCAATAATACAGATAGATGGTTCCCTCGTGTTCGACGGCATAGGCGGTGAACAGGCAACCGTCGTCGTAGCTTCCCGGCGGGCCTTTGCGCAGGGCGACCGACTGTTCCTGCCAGTGGATCAGATCCTTGCTGACCGCATGGCCGACGGCCTCATGATCCGCGTCGGGCCGCTGGCTGCCGGGACGTTTCACCTGGAGATGGTACATATGCACCGAATCGCCGAGCGGCAGGAACCAAGTGTCCCAGTGGTACATCCCCTCGGCATGATAGTTCAGCGGCGGGTTGGCCGCCGTGACCGGCGTCCCAGCCCCAGGATTGGGCCGAACCTCCACGGGCCTCGCCGACGCAATCAGGGCCGCCCCTTCCACTCCCAGCACCAAGCGGCCGTCTTCGATCTTCACCCCGTTGCCCAGACTATTGACCGGGAACCGGCCCATGCGGTCGGTCTCCTGGCCTGGCTCGAAGGTCCACCAGGCGTATGGAGTGACCGCCGATTTCTTGTTAGGTTCCAGCTTCCTGATTTCGTCGGCGGTGAGCGCCCTATTGTAGATGCGTGCGTCCTCGATCGAGCCTAACAGGGTCCGGCCGTTTTCCGCCCCCTGATGCCGCAGGCCGAAGACCGCCAGGTTGTCCTTGTCCTTCAGCAGGTCGATGTTATTCGCCGCGTAGGAGACATATAACCCGCCGTTGCGGTAGAGGGAAATCCGATCGTCCTGATAGACGATCGCCATCTGGACGAGCGCCTTGACATCCGCCTTTTCCGCGGCGTTGGCCTGTTGGTCGCGCTGCGAGCGGAGAAAGTAGTCGCTGCCGGCCATCCACTTGCCCGGTTCCATCTCGCCGAAGACGATGCCATCGAAAGTCATGCCGTTCTGGAGCGTCAGGGCGCTGCCGCCTTGCTGGGTAGTATTGGCCAGCGTGACCCATGAGACCAACGTCTTATCCGTCTTCGCTTCAGCGAAGGACATGGACCATGCGCGCTGATCGCTGAACCCGGCTTGGGCGTTGCACACCAGGAAACCGACTTTGCCGCTCCCCGGGGCGTGGATATAGGTTTGCACCAGCAGATCATCCATGTAGAGTTCTAACATCTCCATCCGGCACAGCAGGCGGAAGGCATGTTCCTTGCCATCTTCAATGCCGGTGACGGTGGCGCATCCCTTTCCGGTTACGTCCTCGGAGGTAAATGTGTGAGTTCCATCGGGACCTGTTGCCAGCCGGCCGATGTGTGTTTCGCGTCCGTCAGGCTGGCCGATGCCCAGTTGGACCGCCATTGCCTGGCCGTCGTTTTCCCCAACGACAAAACCAGCCGTTGGTCTGTTAGTGCCGCCGGATGCCAACGTCCGCGCCTTGATTTTGCCTTCAAGGACCAGGCCCTGCCCGGGCTTGAATTTCTCACCCAGATACTTCCCGTCGTGCCATAACACCGACGGATCCCACATGGCGCCCTTTTCGGGTTTGAAAACCATCGCGCTTGCCTGCCCGGGCAGGCAGGCGGATGCCATCAATATTGCGAGCTGCGCGATTCTCCGGTTGTTCATTTCATCTATGTTGTGACTGCACGGGGGCTGGTCTAACGCATAATCGGCTTCCCATAGATCCTGAATTCCCAGATTGCGGCATAGCCACCGCTGCTGCCGGTGATGGTGATGCGCACATAGCGGGCGGGTGCCGGTGCGGCGACGTCGGTATAGCAGGGGTCGCCGGCAAGTTTGTTGGATTGTCTGTCGGCGAAAAGGCTCCAGGTCTTGTCATCCGGCGAGCACTCGATCTTGTAACCATACTGGTTGCGGGGGAACTCGCAATAGGTCTCACAGCGCGTGACGATGCAGTCCTGTCCCAAGTCCACCTTCAGCCATTGGGGCTTCGCGTCGCCATCGGCGACCCATTGGGAGTTGATTTGCCCGTCCACGGCCGCGTTGGAATCACGGCCGTTCATCACGCTGGAAGCGGAGGTGGGCTTGCCTTGGGACAACAACACGCCTCCATCCTTGGCGGCGAAGGTCACGGCGATGGTATGATTGGCCGTGATGTTGGTGAGAGCGAGGGAGGTTTTCGCCCCCTGGTCCACCCCGTCAACCGTTAGATGTGCGACGGCATAGCCCGGGTTGGCTTCGATGGCGAACACCTGGTCCTTGCCGTAATCGAGCGCGAGTTCTCCGGCAGGTTTGATGGTGCCGCCCACGTCCCCGCTGGCCTTGATGATGGGGTTGAACGCGACGGAGATTTTGTGATTGGCGCGGACGTCCGAAAATGTGTGGACGTAGCGCGTGCCAAGCAGCACCCCATCCACCGTCACCGCAGGCCGGCAACGGGTATCGAACTGGAAGGTCCTGGAGGCACCCTGGTCAACCGTTAGAACCCCGCTGGGAACAAGCGAGCCGCCCGCGGTGGCCGACGTCTCGATCGTGTAACTTGGGATCTTGGTCGTGAACGTGGCCTCGATGGTGTGGTTGGCATCCACGGGATCAAAGATATAATAGGACACCGAGCCGACCGACACGCCGTCCACTTTGACATCCTGGATGAAATGACCGGCCTGCGCCTTGATGTCGTAGCGGGCGGTCATGCGCGGCAGCACGCGGCGGGTTCCCGCCGGGGTGATATCCCCTCCCGGGCCGGCAGTGGCGGCGAGGTTGCAATGCCGCGTCACGTCCTCGACATGGAAGGGCGCGGCCGGCAGGCCTTCCTTGTTATAGAGATTGCAGCCCTCGGGATTCTGCCAGCAGGCATACGATACTTTGCGCGGCGCGGCCACCTCCGGCGACGACAGGACCACCGTGTTGTCCTTGATGACGGCATTCGCGGCGTGCCATTTGTTATCGACGCCGGCGATCACGAAGCGCTGGAGCTTGCCGTCGGGCAACTCCTGGGTCGGCTGATACCAATTTTTCAAACCGACCATCAGTCCCTTGCCGATGTGATCGAAGGTGCAAACCACCGTGTTTCCTGATAGAACCACATCTCTCAGGGTGGGTCCGCTCGTCACGAGATCGGCGCGGCCATAATCGTTCTTCAGCGCCCACAGCGCCAGTCGCTCGCCGACATCCAGTTTGTTAGCGGGATGGTAGCCGTCCCAGCTTTCCTTTGACACCCCGATGTCGATTGCCGAGGCACACCCGGCATGGGGCAGGACCATGGCGTTGGCCTGTTGCAGGCGGGTGTCGGCATCCCAGCCGCCGGAGACGAGTACCGGCGTCTCCGTCTTCAGGGGGAGCCCGTAATTGGCAATCATCACATAGTAGAACGGGAAGTCATCCATGCCCCAGACCCGCTTCCAACCCTCGACCAGCGCTTTCATCTTGAGAAAATAACTGTCCGGGGACAGCACGCGCCTTTCGGCGTTTTCCCCTTGGTACCAGATGGCGCCTTTGATGCCGTAAGGGACCAAGGGATGCACGAAACCATGGAAAAAATTGAAGACTTCGGGCGTTTTCGCGGGTTCGCGCCACAGCGGGTCCAGCACCGGGATGCCCACCAGGCCTTCCGGCGCCAGCCACAAGTCGATGGGGGACCCCCCGACGGAGGCCAGCATCAGGGCGATGGGGATCTTGCCGTCAGTTTCCTGATAGATCTTCCTGGCGAAGTAAAAGGCGGTGCCTGAAATGTGTCCGGCGCTCCCGGGCTGGCATACGCTCCAACCCTTGCTTTCCAGGTTGCGGATGCCCGGGAAATCCGCGCTGGCAACGTCTTCCTTGCGGTTGCAGCCGTCCAGCCTCATGTCCATGTTTGATTGTCCGCTGCACAGCCACACGTCCCCGATCACCACGTCCTGAATGGCAATTGTGTTAGACGCGGCAAGGGTCATGGGTTGTCCGTTGGCGTTGGCGTTCATGGCCGGGAGCATCACCTGCCAGGCCCCCCGCGCGTCGGCGGTCGTTGTCAGGGTCTGGCCGCCGAATGCCACGGTCACCTTTTCTGCCGCCGCAGCGGTGCCGAAAACCGGCACCGGCTTGTTGCGCTGCAGGACCATGTGGTCTGTGAAGAGTCTGGATACGCCGACCTCGGCCTGCAGGGCCGTGGATATGCATAACCACGCCATCAGCGAGGTTCCCGCGCGGAGGCATTTGCGAAGCGCCGATTGAGTGATCTGGATGCTTGTTGGTTTCATGTGTTTGGTTCTAATAGGTGACTTGCCATGAGACCTCGCCATTTTCCGGGCGTTCCAGGGTGATTTGCGCCAGCCCGTCGGCCGGGTGTTTCTCGAGTTTGGCCTGGGCCCCCGTGGCGGTCACCTTGGTGGCGGTGCTGCCGTTGCCGCCCACCACGATCTTGAAGGGTTCGCCGCCGATCACCCGGGCCACGCCTGATAGACACTTGCCCTGGCCGTCCCACTTGACATCGGCCAGATCCACCCAGCCCTGCAGCACATGGCGGTTGGTGGAGAGCACCTGCGGATTTTGCTGCACCTTGCGGATCGAGAGCATCGCGCAATGGGTCGGACCTAACTGTTTCTCGACCGTTGCCGTTCCTGGATACTTGCCGACCAGCGTGTCCGACCAGAAGTCATAGGCATAATACGACGCGGCGGGGTCGAGTCCGATGGCCCCGTCGGCATGTTCGCCGCTCAGCGCCACCGAGATTGGCCCGGCGTTGGTCTTGTCGGGATTGAACAGCGCCACCTGATGCCACTCGGGCGTCAATTCCAGGTCGTACACCCGCGGATTGGGCACCCCGGTGAAGGCATCGAGCGGACGCGCGCTGCGCGGCTCGCGATACAACGGATAGATGCGCGTGACATCACGCAGCATGTCCGGCGTGAACAACCGGAAGGACGTGGCCAGCTCCACGCGCCCGCTTGTTAGAAACACCATGGTCAGGAGCGACTGGCGCACCTCGGGCGTGCGGTTGTGCACCGCCTTGCTGTCGGGGTAGTAGCCGAACACCACGCGGTTCTTATACCAGCGCAGGCCGCAGGTGCTCACCATTTCCGGCACATAATCGTTGGAATCGCCCCAGACGCGCTGCATGTCAACCAGTCCTGCGGTCACATCCAGCAACGGCCTGCCGGTCTCGCCCAAATTGCGCTCGTGGATGAACGCGTCCGGTCCCAGTCCCTCGCGGCACAGACGGAACACTTCGCGATAGGCAAAGGCGGTGGTGGCGTGCTGGTTCTCGAAGCCGCCGCCGGGCTGCCAGCCGGTTTCCGGATAGTCGAACTTGATGCCTTGCATGCCGTCCATTTTCAGACGCTGCCATGTCGCCAGGACGTGCTGCTGGAAATCCGGGTCGGTATAGTCATAGGTGACTAACGGTTGGTGATGCGGATGTTTGACTTGCAGCCGGGAAATGTCGTTGAACAACATGTGGCCTGGAAACGCCCGGGCGTAATCGTCGGACGGCAGGCCCACCTGGAAGTAGGTGAACGGGATGCCATCGCGCTCCTGCAGCGCCGCACACCACTTGGCAAAGGTATCGTATGGCGCCTTCAAATGCCCGTATTTCGACCAGTGCGCGTCATCCCACCAGCCCTGTTCGGTATTGCCGTCGCCATAGCAATAGGTATCCGGTTCGAGGCGGATGGCCACCTTGGTGTATTTGGTCACGCCGGCCTTCTGCGCCATCTCAAGTTCTTTGATCAGCGCGACCGTGTTGTTGATGTCGCCCAAACCGCTCAACGCCCCGACCGCCCAGCCACACAGCGTCGGGAAATCATAGGCATTGGGCCGCGCATGGTTGGCCGCACGCATGGCAAGTCCATACGTTTCGAGGGCGACGAACGGGTCGGGCTGCGTGACATCGAGATAGAGGGTGTCTTCAGAGATATAGGTTTTGCCTGGATCCACCACCCGGCCCACCGGATCCTCGGCCCGCATCTGCATGACGCCGTCCCGCAGGTCAACCCATTTCCCGAACTCCTTGTTAGCCATGCCGCCCCACACGAACGAGCGCCGCTTGCCGTCCTGAGTGCCGGTCAGCAACAGGCTGTTAGGACATTCGCGGTTCGGAGTGGCCTCCACACGCGGGGTGTCCGCCCCGGCGGCGCCATTGAGGGTCTGCGGTTTTTCCAGCTTTGAGCCAGCCAACAAGCGGCCGTGCGCCAGTGGCTGGACCTTCATCAAGCGCATGCCAAAGTCCATCGTGTTGCGCATGCCGAACCCCATGACCACCCCTCCCCTGCCCTCATACACCGTGAAGGTGAACAGATACACCGGCACCGCCCGCGGCTTCGTGTGCTCCATCGCCACCACCAAGCGCTTGCCGGCACCCAGCGCATCCTTCGCTTCCTCCCGCGTCCAGGTGAACTTCATGCTGTCCGCATTTTCATAGGAATCCGCCGACAGGCCCGCCTGGTCCACCATCAATTGGCCGGTGGTCTTGTCGGTAATCGCATACGTGCCCTTGGACATGTTGAACGCGAGGGAAACCACCTCATTGCACAGGACGACTTGGCCCGCCGCATCGTCCTGTTTCAATTCGACCGCAGCCATGACCGCAGGTGCACCACACCAACCCGCCACCACCGCACACCACAATGCATTCATCTTCATCATCTGTTTGTAATTTTCTGGTTGATTCTTTGCCAATCACCATTCGTACTGCCGGAAAATCCGGGTCTTTCAACGATTTCGAGTCATCGCATGTCGATCGGATTTGCCGGTGGAGGGATGGTGCAGGGTCACGAGCGGGGTGAACATCAAGTGGATCTTGGGATCATTGGGTCCGCCCCAGTGGTTGCTGCGGGAGATAATACTGAACAGGACTTGCATTTTGACAATCACCGGGACGGGCGCGAACTCGGCCGGCGGTGTCGGCAGGCTGCCGATGGCCGGCATCGACAGGTTCGCCGAGGGCAGTTGGGAGTAGGAACCCCACGACGGCAGCCTGATGAAACTGAGTTATATTGCCGGACCTTCACCACACACCCAATGCGGATCTTCTTCGTGATTGCCTTGTGCCACCCCACGTCCTCCCAGAGCCGCTTGAAATGCGGGTGCGTGAAGTTCGAGGTGCAGATGAACTTGTACCTATGCTTCACCGCCAGATCGACGCAGATTTCCGCCGCCTCCTTGATGATCTCCCAGTCCATCCCCTCCAACTCGTCCCAAAAGCAGGCGCCCCACCCCTCGGTATTTGTCCAGCCATCCGTGTTTCCTTGTTGCCTACCCTCCCGCCAATCCCCGACGGGACTGACGAGAGGGAGTGAAACCTCACCAATAACCAATCCCGTTGGCGCGTGCTCCACGATTACGGAATGTTTGCCGTAGTGAGCAAAATCCTCATTCGCCGCGCAGGCGCTCACACGCCTGGTGCAGGAGCTTGCGGAGAACGGGCCACGCCTTGTCAGGCACCAAGCTGTCAGTTCGCTCGTTTCGGTCGGGGCGCTCAGTCGTCAGAGGTCAAATAAAGCGATACCTGGGGCCGGGTGTCCAGTTCCAGGACGCCTTGGGCGTCCGGCGTCACCTTTTGCGTGTCATTCCCGCGCTGCACCCTTGCGGTGGGCCAGGGACTTAGCAGACGCACCTTGCCGCCAACGGTCGAGGTGATCGCCACCTGCTTCACCTGTCCGGCCGCCTGCTCTGCCGATACGAGGAAACCACCGCGTGTCCGCAAGTTGGCAAACTTCGCGGCCATATCTTTCGGCCAGGCCGGAAAGACGCGGATGGCGTCTCCGGCGCTCTGCAGCAGCATTTCCGAAACGACCGCCGTGGCGGCGAACGTTTCCGTGTAGTGGCCGTAATCGTTCCATGGATGATTGCGCCGCGACAAGGCGAGCGTGCCGTTAGGACGTTGCCGTTCCCCGAAGACCCGCCGTGCGTAGTCCACTGTGTCCGGCATCGACAACCTGGCGCGAGACAGCCCAAGCATGATCCATTCGTTGAAACCTTCAAAGTGAAACTGGGCTGTGCGGATCGTGCGGGCAAAGAGGTCTTTCTGGGCTGGCGGGCTGAAGAACGTCACTTCGTCCGCGGGAAAAACGGGCATCGAGGTGACGGCACAATTCAGGTCTTGCGCGGGGCGGTCAATGATCAGAGGCACCCCGCCGGCACTGATCACCACGACCCGTTCGTCGCCCTCGCCACGCGTCGGATATTCCGGCAACAGACACAACGCATGGTGGAATCGCTCGACCAACGGTGCGTCCTGGCGCAGGACCTCTGCGCCCTCTATCGCGGTTTTCAATGACCATCGCGCATAGGCAATGTCGGCGGTGCTGTCGTAGTTGCGGGACAAGTCCGGCTGCCACCCGTTCAGTTCGGGAACCACGGTTGGTCCGAACCGGGCCTTGCCATCCGGCCGCTTGTCGCAGGCTTCGAGAAAGCTCGCATAGAACAAGGCGGCTTCCTTCACTGCCGGGTACGCGGTCTTTTCCAGAAACCGCCGGTCCGGCGCGTACTCGTACATCGACCAAACGTTCTGGATGGCCCAGCCCGTGCAGCACAGGGAAAACCCCCAGGGATGATGCAGGTGGAATCCGCGGCCCTGCTCTTGGCTCGTGACGGGGTCGACGTTATAGGTGTTGATATTGTGCGGGAAAAAGGTTCCCTCAGCCTCGAAGATGTTCTTTGCGATCCATCGCCCCTTGGGGATCCAGTCGCAGATGAGGTCCTTGTAGGATTCCAGAAGTTCGACGTGGTTGGCGGCCAGGCCGCCCCAGAAGGTCTGCTCGTTGTTGTAGTTCAGCGTGTGGGCGCCGTGCCAGGCCGAACTTTCCTGCCCGACTCCGGCATACAGACCCACGCAGGCCGCCCCGGGCTTGCTCACGGTGCGGAGAAAGTACAAGTTGCGGTACCAGATTCCCGCCAGGTAGGGGTCGTCCATGTCCACGCCGCTTGCCGACCAGAATTTCTGCCAGTCGGTTTCGTGGGCTGCGATCAGGTCGGCCGGCTTCTGCGAGATCGTCTCCCAGGCCAGCTTCGCCGCCGCTGCCGCCGGGTCCTTCGACTCGAACGACGTGACAATCGCCACGCACCGGGTGCTTTCTTTTTCCGCCAAGGCCACCGCGAACGACATGCCCGGCCAGCCAGCGCCGGCCGGAAGCTCGGCGGCAAAGACCTGCACACCGTCCACCTGCCGGGCCTTCGATCCGCTCAAGGCAAGTACGGCTCGACCGGCGCATTCGACCAGAAACACATTGCAGCCGGCCAGGGCGCGGACCGTTGCGAGCGGCCGCTCGTCGATCGTCCGCGCCCCGATAGCAGCCACCGCGCGACGCAGATCGAGGGTTGCCGGAGCATTCCCCGCCGACATGCCGGCAGGCAGTTCCACGGAGAGAACTCCCGCGCTGGCAGGACACGGGTAGATCTTGCCCGCAAAGTAGTTGCCCTGGGGCGGCGACCACTTGCCTTGCGCACCGAGCTTGCGGATCTCGCTGATCTTGACGAAAGCCGGATCCTGGCTCGAATCGTAACGCCAGTCGCCAATGTCATTCTTGCTCAGGCGGACGATCAGCTTCTTGCCTTCGACCTCCACCAAGGCATTGATGTCGCCGTTGCCCACGATCAGTTGGCTTTCCACACCGCCAAACCGGTCGAGCGTGATCGCCGCCGCGTCCAGCGCACCTGCAAACGGGATGGACTTGTCCGCCGCGACGGCCAGCGAGGTCGCCGGCAGGGCCATGAAGGCGTAAAGGAGAGATGTTATAAGTTTCATGGTTAGTGTCTTTGTTTCCAGTTATTGGTGACGGTTCACGGGGGTCTTGACTTTGTCGTGCATGCCGGGACCCCTTGGCGGCAAGCCGACGACGATGATTTGGATCGCGCCAGACAGGGATCGCCTACTCCTTTCCTAACAGTTTGATCCGGATGTTCCGGTAGCGTACGAACTGCTTGGTGAAATCGCCGCCGCCGTGAACCTGCAGCCCGATCGCACCGTCGTCCGGGTGCCGTTTCTCCGTCTCGGTCCAGTCCATGAACTTCACGCCATTGACCCAGGTGGTGATGTGGGGCGGGTTGTTGACGATGCGTGCCCGCAGTTCGTTCCACTGGCCGTGCCGCCAGAAAAACGGCCACGCTTCCACCATCACCGGCAGCGTCGTCGGTGCTCCGGCGTGCTCCTTGATGACCGTCACTTGGTCGGTGAAAGTGAAGTTGGAAATCGCTGGTTTGGCACCCAGGTCTCCTTCGCCGTAGATGCCCATCAGGTTGCCGCCCGGGTGGTAGTCGATCATGGCCTGATAGGCGGTGCCGTTCTCGGTGCTGCGCATAAACAGGCCGCTGTCCGGCCCGAAATCGTTGTTCATCTCGAGCACGATCTCGTAGTCGCTGAACTTCGTGTCGGTGAGCAGGATGCCGCCATTGCCCGCAATGTCCTGGCTACCGACGATGGCGCCGTCCTCGACCACCCAGCGCCCGCCTGATTTGTTGTCGCTGGCACGGCTGTGGCCCGTCTGCGCGCTCGTGTGCCAACCGGCCAGTGTCTTGCCATCGAAGATGCTTTGGAAGTCTGCGTCCTTCTTTTCGTCCGCAGAGGCCCCAAGGGCCATGGATGCAACGAGGGGCAGCGTAGGTTTCGGGACTGGCGACGCAGCGGGCGCCTGCTTTGGGGGTTCGTTTGTGCCGGTCGGTTGGTCCGCCGCCATTACTGTCGTCGAACCGATCATGTCGATCGCCAACGCCACCATCATCAGTTTGTTCGTCTTGATATGCATCTTGTTCATGGTTGCTTCTTTCTACGGTGGTCAATTGACGTTGTTGCGAGAATATCTTGCCCCCCCCAGGGAAGTCAAGCCGATGGGCGGCCCCAGAAGTCCTTCGTTTCTCGGATAAAGTGATCGATCACGGATCCTTACCTCTGCCAAATCGATTTCAGTTCGTACACCTTCATGGACAGGATCTTCGGAGTACCGCCCTCGGCGGACAATTCGAGGCTGGTATTCTCCGGCGCAGGCAGGAAACACGAGGTCATGACCACCTTGCCGTCATTGGCATAGACCTCCAAGGAAGTGCAGTCGACGAGTATCCGCAATGTAATCCGGCCGTTGGCACCCTCTACCGGGGCCTCCTTGCCAAGACAGCATAGCACCTTTCTCTCCCCGGACTAGGTCACGGCTTCGCCTCTGCACTTGATGCCAAACTCCTTGGCCCCGGCGAGGTCCACCTTCAGTTGAATATCGTAAAAACCGCCTGCCACATCCTTCAGAAGGTTCTCGTCGGGCTTGATGCTCGCGTCTTTCCAGACGTGCTCCTTGCCATAGAGGTTCTTGATCTCCCCGACCGGCACTCGGCAAATCCTGAGCCCTTCCGGGAATGCGCGAAGTGTCATCTCGCACGGGAAATTCATCTGCTGGTAGATCGGCATGGGGAAGAAATCAGGACACTCGCCGTGGCCAGGGAACCTGACATCCTGCAGTTTCGTCCATGCCTTCAAATCCTTGGACTCGAAAAGGGCAAACGTGTCACCGTCAAGGAACAGCGCCATCACCCATTTCTTCTCCGGGGCAAACCAGATGACTTTCGGGTCGCGGTTGCCGCCGATGATACTCACCTTTGTAGTAGATCAAGCCATTGGGATCGCCCACCCAACTCTGCTTCGGGGTGAAGTGGAACTGCGGGCGGTATTTCTCCAAGTAAAGCCCCTCCGCGTGCGCTCCCTCCGCCGCATGGGCTATCCATCCGGCCCCAGACAGTACAATCACCATCATCGGCCCGCGCAGCGATGCCACCACCGATAACAGATTTATCAGATGGACAGGCAGTGCTTTGTTGACGCCGCGCGTCCTTGTTTTCATCGTTTTCATATTGTGCGCGGGTGGGTTGGCTATTTGGAAACTTGTCCGGATACGGATAAGTTCGTTGGCTCTTATCACCTTCATTTGCCCGGAGTTCCGTTGGCTTGGGCGGCCGTGATCCGAAACGCATCGACTACAGGGGTTCCGGCTCCACCTGATGCCGGTGTTAGATCCAGCCGCACCCGGACCGCCCGGTCGGCATTGCTGAGGGCATTCAACGGATCATTCCCCTTCCCCATCGTTGCAGGCGCTTGAGGATATCCGGCTGGGTTGCTTCCGGTGCGGCGAGGCAGAGGTAGAGACCGTCGGGCTTCATGGCGGCGATGAACGGCTCCAACTCGTGAAGTTGGAGGTCCACGATCACGCCCTTGCCGGCGGCTTGGATTTTCCTGATGACCGGCAGCCATTGCAGAATCGGTGCATCCTCACCCACACCGTGCACCCACTGGATCGCCTGAATCTCCGGGATCGCCAGGATGCGGTCGAGATGCCGGAGCATGCCTTTGCCGTCAAGATGGAAAACATTGTGGGTCATGTGTTGTACTTCCGCCAGCAGCGTGGGCAGATAGAACTCGTCAAAAACCTGCGGCGATACCATGTTGGTGAAATCACAACTGGAAACATGCATTTTCCCGCGTGCCGGGATGCCCATCCAGGTGACGGACATCTGGCCGTGCGCCTTGAGCACGGCGTCATAGTGGTCGAAGACAGGCCGGAAGTTTTCGTTAGCGAGGTTGACCAGTTGGTGGACCAACGCGGGGTCATCCGCGAGGTCGAGACATAACTGCTGCGGGTTGCGCCAATCGGCGGCGCAGTCGAGGCTGCCATGCAGATCGGTATAACCGACCATGAACCTGCCGGTGCATTGTTGCAGGGCCACACGGGTCAATTCCCCGATCTTGCGGAAATAAACATTGTCGCGGCTGAACTTCAGGTTGCCCATGTCGGCCGGCTCATGCACGCAATGCCGGACCCACGAGGTGACCTCGCCGAAGTCCAACTCCGCACCGTGAAACGCGGCATACACGTTAGGCCCGAGGTTGGGCCAGAACACCGGGAACGTCTCGCCGTGAAACGTCCGCCCGCGAATGGACTCGATGAAATAGTCCACCTGGAATTCCGCGTCGAACCAGCGCGTCCGCAAGTCCGGCCAGGTCCGTCCGGCAAGCAGGTGCGTGCCCGCGAAGTCGGCATTGTGTTCCGCGAAGCGCACCGGCGGCCGGTCCAGCATGTCGTGCGCGAACCACGCGTCGATGCGCTGCATGGCTCTATCAAAATCCGTTTTGCCTTGAAGTTCCATCCGGTGTTTGTGGTGTTAGGGGGTGTTGGATTTCCGTGGTGGAAGTCCCATGAGTTGGATTTCGATTTCCTCCAGCGTCTTGCCCTTGGTTTCGGGCAATTTGGCATGCATCAATAGATAGCCGACGGCGCAAAGACCGGCAAAAATCCAGAACACCCCTGCCGCGCCAAACCGGGCAAGCATGGAGGGGAAGGCGTAGGTCAGGGTGAAATTACCCATCCAGAGCGCTAACACCGCCGTGGCCATGGCCGCGCCGCGAATCCGGTTGGGAAAGATTTCGGCGAGCGTCACCCAACACATGGGCGCGATGGTGGCGGCATAACAGCCGATCGCCGCCATCACCACGATCACCACCGGCAAACCGGTGACGCCGGCATGGAAGCAACAACCCATCGCGATGAAGATGACAGTCAGCCCGGCCCATCCGGTGAGTGTGAGCCAGCGGCGGCCGAGGCGATCCACGGTTTGCAAGGCCACGAAGGTGAACACCAGATTCGTCGCGCCCACGATGATGATGTTGAGCAGGATGCCGGAGATGTTGTAGCCGGCGGCGGCAAAGACATCCTTGGTATAATAGAAGATCACATTGATGCCGCACCATTGCACGATGAACGCCAGCAACATGCCAAAGCCCACGATGCGCCGGATGCCCGGCTCTAGCAGGTCGCGGAAGTTCACATGCTGGATTTCATTGACCAGGGTGGCTTCGACCTCCGCCACGGATTGCGCGGCAAAGGCTGCGCCGCCCAGCCGGGTCAGGATGGCTTGCGCCTTCTGTGGCTGGCCGTTCTTGATCAACCAGCGCGGGCTTTCCGGCACGAAAACCATTCCTAGCAGGAACAGCACGGAGGGCGCGGCCGTTAGGCAAAACATCCACCGCCAGCCCTGCTGGCCATTCCAGGAATTGAGAATCTCCGCCGCCGTTGCGCCCGCCGCCACCGGTTGTGCCACCAACCAGTTCACGACCTGTGCCAGCACGATGCCGATGACGATGTTGAGTTGGTTCAACGAGACGAGCTTGCCGCGGATGGCGGCCGGCGCGATCTCCGCGATATACATCGGCGATAAGTTCGACGCCAATCCGATGGCCGCGCCACCGACAATGCGCCACGCGACAAACGCTGGGAAGGTGTTGGCCAGTCCCGTAGCCAGCGACGAAACCGTGAACAAAACGGCGGACAAGATCAGCAGGCGTTTGCGTCCGAATTTGTCGCTCAACACACCGGCGACGAGCGAACCGACCAGACAACCCGCCAAAGCACAGCTTTTCGCCCAGCCAATATCCGTGGCCGAGGTGAGCGCGAAAAACCTCTCGTAAAAAATGTCAGCGCCGCTGATCACCACCCAGTCGTAACCGAACAGCAGCCCGCCCAGCGCGGCCACCAGGCAAACGGTCCAAACAAAAACCCGGTTGTAAGCGGCCGGCTCACGGTCATGATTGTTAGAAGATGGGGAGGGGATCATGTCAGGTTCATTGTGGTTCTTGATTCTTGCGGTTTTGAAGGCAAATCATGGCAGCGGGGTTGTGTTTCAGTGTTGCGAAACTTCCAGCCGCAGTTCCTGGCCGGCCTGGAGGGTGACGGGGACGCCGGCCGCGAGTTCGGCTCCGTTAGATTCGTGGTTCAGGCCGGCGATGGCATAGCGCCGAGCGGATTGGACGGTGAACCACTCGGGGAATTTGTTGATGCGCGGGTAGTCGAGCGGCAGGTGCATGATCTCCTTGTGGCGCGCGCGGTCGAAGATCAGCTTACCGGTCCACGGTTGGTCGGCGGCGAGGCTGATGCAGAGCTTGTCGCCATCACGCACCGCGCCGAGGCGGACATCGGCGCGCCACGGTTCGATGTGGCAACCCTGCGTCTTCCACAGCGCGTACATCAGCGACGTGCGTGCAAAGTTGCCATCGCCGTGCCAGCCCTCGATGACGCCATCGGGCTTCTGGATGGACCACATCGAGCGCATCTCACGTTCGATGTAGTTGGTCGCGCCGGGAATGGGTTCAAGGTTGTAGAGCGTGATTGCGCCCTCGATGGAATCCGCCAGGCTGTCCATGTCGCGGAAGTAACCGGCGAACGAGGGCAGGTTGCCGAGCACCTTGCGGATGGCGTCGCGGTAGGCCGTGGTGCCGTCCGTTAGATATGCCGTGTAGATGCCGTCATAATTGTAACCCCAGTTGTCGGTGAGCCGCGGGCCGTGCGTGCCGGTCTGCGGGTTGACGCTCAGGAAGATCAGGCCGCGCTCGTCGCACGCGATTTCCAGCAGGCGGTCATACAGTTCATGCAGCGGTTTCTCGTAAGCCTGCTTCTTTTCGGGCGCGGCGTACTTGCAGGCCACGTAGAGTTCCGAGAGTCCGTTGATGACCTCGCAGGAGTGATCGCCAAGCGCGAGTTCCTTCATATCGCGTGTCGGGTGGTGGTTTCCTAACAGATAATAGTCACCGAGGCGGAGCGCCCAGTCGAGATATTTGCGCTCGCCGGTGAACCAGTAGAGACGCGAGCAGGTTTGGAGCAGATCGCCGTTGACCTCGAAGTTGAGCGTGGGGATTATTCCGGATGGCGTCTCGATGGCCGCGTTTTTCCAGATGTCGTCAATGATGCCGAGCATCCGCTCGCTCCACGCGTTGGGCCCGATCCATTCGGCGATGTAGAGCAGGCCGTCCTTCACGTATTCCGCGCCGTCGAAGATGATGGCAGCCGGGTCCACCTTCTCGCGACGCCAGCCCTGTGTCGCAAACAGGAAGTCATCCGGCAGCCGGTCGACGCGGCAAGTGAGGCGGATTTCCGTCTTCAGCATGTCAGTGAGACGTCCCTCTAGCAGTTCGCGATCGGTCATCGCGGCGGTGAGCACCATGAACGGATAATTGTCAGCCGCGGAATCGCGGCCGTTCCAATATTGCGATTCGCGCAGATTCCGCGGGATCAGGCCGGTCTTCGGATCGGCGTGCGCGAGCCAACCATCGACGTAGCGCCGGCAGCGGAACCATGCCTCGGCGGCCTGCCGCGCGTTCTGCTCCGCCTGCCGGAAGCGTGCGTCGTCAGCGGGCGCTGACGGCTCGCGATCCCACAGCACGCGCATCGCGGGAAAGGCATTTTTACCATCATCGAAGCGAACCCACGCCACCGGGACGGCCTGTTCCGGTGCGGCAACCACACCGAACAGTGGCAGCAGCGCTGAGCAAATACAGGCGACTCGTGTTCTCATGGTGTGATTAGTGCGTTGACGTTATCGTTAGGCCAGGACATGATTTCGTCGTCCGTCAGCCGCAGCGGCGACGTGTCCGCAAGGTTCGGCACGCGGAAACAGATTTCCTGCCCGCTGGGGTCGATGAACTCTGTTAGGGCGACATCGGCTTGTTCGCCGGTGCGTTCCGGGTTGAGCCACGCTTTGGCGACGGCTTGCAAGCCGCCGGGACGAATCGAATCATCCTTCACCGGCTGTGAGATGGAAGCCGGTTCGATGACGAGGTTGCGCGGATCGGGGCACTTCGCAAACAGTGCGGCGTTGCGGGCTTTGCCGACACCATACACCACCGGACCGCGCAGCAGCACCACCCGCCCGTCCTGAACCGCCCGGCCGCGCAGGAAGCGCCACCCCATCGGCATCGAGATGTTCACCACGTCGCCATCCTTCCAGATCCGGTTCAACACATAACTCCCGAGATTCCGCTCTACCGGGTCGATCGTCACCGGGGCTTCGTGGTTCACCCGCAGCGTGATCTTTTCGCACCAGCGTGGCGTGCGGAATTGAAACGCGAACGCCACCGGCTTCGGGGTGGAAAACGTGAGTTTCACCTCGCCGTCGTTCGGATAGGCGGTTTCCTGCCGCAGCGTGACGGCCTGCCCGTTGACGTCGAATGTCTTGTTAGAGCCGGTGAAGAGATTCAGCGCGATTCCGCCGTCCGGCGTGCGGTAGTAGATTTTCTGCGGCAACTCCGCCACCGCCCGGCGGTAATTCCCGCAGCAGCAGAACGTGTCGTTGTGGCTATCATACTGGCGCTCGCCGGTGAACGGGGTGAAGTAGCGGATTTGGCGTCCGTCGGGCGAGTTGGCTCCGAACAAGGCGTTGTAAATGGTCCGTTCAATCAAGTCACCATAGCGCATGTCGCCCTCCATGCGCATCAGGCTGTCGATCCAGCGCAGCACGTAGGCGGTGACGCATGATTCGCCGATGGCGCCGCTGCCGTTCTGGTTGTAGGCAAACATCTCACCCTCGGAGCACGATCCGGTGACCAGCATGCCGCCTTCGTTCTTCTTGAGCAACTCGTGGCGCATGAAGCGGCTCATGTTCAGTAGGTTCTCTTCGCCTGTTAGGCGGAACAATTCGGTCTGGGCATAGCAGCGTGCGAGCATGACATAAACATGGCACGGGCGGTGGCTGAAATCCTGTTCCCATGTGCGCAGCGAGGCGAGTTGGACCTCGCTGCGGTTGTTGCCGTGCGGCACGTCGGCGGCGAAGTCGAGATACCGCTTGTCACCCGTCATGCGGTAGAGCTCCAGCATCCCTTCCGGCAGGCCGGCCGTGCAGATTTCGCCCGCGTCATAGCACGGGTTCTGCGGCGTTGGAAACGTCTTGAGGATGTAGTCGCCCATGATTTTCGCGTCTGCCAGTGCCTGGCGATTGCCGGTGCAGCGATAGTTCCGCACGAATGCCAGGTTGATGTATTCCTGCTCGTGGAGAATCCAGTTGATATGGTCCTGTCGGTTCTCCGGCTCGACCTTCCAGAACCCGAGGTACCCGTCGGGGTCGCGGGATTTTTCCAGCCCGTCGATGATAGATTGCGTGCGTGCGGCGACTTTCGGGTCGCCCGTGTAGGCGGCAAACAGGCTGCCGGCATCCAACACCTTGCCAATGCCGTAATAGACGTGACTTGCGCCGCCGCGGTCCGTGCGGTTGCGAAAGTGATTGAGCCAGCCGCCGTCCAAATCGATCACCATGAAGTTCTTGTAAATCAGGTTCTGGAGGCGGCGGTCGATTTCCCCGCCGAGTTCCTGGCGGTTGAGCGTCACGCGGCAAAGCTTGTCCGGCACCTTGGGTTCAACGACGTCGAGCGGTGCCTGGCGCGATTCGGCGGCTTGGATGGATGCCGCCGCAAACAGGCCGCATGAAAGGGTGATCAGTGTTGATTTCATGGTGGGGTGCTGCGGTAGCTGGCCGGTATGGATACCGTGACAGGACACATTATATATCATTCTTGTGGTTCCTATCAGGTGTGTTTTCCGGTCTTCCTCAAACTGTTCTATCGCTCCACGCCGAGCCGCAGGACCGGCACCGAATTGGGCGGAAAGGGGTGCCGGAAGCCCGGCGCAATGCCGGTTAGCTTCGTCGTTGCCGGCACCACATCGAGCGGTTTTTCAAAGGAGTTTTCCGCGTCCACCCGGTCCGCCTGGAGCACCAGCGCCTCCCCGGTAGCGGCCAAGCGACCGGCGTTCCGCAGGTCAAGCGCGGTGTCGTAGGGCACTGCGGCAATGTTCACCACCTTGAGGATCAGGTCCTGCCCTTTTGCGGTCTTCTTCAGACCGGAGACGATATCCTTGAGATGGAAGGGCTTCCATCCCTCGATGAAACATCCGCCGGGAAGCCGGACAAAGGCGGGGTGCATGTCCTCCAGCATTTTCATCAAGTCCGGCCGGAGTCCGTTCATCCGGCCCTGGTAGGTGTCTTTGGGAAACAGGGACACCATGTCGAGCCAGAGGGTTCCCTCCCGGCTTGCTGATAGAACCAGCCGGGCGTCGGGATCGGTCTCTCTAACCGTCAGCAGGGCTTCATGTTTTTTCCACTTGTCGCCGATGCCCTCGAAAGGCTGGCTGGCGAGCACCGTGCCATCCTGCTTTTCAATGGACACGGTCAGCGGACCTTTGAAACCGGGCGTGCAGCGGGCATGAAAGCTGAGGCGGTAACTTTTGGCACCTTCCACATAAGGCCCGGTTTTCGCCTGCTTTACGGCTTCCGCGTATTTCGGCAGCCACTGTTGCCAATCCGCAGGTTCCGGGCTGACTTTCGCCCCGGGCTGGTCCAGGTCCACCGTGAGTTTCGCCGTGCCGCCCCAAAGAATGCCACCCATGCATCCTAACAAAATGGATGTGATAATAGGTCTTTTCATTGCAACTTGTTGCTATGTGAGTGTTCGTCCTATTTGATCTGCCATTCATAGATGCCCATGGCGCGACCCTCCTGGCACTGCACATCGAGCCTCAGCGCGGTGGTCTTCACCGGTTTGAAGGTGACGGTGTTGGACTTGTCGGGCTCGATGCCGTAGCCGCTCGGGTTCTCGACTTCCTTCCATTCCTTGCCGCTGAGGTGAAGCACGCGCCACGATTTCGGCAGGCGCACATCGCCCGGAGGCGATGCTTCGTCGACCCAGTACACCTCGCACGACGAGACGGATTTTGCCTGGTCGATGTTGCGCCGGACCCAGTGCAGTTTGCCGTGTTCCGCGCCACCGAAGCAGTAGGTTGTGAAGCGCGGCACGCCGGGGTCGTTGGAATTCCCGGGTATCTTGCCGTCGAACATCGCTTCGTAAGGGTCGGGACCACCGCGGCTGTAGGACATCAACGGCTCGGGGGGCAGTTGCCACTCGCGGGCATCGGGGCCCGTTCCGATTACCGGCAATGCCGCGAGGCGCAGCCGTGCGGCACCCATCGGGATCAGCGTCACGGTTTCGACCGGCTCGTTAGATTTCACCGGGCTGGGCTGGAGTTTGTCCACCAATCCCAAATGGTCTTCCTTCCAGTTGGGAAGTTTTCTGGCTTGGGCGTGGATTTCCAGCGGGGTGCCTTGATGGGTGAACGGCATGTTGTTAGACGGCCAGGTTTTCGTGACCACCTTGAACGAGGCCTCAAGTTTCCGCGGATCGAACTGCAAGGCATAGTTCCATGCCGTGGTGGGCATGATTTCCCAGGCGGGCCAGGCCTCGGTGCCGCCCGAGCGGCGGTATTCCTCGCCGATTTTGACCGAGAACGTCAGCGGACCGCGATTGACCGAGACGCTGTTCTGATTGGCGGTCCAGGTTGTCACGGCAATCTCCATGGGCATCTCCAACGTTAGACGGTCGCCGGGCTGCCACATCCGGTCTATCAGAAGATAGGCGCCCGGTTTGGACTGCACGGCCACCGCTTGCCCGTTGAGCGTCACGCGTGCCTTCTCGCACCAACCCGGCACCCGCAAGTAGAGCGGAAACCGGACGGGTGTTTCGGGGGCGATGGCAAACTGCACGTTGCCGTCGAAGGGATAATGCGTCTCTTCGTCGATCATGACCATGACGCCGCCGCCGACCTTCGCCTTGACCGTCGAGGCGCAATAGAAGATGGCCGCCAGGCCGTTGCCGGGTGCCGCCTGCCAGAGGTTGTCGGCGTAATACGGCCAGCCCGCGCCGCTGTTATGCTGGCAGCAGCGGTGGTCGTGCGGATTCATCACCTGCATGGGGCCGCCGTCGGCCAGTTCGGGTGCCTTGCTGCGCTTGTCGGAGTTGACCTGATTGGGCGAGGTGAGATAACGCAGGGCCTTCATGTCGGCGGTCATGGTGGCCGGCAGCGTGTTGAAGGCCGCGTTTTCGCAGCGGTCGGCCCACTTCAAGTCGCCGGTGATGCGGGTCAGGATCTGCTCGGAGATCATCATCTCGACGCACCCGCAGGTCTCGATGGCTTGGCGCGGATCGGTGTAGCCCGGGCGGGCGAACTCGTCACCGCCGAAGGTCCCGCCGGGGACCTGACCGTAGATGCCCATGATGCTATCCCAGTTCTTGCCGGGCATTTCCAGGAATTGGGGGTCCTTGTTCTGCTGATAGAAATGGGCGGGCTTGCGGAAGCCCTGGCAAAACTGGACATTGTGGCCGCCCGTGGAGACGCCCATCCAGGATTCGCCGCAGCGCTGGGTTTTGGCGGCGAGTTCCAGCAGGAACGGCTCGCCCGTGCGGTTGTAAAGCCAGTAAATGGCGTCCAGGTTGTCGCCGTTGCGCGGCACTTGCCAGCCTCCCGAGAAGAACATCCTGTCGGGGATCTGGAGCTGCCACTGGAAGTATTTTTTCAGGAGGTCGATGACCCGCTGGTCGCCGGTGTACTCTTGATAGAACATGAGGGCATAGACCATGTTCATGTTAGGCATCAGGTCGGGAATGATGTTCCGGGGCTGATAGGTGCCGCCCGGTTGCTTCCATCCCAGGCGGATCTCCGCGCCGTTGATGCCTTGGAAGTATTCAATCTTCAGGTCGTGCGGCTGGCCGGCTGTTAGATGCAGCGCCTGTTTGGCGGTGACCGTCAAGGGCGCATGGGAGCCCCCATTGTCGACAACCAAAACATTGTCGATCCAGAGCTTGGCACCGTCATCACTATACAACGAGAAGACATAGTCGCCCGTCTCCTTGGCGGTGATGCGTCCCGTCCAACGGACGCTGTAATCCGTTGACTTCAAACCGTCGATGGGCGGTTTCATGCCCCAGTCAAAGTCGATCTTGGCGTCCACCCGCTTGAGTTTGGACGTCTTGAAATCCACGCCGTCGAAATATTCCGCGTCGAGGCCCGGCTTGCCGTCTGCCGTGGTCAAGAGTTCCACGGGAACGGGCGGATGGATGGGCGCGTTGAGGTTGGCCGTCGGGCCGAAGTAACCGAACTCGGCCTGGGTGGCAATCGCCGCCTCGATCCACGGCTTTGCCTCTGCGATGATCTTTGGATCGTCCAACACGTAGCCCAGCGCCGCGTAGCCGCGGAACCAGTAGGGGACCTCCTCCCATGACGCCCCACCCTCGCCATACGGACTCAGCCAGGCATTGCCGTCCTGGTGGCAGAAGCCGCTGATCTCGGTCAGGTGGCCGGTAAAGCCGTCTGCCTCCAATTCCAGTTGCTTGCGCAGCCAGCCCTTCGGCTTGATCGAGCCGATGGGCAATTTGATCAACGGACTTGGCAGCAGGGGCTCCCGGTTGCCTGCATAGCAAGCGTTTTTCTGCGAGACATCCGGGCGGTCGACGACCGTGACGCGGTCCTCGGCAGTGGCCGTGCCGCCCACGACGTGCAAGCTCATGGTGGCGACGATCACAAGCCGTTGGAATGTGATGAGACTGGCGGAAGGATCTGATGTTTTCATAAGAAGTAATGGTTGGTTCGAGGCTTGAATGTGAAAATCTCAATGTTCTTGCCATAGTCCTTGGCCAGGGCAATCCGGGCCAGGCGCCGCCCGATGTCGTACTTGTTGCGCGGGTGCAGGTCCTCCTCGCCGACATCGATCGTTACCGCCATCCCGGTGTGGGGAATCCGCAGGCACTTGGCCTGGGCCTCGCGGAAATACCAGATGCCGATGGGATTGAACTCCGGCAGGCCGCTGGCCCCGGACGGGTTGGGCAGTTGGACAAAGTAAAAGGGCATGTCCGGATCATTCCAGACTTTGCGCCAGCCGTTAATCAGCGCCAGCATCTTGTAGTAGTAAAGCGGCCCGTCGAGCTGGCTCGATTCCCCCTGGTACCAGGTCACGCCCTTGATAGGCAAGCGCGTCAGGTAGCTGATCATCCCGTTGTACATGCTGAAGCAGCCGACGTAGTCCGGCGGGGCCCAGATCGGGCTCAGGTTCCCGGCTAACGGGATGGACGGAATTTCAAGTCCCTTTGATTTGGCTTCATTCGCAGCACGCACCCAATCCTCGAGAAGCTGCATGTTCCGCGGCAGGTTCTCTTCGTACACCTTGAGCTGGTGCGAGAATTCAGCATGCAAGGCGGCAAGCTCCGGGACTTCTTTCATGGAATCCGGAGACATCCAATGCTCCGGCAGCGCTCCGCCCCAGTTGGTCTTGATGATCCCGATGGGGATGCCCGTCTCCTGGTGGACCATCTGCCCGAAATACCAGGGATCGGCGTTCGTGATGGCGGATGCCGAGTTTGCGGCGAGTTTCACCTGGATCGACTCGCCCGCTTCGCCAGATCCCCAGACTCCTATCGGTTTGTCCCTCTGCAACACCATGTGATCCCCGAAAAGACCCGAGATCTGGACTGCCGGCACCGATGTCGCTGATAGAACCACGGCGAGCCACATGGCAAGGATCAGGGTTTGTTGGGATCGGCTTTGATCGAGTTGACAAGCCCTTGCTGACTGATGAAGCATGAAAATCCTCCTGTTGATTATCACATTGTTCATGGCTGATGTCGTGTCTTTTCTCTTGGTGCTCGCCTACTCAAGACCCACCACCTGAACGTAGGCGTCCGAGGACTTGGCGTTCTTCTTGCCCAAGGTCACCACGGTGACGATATGCCGGCCGACGGGCAAGTTCGTGGCCAGGACCGTGCGATGGTTCCAGTCGACGACAGGCGAGTAGGTATCGATCTCCGCCTCTGGCGCTGGCTGGCCGTCGATGAGGATCCGGGCCAGCCCGCAGTCGGGGCCGGTCTTGTGGACCAGCGTGACCGTCGCCCCTTGAAACTCCCAAGTGGCGGTCGGGCCTTCCGTGTTAGAGTAATGGAGGCGGTCGTTGCGTGGACCGGCGCCCGTCCAACGCGTCCAGCCGTCGGAGAACTTGATGCCGTCCTCAGTGTGCCCGGGCTGGCCCGGTTTGGCTTGCGGCTTCGTGTAGTCGGCGGCGCTCCAGTCGATGGCTTTGTTAGCCGTTGTCTTGCGAATCACTGCGTGTTCCGCAGGATCGTAGGGTCTGCCGTCCCGGTGAAAAAGATCGTGGAACCAGACCTTTGGCTCCGGCGTGTCACGCTGATCAGACCAAGCGAACTGGCATTGCGTGCGGCCGTTGACCAGTCCCCAGTTGTAGCAGCCCACCGCTTCTAACTTGAAGAGCGGCAGGTCGGTTTCCCATTGGCTGCCAGTAGGCCGCGCCATCCATTCGGTGTTGATGACCGGCCGCAGATGCGTCTTGTAGCTGGCGATCTGGCCGCGCAAGCCCTCGTAGTTGCCGTAGAAGTGGAAGCTGATCACATCGGAGAGTTCGATCTGCCGACGGCTGAATTCGGCCGGCCCGCCAAACGGCCCCATGGTGAGCGGCTGGGAAGGCTGTGCGGCGCGGGCCCAGCCGAACGTCGCCTCCACCAGCGGCAGCGACACGGACGGCTCGTTGTAGAGGTCCCACATCAGCACGCGGTTGTCCTCGCGGAAAGCGCCGACGAGGTCCTTGATATACTTTTCCAAGTCGGGCCACTTGTCCTTGTCTGAAATTGTCTTATGGCCGGGGCTGGGCGTCCAGCTCGGGAGGATCATGCCGGGAATGGGATCGCGCTGCTTGCCGAGATACGGCTCGGTCTGCGCCGGGGCGCCAAAGGCGCAATCATCGAACAGCACCAGCGTGGTCGTCAGGCCGTGCTTGCCGGTGAGCGCAAGAAACGTGTTCAGACGCTGCTTGAGCCCTGCTGCGTCCTGCTTCCAAACGAGGTACTGCACGAAGACGCGGCACGAGTTGAACCCCAGCCCCGCGGCCCAGCCGAGTTCGCGGTCAATGGTCTTTTCGTCGAAGGTTTCCGCCGACCAGAACTCAGTCGTGTTGGCCGCCGTGCTGGGCACGTAATTGAACCCGACAATCCACGGCTGCTTCTTATACCATTCCCACGCCTCGTCCGACGTCCAGCGGCTATTGGGCAAAAGCTGTTTTGCCTCCGCCACGCTGATGTTCATCACGGCAGCGGCATCGCGAATGTCGCGGTAAGTGCCGTCGGGATGAACAATGCCCTGGATTGAATTGGCATCGCGCGTGAACTGCGTCTTGCCGAACATCAGTTCCCAGAAGACCCAGCCAATGTTCTCCTCGCGCAGAATCGGCATGGCGAAATCGAACGGCTGCTGCGGGCGCATGACGACCTCGTTGATGATGACCGGCTTGCCCAGCTCGCGGCCCAGCTTCTGCACGTAGCGGATGTCGTCGCGCAAGTTCTTCTGGTAATTGTGGAAGCAGAGCACGTCCACTTTGCCGGCGATCTGGCCGATCAAGCCGCTGCCCTCCACGCCGACGCAAAGAGGATGCTTCGGGTCTTGCTGGCGCACGAAGTCGAGGAAGTGGTCGAGGAAGTTCCAGATCACCTTCTTGTCCTCCGGCTTGTTGAATGAGGTGCAGGTCGGCTCGTTCATCACGTCCCACATCACGATGCGCTTATCGTCCTTGTGCCTCCCCACCACATCGCGGACATATTTCTCCATGGCTGGCCAGTGCTCCGGCCCAAGGCGGTTCTGGCCGGGACAGGCCATCCAGTCCAGGTCGCGATACTTCTCCAGGTCCGGGAACCCGCCGAAACAGGAATCGAAAATCACGGGCATCATCCGGATGTGGTGCTTCTCGCAAAGGCTGAGGAAACTCTCGAAGTTATCTAGAAACCGCTTCGGGTCACGCTCATAAACGGCCGCCTGGAGAAAGACACGGACGCAATTCAGCTTCAACTTGGCCGCGTAGCCCAACTCGCGGTCCACTACGGCCGCGTCGTAATCCATCCACGTCTGCACATCGTTGCGTGCAAAAGACGGTACATAGTTCGCCCCACGCATCCACGTGAAGTCTTCCGCTGCGGACGGATCAGTGACAATGCCCAGCGGTTGCTGGTTTGGGCCAGGCGATTCCGCTTTCCCTGCCGCTGCCAGGGCCACCAGAAGCCCGGTGACCGCCCAGTGTGACTGCTTGAAAATCCGTACGCAAATCCTTGCCGCTTGATGAATCATGATGTGTTTCCAGTTGATGTTCGTATCATTCATGGTTTTTGTTATTTCCTCTCTTTGGGTTTCTTGCGGAGGCCGACTTCGATCTCCTTGAGGGTCGGCACGACGGAGGCTTTCTCGATGAGCAGTCTCAGTCGCCGGGCTTCCACGGGCGTCGGCAGTTCCACCGTTTTGCGGTTGCCCATGCCTTCACCCTTGGCGATTTCCTCGAGTTCGCCCTTGCCTGCCAGCAGATTCCACGCCTGGACGCGGGAGCCCTCATTCAGGTACTCGTCGAGCACCACCCGGTCTAACAGAACAGGCTGGTCCCATGCCAATTCGATCCAGGCTCCCTCCTTGTCGCCGTCACGGCTGCTCCAGCGGGTGTCCGGGTCGCCGTCGATGGCTTTGGCCGCATCATACTCGGGACCCCAGATCGACGAGGCCGTTGCCTTGGCGTCGCGTGCCAGGTTGACGGGCAAGGGCGCCCGGGCAATGACTTGCACGCTGTTAGGCGGCGTGCCCGGGGTTTCCACCGCCACCATGGCTGTTAGAGACTTGCCCGGTTCGACGTCCGCCAGGTCGGCCGCGAGCGTCACCCTGGTTGTTGCGGGCCACGGACCGATCTCTCCCTGGTTGGGCGTGATCTTCACCCGCGGCTCGGAGGACTTGAGGGTGAAGCGCACCGGCTTGGGTCCCAGGTTCCGGAGGGTCAGCTCGCCGGACGCACCCGGCGCGAGGTCCAGTGACAGCGGAGTTGTGTCTAACAAACCTTCGGTGACCGGTGCGAAGACAATCCGCCACTCGGCCCCGCCGCTTTCGTTAGGCAGGATTTTTGCCCGTGCCACGCCCTCGCCGCGTGAGAGCGAAATCTTGCCGCCCGGTGAGGTTCCGGACCTCGCCGCGAACCTGCCTGCCACAAACACGAGTTCATACGGGTCGCCCTTGATGAGATGGGTGGACTTGCCGGTGACCGTCCAGTTGGATCCATCCTGTTTCCATTCCAACATATCCAGGTCCAGGCCGCCCTGGCTGAGGTGCCGGCTGGTCGAGACGAGCACGGGCCGCTCGTCGGGCGCGGGCACCACACAGAACAAGCAGCCCTCGAAAGCGGCCATTTTGGCGGGCAGTTTGGCATCACGCGGGAAGCGTCCGAGATACTTGTTGTGCCAATAGTCGAAAACATAGACAGCCGCGGCATCTAACGGAAGGCGCGCCAGGTCCAGCGTCTTCTCCACTGCGTGGCCGTCGCAGTTGAACAGGCCGACCACATCCCAGGTGCCCCACGGCTTGGCGATGCGCAGGTCGAAAAGATCGTAGCGGCGCAGGTCTGTGACGGGATAAAGATTGGCCGGGCGGATGTCGAGTGACGGGAACGACTGCTGCCAAACCCGACATGACGCGGGTTCCACCTTGGTCCAGAGGTCATCCGTTAGAAACTGTTGACCAGTTAGAACGCGGGCCTGGGCGTTGAGCCGCACCCGTTCGAGCGGGGCCTTGAAGAGGTTGGCGGCGGCGTCGGGGTCGCACCACCAGGCGATGTTGCTCAGGAAGTTCCACCGCAGAACCACCTCGATGGCGTGCGGTGCGAGGCCGCTGTCGCCGCCGGTCCGCGACCCGTTGACAAGGCCCATCGCCTCGACGGGTGTGCCCCAGCAGGCGTTGATGAACTTATCCGGGCCGACGAGCGAGCGTATCATGCCTGTTTGCGCGTGGGAAACCATGAAAGTCCGGGTAACGGCATCGAACCCGAGCGTGACGTCCCCCACCGTGACCCCCGGCCCGAACTCCGCTCCGCAGCTTACACATGGCGTGAGCAGGCAACACATACCAGCCACCACCGCGCACCACATTGCCTTCATCTTCATCTTCATCGCATGTTGCATTGTTTTGAGAATTTCGCAATAATGGCCGACGTAAAACCTGGCATTCGACCGAACTTCATGGAGTGTTCATGTTAGATAAACGAGGTGCTCACCGGGAAGCCTCGAAAACCTTGAACGCGTACATCCCGGCTGCGTTCTCGGGCCGCTGGCAGCCGGTGATCGTGATGCGCACAAAGGCCGCCCTCGCCACCTGCCGATCGAACTGCGGACTCACCGTGACGGGGAACTCGGCCGTCCGGTCGGAATACATTTCCCAATCCTTGCCGTTCAACGAAGTCTCGATCTTGTATTGGTAGGCCAAGGTGGGGTATTCAAAGCTGGTCTCGGTGCGGGCGATGTCAAAAGTGCCGTTCAGATCGACCATGAGCCACTGCGGGTAAACGTTGCTGGCCGCACGCCACTTGCTGGCGAAGTTGTGATCGAGGGCATACTCGGGGGCGTAGGTTCCCTTTTGAAAACCGGACGCCCGCGCATATTTGCCCCGGGCCACATCAACGCCGGGGTCGCGGTAAGGTTGCAATGCTCCCACGCCGGTCTGCGTCGGCACCACCTGCTTGATGGTGCCGTCCGCGTTGAATTCCATTCTATCCGCGCAGGCCTGCCGGAAAATGCCTCCCGCCTCCTCATGCGGCTGGTTGTGTTGGTGATAGACAATGTAATACTGGTCCTTGAACTTGAGGACGGAATTGTGGCCGGGGCCCTGCGTGGTCTTCTCCTCGTTCATCTTCAGGACAACATTATCGGACGGCGTGATGAATGGGCCCAACGGGTGTTGGCTCATCGCGTAGTGGACCGAATATGAGCCGTCATGCAACGCGCCTGTGGAATACAGGAGATAATAGGTTGCGTTGCGCTTGATCATGTAGGAACCTTCCACGAAATCAGCAAGGTATGGGCCGTTCGAGCTGTCCACCGCGTTCTTCGGCTCGGCCCCCGGCCCGCGCGAAGAGGAAGCCGTTGCCGGCTTGTTCAGCGACACCAGCTTGTCTCCCGAGAAGATGCTGAAATCGTAGAGCCCGGCCCAACTCCCGCTGCAAAATGTCATGGTGATCCGCACATGGCGCGCCTTGGCCGCCCCGTTATCCACGTATCCGTCCCCTGGCAGTTCGGTCCGATTCGTCGTCCGGTCCGCGAAGAGGCTCCAGGCCGTGCCGTCAGTCGAGGTCTCGATCATATACCCGTATGGAAGGTGCTTGAACTCGGGTGAGGATTTGGTCCGGGTGATCTCGGTCGGTTCGCCCAGATCGACCGTGAGCCACTGGGGGACATCCCCCCCGCTCGGCAGCCATTTGGTGCCTTTGAGGAAGTGCACCTCCCCGTCGATTGCCTTCAGGTCCGGGGTAAGCTTCGCGCCCATCGATTCCGCCCAGCCCCAATACATGTAGGCCTGCCCGTCGTCATCGATGAACGGGTTCGAGTCCATGTTGTAAGCCGCCACAATCCGGCCCGCTTTCCCGCCCCCGCTTACGATCGGGGTGTTGTCATCCCGCAGATTTTTCCATGGGCCGGTTGGGCTGTCCGCGACCGCGAGCCAGGTGTCGTAGCCGCCCGAGCGCGTGATGAACTGGTAGTACTTGTCCCCCTTCCTCAAGATGTCCGGCGCCCAAATGTCTCCGTTGAACTGGCCGTACGCCGGCCAATTGTTGAGCTGCATCTTCCAATTGACGAAGTCCTCCGAGATCCAAACCGAGGCCCGGCCGTACGCGCTGGCCTGGTTTTCCATCGAGGTGGCAAAGATATGGAATTTCCCGTTGTCGCACAGAATATGCGGGTCGGGAAACATTCCCGGCAGAATGGGATTTCCATAATAGGCGCCGGACTCGTACACCTTGACAGTTGTGGTTTCTTCCGCTGAGAGCTGGCCGTCGCTGGCTTTCAGTTTGAAAACATATTTCCCGGGTGTGGCGGTGGTGGCATAGGTAATTGGCGCCGACGGCTTCTCGAACCTCACCTCCCCGGGCCCGCTCTCTTTGGTCCAAGCGCAAACCAGCGCAGCGGGATCCTCATCGGTGACACTGCTGGCAAGCAGAATCTTGTTAGGAAGAATGGTGTAGTAACCCAAACCCATGCTGATGACCGGCGCTTCGTTCGGTTGTTCCGGCGATTGCCGACCCAGGACTCTCCAGCGCTTGACGCCCGTGAAGCCGCGATCAGGTGTCATTTCCAACCGGATCATCTTGGTGTTCACGGGCCCAAAGGCAATCCGGTTGTATTGGTTCGGCTCCAGGCCCAGCGTCTCCGGCTTGATGACCGTTTCCCACTTGTTGTCCTTCCGATACTGAATCTGGAACTGCTTCGGCGGATGAATGCGGCTGCCGTCCTCCGCCCAATAAACCTCGCTGGCGGCAAGCTCCTGGAACCTGGTGAACTCGTACTGTATCCACTGCGCACCGCCGCCCCCGACATTGTCGTATTGATCTCCCGGCACGACCCGGGAGTCGGCGGGATCGTCGGTCCGTTGAATCGCGGCCAGGTTGTCGCCCTCGGACACAAACGAAGTCGAGGCCTTCCCCAGCGGGGCCAGATTCTCCTCAGAGCCGTTAGATCCGGCCATGCAGGAGAGACCACCTAACAACAACAGCGCAAACCACGGCAGAATCCGGTTTTTCCACCTGGGGACTTGGCGTTGAAGGACAAGCCCTGTGCCGATTGATATAATCACCTGTTTCATTGATGTGAGCTATTGGGTCCGAACGATCTCCACGGTCACGGCCTGTCCTTTGGGAAGGTCCACGGATCGAACGCCCTTGGCGCCGGGGGAGCGCAGTTCCACGCGCTGCACGCGATCCGCCTGCAAGGTGACGGTGATTCGCTCCGCGTTCCAGACGAGGCTGCGCAGTTCGATCTGGCCGCGGCAGCGCACGCCATCAATCCTGCCCGCCGGCCATTGTTTCGGCAGCGCGGGCAGGAGTTCGATCCAACCGGGCTGCGATTCGGCGAGCATCTTGATGATGATGGCCGGCAACCCGCCGCAGAGGTCCGTGTTGAAGAGTGATTTGGGATTGTGGGTGGTGACGAAATTCGGATACCAGTAATTGTTGGCCAGCCAATCGACGACGTCGTACGACAACGCCGCGTCGCGCAGGCTGGATGCCGCCTGGCCCAATTGCACGAGACCGAAGGCCATTTCGCCGCCGTGCTGCTGGCGGCGGATTTCAAAGCGCTTTTCCAACGCGACCTGGAACGCCCTTTTCAGCTTTTCGCTAGAGGCAATCTCCGCCGGCATGCCGTTGAACACGGCATAGAGGTGCGAGCAGTGCCGGTGCGCCTGGTTTTCCTCCAGCAGCGGCGTGGTCCACTCCTTCACCGCGCCTTCGGAATCGATCATATAGTCCGGCATCTTCGTCAGCATGGCACGCCAGCGCTGGACACCAGCCGCGTCGGTCCTGAGTTCCTCGCAGGCGGCTATCAGGTTGGTCAACAGTTCCTTGGCGACGGAAATGTCCATCGTGGCATTGATACAGGCCTGTGACGGACTGTTCTTGGGATTGTTCTCCGGCGAGTAGGAAGGACTGAACACATATTTGCCGTCGGGTCCCTCGAACAGGAAGTCCTCGTAGAACAACGCGGCTTCCTTCATGAAGGGCAACGCGCGATTCCTGAGGAACTCGCGGTCTCCCGTGTAAAGATAATAGTCATAGTAGAACTGGGAGTCCCAACCGGCACCCGCCGTCCAGAACGTCATCGGCCAGGTGGCATCGAAGTGGTTGTTCAAGCCGTGACTGCTGGCACGCGATGCCACGTGGATGCCCCGGCAGCCATACAGCCGCCGGGCGTTCTCGCGGGACTCCTCGAGGTGCGATTCCAGATAGCGGAAAAATGGTTCCAGGCACTCGGCCATGTTGGCCGACAGGTTGGCGGCAATCGCGCTCTGCACGTTGCCGTTGAGGGTGAAGTCGGCCGACCAGGGCGGCCCCCAGGTGCCGTTCCAGATGCCCTGCAGGTTGGGAAACAACTCGCCGCTGCTGGAAATGACGTTGTAACGGCAGGCGTCGAACTCCCTTTCTAACAGAGCCGGGGACAGCTTGCCCACTTGTGATCCCTCGATCAGTTGTTCGGAGGTCAGGGCGTGGTCGGCCGCGCTGCCACCGAGGTCAAGCCGGGCGCGGTTGAAAATCCCGCCGTGGACCTTCGCGTGGCGCTCTAGCAAACCGGGGAAATCCGCCTGGATTTGTCCCAGGTCCTGTTTCATGGCCGGGATCCGCGACTGCTCGAAATCATTGAGCAGTTCGATGCGGAGCAGGACCAACACCTCATCCGCGCCGCGCACCACGATCTTGTCGCCTTCAACGACGGCATTGCCGCCCTTGGCCGCCACCCGCGCCGCGCCTTCGTAACCCTGCAGGCTGCCCGGCCAGCTTCTTTTGAAACTGCTGCGATAACTCAGGCAGCCGTCCGCGGCGGCTATCGCCACCTCCTTGATGCCGTTCTTGAAATTCCAATCCGGCCACCAGCCGCCGGCACCTTCATAAGGCCGCTTGGCGAGCTGCAGATCGCAGTCCACCGTGCCGCCGCCCGGACCGGTGATGGACAGCACCACCACATCATCCGGCCGTGACACAAACAAGCGGCGGCAGAATTCGCCGCGGTCATCCTGCCAACGCACGGCCGCCACGCCCGTTTGGAAATCGACGGAGCGCTGGTAGTCCTTGACGGGGCCCTTGGCCTGCATGTGCACCAGCAGGTCAAACGCCGGAATGAAGGGATCGGTCCAGCGTTTGGCGCCGTAGTTCGCCTTGTTAGCCAGTTCGACGACGAAGTCGGAGGCCTGCTGATAGTGGCCGTCGGCGAACATCTGGCGGATTTCCTTGAGATGGCTGGCGCTATCGATCGGCGGCAGCGGCGGATTGATCGGCATGAACAGCCGCGCGTGGTTGAAAATGATCGTCTCGTCCAGCGGCTGGCTCATCACCAACGCGCCGAACTTGCCGTTGCCGCTCACCAGTGCCTGCTCCCAGGTCTCGGCGGGCTTGGAACTGATGAAGCCCCGCTGCGGCGCGGGCGCCGCCCTAACAGAACTGTGCGCAATGCCGAGGCCTGCGCTGATGATTGCCAATAGATGTGTGTTTTTCATGTTGATTCCTTTCTCTTGCGATTCGGTTGGTTCTTACTGATAGGCATTTCCTTGTCCACGGTTCAGTTCCGGAGCAACGCGATTTGGACATTCCTGAGTTCAATCTTTTCCGTGCGGAAGACCATCCTTTTCACGGTCAATTCAGGGCGATAGGAAATCATCGTGCGCTGTCCCGCGATTTCAGCATCCACCAGAGACCCACCGATCTTGTCGCAGCCCTTCACGAGCACGCGAACCGTGAAAGGTTTTTCAACGCCGATGAGATTCCCGATCGCGTAGTTGCCGACCTGCTGAGGCGCACCGCCCTCGCGCAGGGACTTCTCATTACCCGCGAAGTTATTCAATGATCCGGGGCCGAACTGCGCGTGCAGATCATCCAAACGAAGCTGCAGTTCGCAGGATGCCTGCTCGCCGCTCTCCGGCAGGAACGCAATGCCGAACTTGCCAGTTTTCGCCTCGGCGGGCTGAACGTCGAAGGTCAGCATGAACGATTTGCAGTTGGTCGGAAACGTCGTTGTTTCGGCAACCTTTGCCGCTAGAGTTTCGGGCTTCCCTGTTGCGGGCGTTATTTCCTTCATCCACTTCGAGCCGATCCGGCCGTCGGGAAACTGAACCAGCTCGCGGATGATCAGATTGCCGCCCCAGCCGTGGATGGGAATCCATGCTGCCATCAGGAAACGTCCGCCGGTGATCTCTGAGATCGAGGGAACGTTCGACCCGTCGTAGAAGTCGAGCCCTTTGCGAACGACATCTTCATATGCCGAGTCCGGCGCGTCGGCGGGCTTCGACCAAAGTCCCGTGAAGCCGCCGATGATATAGTCGAACTTGCCCCAGTGGAAGAAGAATGTGCAGTCGCCCCCAGGCGGAAAGCCCGGGCTGATGCAGTGCCACCCGCCGTCAATCGAATCCGATTCCCAGATCCCGTTAGATTGATAGTTCGCCATCATCCGCAGTTTGCCGCTTGGGTCGGTATAGACGCTCGGGTTCTCACAGGGGTGGAACATGACATTGGACTTCCTGAAGTTCGAGATGCCGTCCGCGCTGACCGAATAGGTCGCGCCCGCGGGCACGCCGGGCGTGGAGTCCCGTTTGAATCCGTCCGTGCGGCCGTTCTTGTTGAGGAATTCCCATTGCGCGGGGAGTGTCGTCCTTTCCTTCGGATAGATTCGCGTGGTATGCAAACCGTAGCTGATGCACAACTGATCCTTGAAGACAAACGGCGTGCCGGTGCCGAAGGTTTCCCATTGTTCTTCAATCGGCGTGGCCGCTTCGTGTTCGGTCCACGTCTTGAAGTCCGCCGTGGAAAGGTGTTCGAAGTAATGCCCGCCGCAGCCAAACTTGCTGGCGATATGGCGGCGGTCATACAGATAGAAAACGTGGTAGCGTCCTTGGTAGGAGAGCGTCGCGACATCGCCGACCCATGCGTTGTGTCCGGGCGGGGTCCAGTACTGAATGCCGGGCGAGATGTCAGGCGTCGCTGCCGGTTGCTTCTCGGGCTTGATGCCCGGAAGATGGATTTCGGCTTTCTTCACATATTCCGCATCCAGCTTCCACATGTTCTTGTCCGCCCATTTCGGGTAGCCGAAGGCAAAGTTGTTATCCAGCAATGCGCCATCAACAACCATCGTCCAGCGCGCACCCGTGAAGTCAAGGACGACCTCGTGCCCGCCCTCGGGCCGCTGCAGCATGGCCAGCGGGATGCCGATGGTCAGGTTCTGCCAGTCGGGATGCTCGACCGAATGGAGCACGACCGTCGCTTCCAGCACCGGCACCGAGCCGTCGGGCATTTTGAACGACGGGTAATTCTGACCACCACGGTCGGATGGATTGTGCTGGCGAAGGCGGACGCTGAGCACATCCGGCATCTCGAGAATGGTTTTGTCACCATCAAACTTCTTCAGGTCCAGTGCGAACTTGACCGTGAAACCGTTGGTTTGATTCGCTGGCGCTGCGAACTCAGCTTGCGGTGCCTGCGCGGTGAGCGTGCTCTGCGCGGGCTGTGCCGTGTTGAAATGCCATAATAATGTCAATAACTCAATCATCGTTCGATGCCCGCAGCGACCATGCCTGCAATTACTGTGTTTGCTTTCATAATCAATTATCTTTCAAGTTGTTCAGAATCCCGAATTCGTATCACTCTCAATCTGCGATGCGATCCACCAGGCGGATGATCGGCGGAGAATCGCCAACGAGCAAGCCTTGAATCCGCATGCCGCCATCGGCAGGCTTGATGAGCAAATCCTGTTTCACGCCGTTGACCGGATCGCAGGCCACGGCCTGGCGACAAGCGGTTTTCAGGCGCACATCGACCGGGATTCCCTCGCAATGGTCTTTGGCGCGTCCCCCTTGCCAGAGTGCGAGCGCCCGCCCGTCGGGCGCGGTGAACCGGAATGATTCCATGTTGGGTGGCGCATTCTCGAAGGCGCACTCGAAGGTTGCGGGTGACATAATACGCCGCCTGCGGTTGGAGGGGCGCGATGGGATCGGCATCAAAGGACCGGCGGAGCAGACTCAGATCCAGCAATCCGTATGTCGGACAATACATCTCGCAGAAAAACGATTCGATCCCCAAACCGGAATCACGGGTGAAGACTTGCGCCACGTACTTCGCCTTCTCCATTTCGGTGGCGGGAAAACTTCCGCACCACGATCTTTCCGCCGCCTGGTCGGAGAGCCGGGGATAGAGCACGCTGTAATTCCATTCCCATAACTGAGGGACGTCGCGCGTGGCGGGGCCGCTATACAAGCGGTTGCCGAAACCGAGCGACATGATGATCTCGACCCCGTTTCCAACCAATTCCGTAACCGCCTTGTCGGTTTCTGGATCGATGGCTAACAGCCCATTTTCCTTTTCCACCCAATGCCAGTTGATAGGGTCGTCATGATAGCCCACGCGCGCCCATTTGAAGCCCGCGTCATAATGAAGCGGACAGTACCAGCGGTGCGCGGCGAGTTCCTGACCCGAGCCGTGGTACGTCGAATTAACCGTGACGCCGGTGCCACGGGACGCCAGCGCGATGTTCGTGCCGTGCTCGTCATAGACTTCGACTTCAGCGATGGAAAACGCATGGAGGAAGTTCTCAGGCAGTCTGTCCACCGCTTCCAAAGTCAGCGATTTTCCTTTGAAGGGGGCGACATCCACAACAGCCCAGGAGCCGGGCTGTTCGGAGGCGTCGGGAATGCACATGCTGATTTCCGATATACTTCCGTCGGGGAAAGTGAGCCGCATGCGGTGCGCGGGGCCACCGCGTTTGATGAGGATGTTGAGGTACTGCTTATCAATCGTGAACTCGCGTTTTTGTGGCGCCGGCTTGGCATCGGCTTGCGTTTCTTCCGCCCGGGTTCCCGACACCGCTGTCAAAGCGGCCAAGGGAAGCAGCAGGGCAAACATGTAGTGTTTCATTGTTTGTTCTCTGATGATTTCATGGTCTGTTCCATAAATACTCCCGGTCATTGGCTTGGCAATCTGATAGTCAGTCCCAGGCGGATCGCAACCGCCATACATCTAGCGACTCCAGGGTACAACTTCCACCTTGGGCAAAGAGTTCGACGCCTTGGGCGGCCGGGTCATGCCCGCAGACCGCGGTGCTCGCGTTGCCGTTGAGGTAACCTTCAACCACGGACCGATCCACAAACACATGCAAAGTCACGGGGTCACCGGGTTTCAAGTCGCTGGCCATGCTTCCCTGGGCCGCGCCGAAGGTGAGTTCGCGGGGATTGATCCAGACCGAGACATTCACATTCGCATCCGTTGCCGAACTGCGAACCTTGATGCCAAAGCGCTGCGCCGTGCCCGGTTTGAAGGTCGCGATGATCTCCAGGGAATCGCCCTTGACGGTCTTGAGCAAATCGCCGGATTCCGGGGTGATGTCCAGGTTCTTGAACGATTGCTTGTCGGCACGCAGGGTCTGGAGTTCCGGGATCGGTTCCTGCCATACACGCCCGTCCTTGAGAGTGATTACCCGCGGGATGGAGTGAGCGCCCTGCCAGTACGGCACCTTGCCGGTCGGCGTCGGGTCGGTTTTAACCCAGCCGTGCATGATACGCCGGGGCGCGCCGCCGGGGCCCTTGTCATCAACCATGTTGGGATTGAAGGAGTAATAGCATGGGGTGTCCATCGCGCGTGGCTCCGCCCGATCGGGCGTAAAGAGCATGGTCTTGGTGTCGTAGGTTCCGACCCAGTAGGGATTGCCCGCACCGACCATCAGCACGTGCCTGCCGCCTAACGGAATCAGGTAGGGCAGCTCCCAGTAATCCCCCAGGTGAAACGTGTTGCCGGAACCGGCCCCGTTGCGGTCCTGCGGGATGTCCGGCCACATGGCCACCGGCCAGTCCGTCCAATGCACCAGGTCATTGCTTGCGGCATGGCCCCAGCTATGGCCTCCGCCCGTGGTGCGCGGGTTCGGGCGGTCAGCAGTGACGGGTCTGTACTGATAGAAGAGGTGGTATTGGCCCTGGTAGAAGATGGGGCCGTTGGGATCATTGATCCAGCTCTCCGGACCCGTGAAATGGTAGAGCGGCCGCAAGGGATCGTTGGCGATCATCCACTTCCGGAAGGTCAGAGTTGCCTTGGAGTACTCCGCCACGTCCTTGCTGTACAGGACGCTGCGAAAGTCCTCAACCTCAGGGGCCAGTTGGCTCACCTGCCGCTTCCGCTTCGCGATTAGCTCCTTCTGCTTCGCGACGAACTCCTGGCCGCCGGAGAGCTTCACGATTTCGTCGTCGGTGATAGCCCGTTGCCACAGCGCGGCATGATCGATCTGGCCGTGGAAGGGGTTGGGCACCTTTCCTCCGACCGAATACCCGCCCACGATGCAGGCCTCCTCGTTCTGCCGCAACTCCCCGTTGGCCGGACGCTGGTCTATGCGCACGCCATCCACGAACATCTCCAGCAACCGGCCGTCGTAACGCCCGATGAGGTCGTGCCAGGCTGCCGGATCTACAAGCTGGCCAACCGATGTTTTAACCTGGACCATGCCATTACCGGGGGCGGTGCCCAGTTCAAAGCCGATGTCGGGTCCGGCGTCGTCGCCCGAGAGCGTGGTGCTGAACAGGTTGTAGGCCAGCGCATCGTGCCCGGCGCCATACTTGGAAAAAATCCCCCGGCCCCACTGCCCGGAGGGGTCGCGGAGGCGGATGCACAAGGTCATAGCCTGACCACGGAGGTTGAGTTCGCCGCCCGCGCCGAGGCCGGGATTCAGCCAGCCGCCAGTCAGTTCGGCCACTTTCCCGTCGCCGCCACGAATCAACGAAGCCTCGCGTTCGGCACCCTGCAATTCGATGCCTAATTTGACCTGGTCTGCGACCTTCAAGACGCTGTTGGCGCCGGCCGAATCGTGTGCCTCGGCCATGTGCCAGACGGCCACTGCATCAGCAAAGGGCGGCTGGCCATTGGCGGCGGAAGCAACCAGCAAGGAGGTCAGCCATGTCAAGGCTGCGATCAGCAAGGCCGCGAGGCGGCAGGTGGCAAGAGCTTTCATATATGATACTCGCCGTTGAAATGGATGGCGCCGTTCAGATCCGTGATGCAGCCGCGACGCGGGGAAAAGTGAGGAAGATAGACATACGTCTTGTCAATCTTCGGGCATTCAAATCCTTGCGGCGCGGGCACGTTGCCGGGTTTGGCATCCTGTGCCGGGCACAGGTTGAATGGCAATGTGGTCGCCGCGATTGCCAGCAGCCATTGGTGGATGGGGTGTTTCATGGTTTATGGTTAGTGAATCGGCTTGAGTGGATAGACCACGACGCGGCTGAATTTCACGTCGCCGCCCTCGGCGCGGATCTCCATCGGGGATTTGGCGCCGGGTTTCCGATCGTCGCGGCTGTTGATGAGATAAGCCTCCCCGCCGTTGGTGACGGCCTCGAGCGACGGGATGTCCGGCAGGATGTGGACCGCCAGACGACCGTTCTTCGGACTTGGCCTGGTTTTCTCCCCATTGATCTCGAGTTCCTTGCTCTGCGCGTTCCAGGTGGCGATGAACTCCGCCCCGGTGAAGCTGACCCGCGAGGCTGTTCCAGGCTCGAACGCGGCCCCAATCTCCGCCGGTTGCGAGACGTCGCCCACCTGAAGCGGGGCGCCGGCCGTGACCGTGAGATCCTGCCGCGTGCTGCCCGGATTGCGCAGTTGGGCGAGTTCGGAGACGAAGTCCGCATACGATCTAACACCATCGGGCGTGGTGTGCAGGCTGAGTTCCAACGGGAAGGTGGCCATCTGGCTGAACATCTCATACTTGCCCGGGATGGTGTCGCTCGTCTTCACCAACTCGATAGCAGCCACATCCGGCCCTTCGATCTTCACCGACACCTCCCGGCCCCGCAGCAGCTTCAGATCCAAGCATCTGTTGGGGGTTCGGGTGACGCGCTGTCAGCGGGGGCTGCGGGTCAGTTCGGGGTCACCTTGAGGCGGACGAAGCGGGGGCTGGCACCGCTCTGGGTGTAGGAGACCGAGGCAGGGATGTTAATGAGATTGGCATCCCCGGCGGGAACATCCGCCCACGACTGGAGGTCGCTGGAGGTTTGGACGACGAACTGGGTGTCGTAATCGGTGCTCGGGATATTGCCGCCATTGGGCCAGGTCACCTGTTTGGTGGTGCCGTTGATGCCCGGGTTGGTGGTGAGGCCGGCCTTGTTCATGAAGTAGGCCACGCCGTTGGCAACGCCGTCATTGTTGAAGTCCTGATTCGCGGGTTGGCCACCGGCGTTGGTGGCCGCCCAAGAGGCGTAACCGCTCGCAACGCCGAGGGTGCTGACGTCGAGGAACCCGCTGCCGGTGATGAATGCGCTCTCATTTGCGACACCCGAGCCAAGCGCGCCCCAGACACCGGCGGCTTGGGGCACACCATTGATGTAGAGCGAACGGATGGTATCCATCGCGCCACTGGTGTTGAGGTCCAAAATGCCCCCGGTGTAAAGCTTCACGTCCGCTCCGTCCGCAAGGTATGCGGTGGTGATGGAAAGCGTGCCAGCTTGCACAACGGTATCGCCGGTGTAGGTGTTTGCGCCGGAGAGCGTCAGTGTCCCCGCACTCTTCTTGGTCAGACCGCCACTGGTGTTAGTACCCGTGGTGTATGGATCCAGGCTCGCGCCGGCACCGTCGCCGCCGATCAAGCTCAGGGTGAGCGTCGAGACATCCGTATAACTGCCGGGGTTGATGATTTCCACGCTGCTGACCGCACCCGCGCTGAGGTGGACGATGGCCGCGACCGGCGCCAGGTTCTTGCCCGCCGGCCCCACGCTCAGCGTTCCGCCGGTGACCTGCACGTTCGGCGCGAAGTAGTAGCCGGACCCGCCCGTGGCGACCGGGATGGTCAGCACGCCGGTGTCGGCGGCAGCCAGCAAGTTCTGGCTGATGGTGACGTCCTGGCCGGCGGAATCCACCACCGCGCCGCCCGGGTAAACCACGGCGTTTAACGTCGCGCTGTTGTTGCCCAGGATCGTGACGCCACTCATGGCGGCCTTGAGCGTGCCGCCGTTGAAGTCGAAGTTCATCGTGGCGGTGCTCGCTTTGTTACCACCATCTACCGTCTTCACGAACAGCGTGCCGCGCTTGAGGTTGACCACCGGTCGTGCGCCGTCGGGCCCCAGCCCATAAGTCATTTTCACGCTCAGGTCGTCCATGCTGTCGGACAAATCGACCAACCCGGTCCCGGTAATGTTGAGTTCGCCGTCCGCCACGCTGTACCGTGTGGTTGTCCACAACTTGCCGCCCGAGATATTATACCGGTTCTGACCGCTGAAGTTGGAGGCCCCGATCCCATCGGAGTGACGAGGTAGTGCGGTCTGGGTGTCCACATGCACCTCGGCATTACCGGACTGGTTCAGGATGCCCAGGCCGCCATTCTCGGCAAAACCCATATTGGCGCAATGGATCGACGCATTGTCGGTAATGTTCAGGATCCCCGTGCCTTGTTGCCCGATGCGAATCCGGCCTTCATAGCGGCTGATCCCCGGTTGACCGTTTGCGTAATCGATATTCACGCTTGCACTGTCGCGCATGTTGAAGGTGCCGCCGCCCTGGTCGAAACAGATATCCCACCAAGTGACCTTGGAAGGGGCTTTTACCGTGCGTTCAGGGTCACTGTACGTGCCGATGTAGGCATTGTCCCGCATGAGCACGGTCGGGTTGGCGGAGCCGGCGACGGTGAGAAAGCCGGTGCCTGTGAAGTTGTTGGCAAAAACGCCTTGCATATTCAGGTTCGCATTCTCGCTCATGACTAGATTGCCACTCGCGCCATAGACCGGCACGCTGCCCTGACCGACCTCGACAATCGAGTTGCCGCGCAGGGTCACCAGGGAGTTGTTGACGGCCAATCCGCCATTGTTATTGTAATAGTTGTTATTACCGGGGTTCCTGGTACAGGTGACTTTAGCGCTGCCGGGTAGGTCCAGGGCGCCCGCATTGACCACGACGCTACCGAGGGTATCGGTCCCGGTGAGGGTGAGCGTGCCCGCACCGGTCTTGGTCAAGGTGCCCCCGATGTTATTGGCGAGGGTCAGTGGATCGACGGTGGCCGGAGTCGTCGGATCGCCGCCAACGAAATCGAGGGTGGGAGTGCCGTCGTAGTTCTGGCCGGGGCAGGTGACGGTGATCGAGCCGATGCTATAGGTCCCGTTGCCCGAGCCATCGTCAACCATATTGGCGACCGCCGTGGCGCCCGTGCCGGTCGTGTCAGGCCAGGCAGCATCCCGAACGACCTCCAGCACCGGGGCTCCCCGATAGCCGGCACCGCCGGTGCCGAGGGTAAAGGTGATGGGGGCCAGGCCCTGGCCTGCGGGGCCGAGGATGTTCTTGTTGATGGTAAGGTTGAAGCCGGCGGTGTCGATCGTGCCGCCGTTTTGGTACACCGTGGTGGTGACGCCAATCGGGTTGTTAAGCGGGTTCCGCTCATTCAGGAAGTCAGCGCTGTTCCCGAGCGCCTTCAGCGTGCCGCCGTTGAAGTTGAAGAAGGCGTTCGGGGTCGGCCCGTCGCCGTCCAATGTGCCGCTGCCGTAAACCCGGCTGGTGATAAGCTGGCCGCCGTTCAGATTGTAGATGCCCGTGGCGCTCGGGCTAAGCTGAATGGCCACTCCGTCCGTATCAGTAACCGTGCCGCCGAGCTGGTTATAGATACCGGTGTTGCCGACCCCGATGTCGAGATGCCCCCAGAAACCGTCGGCACCAACCCCGTCATTAAATACGGTGCCACTGCGATGCACGACCGTTCCGGACCCCGTACCACCGTTATCACCGAGTTCGAAAGTCGCATAGGTCAAATTCACCGCAGGGGTCGAGGTGCCATCGCCGATGGTCATAATGCCTCGCGGATCGCCGCCCGCTCCGGCGTTGGCCACCTGGATCCACGACCCGGGCAATATATTGATGGTGCCAGCCTTCAGCTCATAAGAGGCGTAACCATTACCCCACCCGAGGTTGAGTTCGCCACCATCTTCCCATCCATCGACGCTGAGCGTACCGCCAGTTTGCCGGACATAGCCATTCGTGGTCTGCGTCAGCCACCTGGTGACATTGACATTGGCACCCGGCCTGATTTCGACCATCCCTTCATTGACAAAAACCCGGCGCCTGATTAAGGCGTCGGGGTCGCCCGCGATGTAGCCCGGATAGACCGGGCTGGTGATGATCAGGTCGCCCGGTCCGTCTTTCTGGATTTCGGTGAAAGAGGGATTGGCACCAGACGTGGTGACCACGCCGCTGAGGGTCAACTTTCCGGCTGCGGCGACCGAGAAATCGGACGTTCCGTTCGTGAGTTGCAGCGGGGCGCTGATCGTGTGGGTGCCGTCCACGTTGACCGTGGCGCCGGTTTGCAGAATCAGTTTCGTGGCTGGAGCCGAGATGGCGGCGATCGTGTTGCCGCCGGCCACGTTGGTATTGAACGTCAAGCCGGCGACCGTGATGTCGGTGGCACCCAGATCGACCGTGGCACCGGCACCCAGCTCGGAGAACACCGCCACGTTGCCTGCGCCCGGCACCGTGGTAATCCATGGTCCGACGCTCCATAAGTCGTTATCCAGCCCGCTCCAGTTGTAGGTTTGCGCTTGCGCCTGGGTTGCGGCAAACGCCATCAGGACGGCGCCTGCCATGATCATGACCGGGCGGCGACCCGGACGGGTCGGCATGAGCTTCCGGCATGGATGTTGTGCTTGCCGCAGCCGCTGCGGAGAAGGCCGGAGAGTCGGGCTGGGATTCATTGGATGGTGCATTGGATGATTCATTGGTTGGTTCATTGGTTGGCTCATTGGTTGGTTGCGTTGGGTCTGGATTGGAGAGTTGCGGTTTCCTCGACCCGGGCCCGCAGGAAACCCTGGTCCGGCAGGCCGCTGAAGGCGGAGAAGGTGCGGTATTCCCAAGCGGTTCCGGTCAGCTCGGGCAGGCCGCTGCCGGCCGGTGGGGCATTGGACTTGCCGAGGTAGGAAACCGGGCTGTCCCAGCTTCCGGTCAGGGTCGGACTGCCTTGGATCGTGTAGGTCACGCCATCGATGGTGGCACGCTGAACCCCAGTGGGAGGGAAGTTGACCGTGGTCGACCGCCGCACCGCGCAGGTGAAGGTGAGTGCCTTGGCGGTGCCGGCGCCATGGTCCTTGGTGGTGGTGAAGAACGCGCCCCGGTTGGCGGGATCGGCCGGGTTGCCGTGGAAGGCGAATTCCTCGAGGTTGTTGTGTCCGTCGCCGTCCGGATCGGCGTACAGAGCCGCCCTGGGGTCACCCGGGGTCGGGTAGTAGGTGGCGATCCATGACCCGAACGGATATGCTAGAAAGCTGGCGGCCAGGTTGTGAGTGGACTGCACGTTGGTGAAAGTATAACTCGTCACCTTTCCGACGGACACGCTATCAGCCAGCAGGTTGGCAATCGCGAAGCCCGAATTCGCGGTGATGGTGAAGGTCTGATTTGAGCCGGAGCGGACCTTTACGACTCCGGACGGAGTGATCGTGCCTCCCGTTCCGGCGGATGCATAGATGGTGTAGGAGACGATCTGGCTGAAAGTCACCGAGATCACATGGTTCGCGACCAGGTTGGTGAAGGTGTAGGTGGTGATCGATCCCTTGGCCACACCGTCCACCACCACATTGGCCACATAGCCGGAATTCGGCGTGATGGTATATGTCTGGCTTTGCCCGTAGGTAAGGCTTGTGGTCCCGGACGGGCTGATCGTGCCTCCCGTCCCGGCGCTAGCCGAGATGGTGCAGATGATCGAACTGAACGTTGCCGAGATTGTATGGCTGGCGCCGACGTTGGAAAACGTATGGCTGGTGATCGCGCCCTGGGCCACGCCGTCCACGCTCACGCTGGTGATGGCAAATCCTAACATCGGCTCGATGGTGAAGGTCTGGCTCCACCCCTGCAGGATCTCGACGGTGCCCGCCGGACTGATCGAGCCGTTGGGGCCGGCAGTGGCGGTGATCGTGTAAGCCACCAGCACTTTGAAGGCGACTGAGATCGTGTGATTGGCCTGCACATTGGTGAAGGTATAACTGTTGGTGCGGCCGACCGACACCCCGTCGACCCGCACGGTATCGACCATGTAGCCGGAGCTGGGGGCGAAAGTGAAGGCCTGGTCATTGCCGGCTACCACCTCCGCGGTCCCGCTGGGACTGATAGAGCCGTGGTCGCCCGCCGACGCCGTGATGATATATGGGATCGGCGCAATGACGGCCAGGATGGTGTGATTCGTGGTCACGTTGGTGAAGGTGTAACTGGTGATGGGACCCTGCGAGACGCCATCCACAATCACATGGGTCAAGGTGAACCGGGTCGAGACAGTGATGGCAAAGGCCTGGGTGCCGCCATAAGGAACCGCCACCGCACCGTCCGGCGAGATGGTTCCACCCGTTCCAGCCGAGGCGTTGATCGTGCCTCTGAAGGAAGCCGCAAGGGTGTGATTGTGATTGAGATCGGCAAAAGTGAAACTGTGGCGCGAGCCCATGGGCTGCCCGTCCACCCTCAGCGAACTCAGCAAGCCGGAGTTGGGCGCGATGGCAAAGGTCTGCGTGCCGCCCTGCACGCCGTTCACTGTGCCCACGGGACTCACCGAACCACCCGCCCCCGCCGCGGCGGTCACGGAGTAGGCGGGAGGAGTGTTGGCAAACGTTGCCGTGATGGTGTGGTTGGCGTAGAGCGGATCGAATGTATAATACTTGACCGAGCCGATTGATGCCCCATCGACCTGCACATCCTGGATATAATAACCCGCATTGGGGGTGATGGTGTACAGCGCCGTTTTGCGCTTGATAAAGGTGGTGGTTCCGGCCGGGCTGATGTTGCCGTCAGATCCCGCCGACGCGGTGATGGTATATTTGGCCGTGACATCGTCCACATGGAACGGTGAGGCGGGCAGGCCGTCCCTGTTATAGAGATTGAGGCCGAGGGGGTTTTGCCAGCATGCGTAGGCAATCTTCTGCGGGGACGAGACGGAGGGAGAACTCATTTCCACCGTGTTGCCGACGATCGCAGCGTTGGCCCAATACCACGTGCCATCCGAACCCGCTATGGAGAACAGGGCCAGGGATCCTCCGACAACTTCCTGAGTCGGCTGGTAAGGAGTCTTGGAGCCGACCATCAGGCCGCTGCCCACATAGTCAAAACTGCAGATTGCCTTGTTGCCCGCGACGCTTATGCCATTGAGGATCGGGCCACTGGTCACCAGGGTCGTTCGTCCATAGTCGTTCTTGAGCGCCCACAGCGCAAGCCGCTCGCCCACGTCAAGTTTGTCTGTGGGATGGTAGTCGTACGGATTGCCGATATCGATTGCCGAGGCCATCCCCGCATGAGGCAGTGACATGGCATTGGCCTGTTGCAGACGGGTGTCGGCATCCCATCCGCCTGAAAACAAGCCCGGTGTGGGGTTCCCCCCGGACTCGGCGCCGAAGTTCGCGATCTGCACCAAGTAGAATGCGAAGTCGTTCATGCCCAGGAGCCGCTTCCAGCCCTGCTGGAGTCCCTTCATCTTGAGAAAATAACTGTCCGCTGATTGCACGGTGGTTTCACTATTCTCGCCCTGGTACCAGATCGCGCCCTTCATCGGATAGGGTGCCAATGGATAGATCATGCCGTTGAAAAGACTGAACGGACCATAATTCGAAATTGGCTGGCTGTAGAGCGGCGCCAAGACCGGGATATCGGTGCATCCTTCGGGTGCCAACCAAGGGTCAATGCGGGTGCCGCCCACCGACGAAACAATCAACCCGAGCGGAATGTTGGCGTTCTGGTCCTGATAGATCTTCCGCCCGAAATAGAAGGCCGCCGCCGAAAACCCGTAGGCGGTGCCAGGACTGCACACCACCCAGCTTCCGCTGAGGTCCTTGGACGGCTCGCCCAGATTGGCACCCCCCACCAGGAATTGCCGCATTCCGGGAAAGTTCGCGCTGTCAACGTCCGTCTGCCGATTGCAGGCACTCAGGCTCCACGCCATGTTCGATTGTCCGCTGCACAGCCACACATCCCCGACCACCACGTTGCCCTGGGTGATCGTGTTGCCGCCGGCTTCGCTGATGGTGAAGTCACTGCCCGCCGGTTTGGCGCTCATCGCCGGCAACGTGACCTGCCAGTTGCCTTGTGCGTCCGCGGTAGTGCTGTTAGACTGCTTGTTGTAGGTGACGGTGATGGCCTTGTTGGCTGCGGCCGTGCCCCATACCGGGAACGGCTGATCGCGTTGTATCACCATGTTGCTGGTGTACAGCGAGTTGACGGCGACCGTCGCCCTCGCGTCCGTCGCTGCCGCGCTCAGCGCAGCGAACAGGAGGACGAACACCCTGCGCGCCGTGCAGACCGAGCCTGCCGGTTCCATGGTGGCATGTGCTATCTTCATGGCGCGTCTTGAGTTATGGGCCGGTTCACGCCCATACTTACTTGCTGGTCTCGTTCATGTCAATGCCAACGACAAGCTGTTTCAGGGGGCCGGGCTCAGGGAGCTGGCGCGGTGCGGGCGCGGAGGAAGCCTTTGTCGGGGATGCCATTGAAGGCTGAGAAGGTGCAGTACTCCCAATCCGTGCCCGCAAGGGAGCCCAGGCCGCTCCCGGTCGGCGCGGCATCGGATTTGCCGATGAACGCAACCGGGCTGGCCCAGGGGCCGGCCAGGGTGGCACTGCCCTCGATGGCGTAGATCACGCCGTCGATGGTGGCGGTCTGGGTGCCGTCGCCGTTGGCGGCGAAGCTGACGCTGGTCGAGCGGCGCACGGCGCAGGTGAAGGTGAGTTCCTTCAGGGTGTCGGCGTTGTTGTCCTTGGTGGTGGTGAAAAACAGGCCGCTGTTGGAGCCATCATTCGGCACGCCCTTGAAAGCGAATTCGGTCAGGTTGTTATGGCCGTCGCCATCCGGATCGGCGTCGTGCGCCGCTCTGGGGTCGCCCGGGGTCGGATAGTAGCCGGCGATCCATGACGCATACGGCGACGAGGGTGCCGATGCCACAGTCACCGTGCCGGGGCCGGTGAAGTGGGCGTCAGGAAGCGGGGCGCCGGAAGCCGCGGAGCCATAGGTGCCATTGGGCATGGCGGACCCGCCGATCTTCAGGCTGGGAATGGTCCGCGTGCCCGAATATCCGAGGTCCACCGTGGCCAAGGCATCGATTTCCAGCGCCGTGGCGGCCAGGGCGGCGGCGGTGGCACATGCCAGCGTGCCGGCCGCCACCGTGGTCGGGCCGGCATAGGTGTTAGATCCGCCGAGGGTGAGGGTGCCCGTGCCAGACTTGGTCAGGGCGAAGTTGTTTTCGTCCGTACCGGGACCGCCGAGGGCGCCGCCGAAGGTGTTTGTGCCGGTGGCAATGTTGAGCGTCAAGGTGGCGGCGGTGGCATTGCCGTTGACCACGCGATTGCCGGTGCCGGCACCCGCCGTCAACAATCCGGCGAGCTGTTGGCTGCGGCTATCGAGTTTCAGGATGCCGCTGTCGTTGGTCGTGCCATCGCCGAGGGTCACCGTGGTGCTGGCCGGCAACCGGTCATTGCCGGTCCCCAACGCCAAGGTGCCGTTCTTGATCATGGTTGCGCCGGTGTAGGTGTTTGCGCCGCCGAGGATTTGCGTGCCGGTGCCTTGCTTGGTGAGCGCCAGCACCCGAGGAATGGCGGCCGACCCGTTCTTGATGACGCCGCTGAACGTGAAGGGACCGGCGGTGCTCGGAAAATCGAGAGTCAGGGTGGTGGGCCCGGCGCTGCCCGTCTGGTCACTGATGGATGATCCGTTAGAGCCGCCCGCACCGTCCGCCAGACCGCCGACGGTCTGGCTGAAGCTGTTCAGGTTCAACGGCACCGCCTCCAGGGCCAAAGGACCCGTACCGAACACACCGGCTTTAAGGACGTAGTAATTTGTCGTGAGGTCGGACTTGCCCTTGAGGCTCGTGCCGCCGGTATAGCCGTTGGGCGTGCTGCCGGTACCCAACAAGAAAGGCTGGGTTGTTGGTTGGCTGTTGAGACAAGTGATACTCAGTTTTCCCGCACCGCCGCTCACCAAACTATAGAAGCCTGCTTCCCTGTTACCACCCCCATTCACAATTGTGGCGTTGAGGTCCGAATTCAAGATCATGGTGCTGGTGGCCTTGGTTCGCCATTTGCCGTTGAGAGTCAGAGTCGCCGGCACGCCAACCTGCCCCGAGTCCCACGTGATCGCATTCTGAGCCTGGCCGACTTCCTTACCCAGGTATAGGTTATAGTTCTGGCCAGACTGATTCAAATTGATGATAACGGACTTGAGCGTGAGGGCGGTGGTGGCTGCCACCGGCGCGACGTAGATGTTCGACGCATTGCCCCCGCTGACGTTAATCGTGAGAGTGGCCTCATCACCTCCGCCCAAGGTGGTTCCCGGAAGCGACGGGTCGGTACTCCACGTCACCGGGACGTTCGGGGGATAGGTTCCTGTCGTGCTGTCCCAGAGGACATTAGCATTGGCACTATTCACATATGTGACCGTGGCGGTGGCGATGATCGGCGCCGCCTGGCTGCGGGAGATGCAGATCATTGCCAGGGCGGCGGTGCCGAGCGCTGCGGCCAGCCATTGCCTTCCGTGTGGTTGGCGTTTCCTCAGTTGGGTTGGGTGGTTTGTATTCATTGCGTGCATCCTTTCAGGGTTGGGTGGTTGACGGGTGCGATGGTCACAGACCAATGCCACATGTTGGACCAAGGTCCGCCGGGGCGCACCGGCGGACCTTGAATCTTCATCAAGGATTCAGTTCACTGTGCTTGCACGCGCACGAACAGCTTGCCGTCAACCGCAGTGGCATGGACCGTGACTGTCACCGTCTGGACGTCGCCATTCTGGGTGAGGCCCGTCTCATCCGCCGGGTAAGCTTCCTCCGTCCATGACTGGAGATTCGGGGCGGTGAACACATGGTAGGTGAGACCGGTGAGACGCGGATCGCGC
>JAPLUI010000051.1 GCA_026397725.1 Verrucomicrobiota bacterium | reverse complement strand
GTTCTCCGGCCCGGGCGGGTCGCTCACCGTCCATCCCGACGACGAGATTTCACGCCGCCTGGCCATGCTGCTGGCCGGCGAGTGCGGGGGTCTCGGCGCGACCGAGGCGGCCCGCCAGTTCGATTTCAGCCGCCAACGCTAATACCAACTGCGCACGCTCTATCTGAGTGCGGGTGCCGCCGCCCTGGCCCCGGAATCCCGTGGGCCCAAAACCGACTACCGCCGCACCGACGAGGTCATCCGGCTGGCCATCCGCCTCCGCTTCCTCGATCCGGCGGTCAGCCCCGCGGTCATCGCCCGGAAGCTCCGGCAACTCGGCCACGCCATCAGCACCCGCAGCGTCCAACGCATCATCGCCGATTACGGCCTTCAAAAAAAAACTCCACGCCCTTGACCCGGCCAAGCCGCTTCAGATGGTGCAAACCCAGCGCACCCGGAGCAAGGAACGCCCGCAGGCCGCCGACGCCTCCAGTCTGGAGCGCGACGTCCGACAGTTGCTCGCCGACAAGATTTCGGGCAACCAGGCCGGCATCTGGCTGCTCATCCCCGAGCATCTGCGCCTGGGCACCTGGGGTCTGTTGCGGGGGTGGAGCGACCAGTCGGCCGAACGGGTCGAACCCCGCCTGGCCCTCCATCTGGTCAACGAGGCGGCCATGTGCCAATGCGCCTTCCGCCACCGCCGCTCCCTGTCCCGGAATGGCTTCGAGCTGGCCAACGGAGTGCCCTTCGTGCCCACCGATGCCGCCATTCACGAACTGCTTGAAAGCCACACCGTCGCGCAGTCACGCGACCTGCCAATCGCCTTGGGCAAGCTGCGCCGGGCGAGCCAGCATTTCGGCGGCCGCCTGCTGGCCCTCGATCCGCACCGGATGCCGAGCCACTCCAAACGCCAAATGCGCCGCCACCGGTTAGGCAGCGAGGAAAAACCCGCGAAAATGGGCCAGGGGTTCTTCCTGCTGGATTGCGATACAGACCCACCTGCCTACCCCGGCACGCTCAAGCGTTGGCCAGATGACCATGTCTCTCATCGCCCAGGCCGCCATCCACCAGTTGCGCCTGCGACTGGGCGAACCCGCCGCCAAGTGGGACGCCGAACATTTCGCCCGCAACCTCTTCCGAGGCCTGGAGGGTGACATCCGCGTCAGCCGCGACACCGTCCTGGTCACCTATTACAACGCCCCCAATGCCGAGTTGTTGCGTGCCCACCATGAAAATCTCGCCGAGAAGCTGCGGCAGCAAGGCATCGAGCCGCGCATCCCCTGGCTCTATGATTTCCACCTCGATTTCCGCTTCAAGTAAGCCCCGGCCCCCCGCTGTCCAATCAATTAGCCCTTCTGAATCTCTGCAAATGGGGGTATGACCCATCGCATGGTCTTCGCACTCACCGGCTTCTCCCAAGCCCTTTCCCAAGGCACCGCGCACGCCTGGTTCTTCATTCCCACCGCCATTCTGTTGGGCACCCTGCACGGTTTGGAACCCGGACATTTCAAGAGGATGATGGCGGCGTTCATCGTCGCGATCCGCAGCACGGTCGCGCAGGCGGTTCTGCTGGGACTGTCCGCTGAGTTTTCCCACTCACTTATGTCCAGGTCTTGACATTGCCGCGCCCCACGTGGTAGTGAAGCTGGAGCGTCGGCCGGAATACCGGCCAAGCATCATTCACACCGTGATTGAATCCATGAAACGCAAGCGAACTCAATTCGGCTGGCTCATCGTCGGGTTGACGACGCTGAACCTCGACGCGGCACCGGTACATTACGCTGGGGGCAACGCCGAGCTGTCGGTGGCGCGGGTCAGCGAGCGGACGGTGCAGGTGCGTCTTTCGCCACTCGGCTCGGACGGCGGAACGGCTGCGACGCCCGCTTCGACCGTGCTGGTGCCTTTTCCACGGGAGATGCTGTGGGAGGGGCGGGAACTGTCCGCACCAAAGGAAATGACAGTCGCGGACCTCCGTCTCAAACTCCAACTCGCACCGCTGATGATCGAGGTTCGCCGGGCCGACGGGCGGAGCGTGCAACAGCTCGTTTGGAGCGATGCCGATGGGTCCGTGAGTTTCCACACGGACGGACCGGTCCTGGGACTCGGCGAAGGTGGGTCGCAATTCGACCGACGCGGCGGGCGCTATTCGATGAAAGATGGCTGGGGTGCTGACAACCGCCCCGTGCTGGGCTCCCGGATCATGGTGCCTTTTCTGATAGGCACGGACGGATGGGCGCTGTTCCTGAATCAGCCGCAGGGGCCGGAAGGTGAGTTCGATTTGCGTGATGGAAAGGGTATCTTCCGGCCATCGGAGAATCAACGCCGTCGGCCGACGGAAGTTTACCTCATCGCTTTGGACCAACCCGGCGATGCCCTCGCCGAATATGCCCGGCTGACCGGCCACGCGCCCCTGCCGCCAAGGTGGGCTTTGGGCTACATGCAATCCCATCGCACCCTGGCCGGTCCCGATGAGATGTTAGAGGTTGCCCGCACCTTCCGGGAAAAGAATCTGCCGTGCGATGCCCTCATTTTTCTCGGCACGGGATATTGCCCGGCGGGATGGAACACGGGACACGGCTCCCTCGACTTCAATCCCCGGACCTTCGATCACCCGGAGGAGAACTTGCAGCAGCTTCACGACCTGAACTTCAAAGTGGTGCTCCATGTGAACCAGCCGCCGAAGACTCTGTTTGGCGCTGCCCTCGACGAAGGGTCCGACTCACCGGCGCACATCGGCAATTACTGGGCACGGCACAAGTCGGCGATGCGGTTAGGAGTCGATGGCTGGTGGCCGGACGATGGGGATGAACTGCCGATCGAGGCCCGCTTGGCGCGGCATCGCTGCTATCTGGAAGGCCCGCTGGCCACGCGGCCCAACGTGCGCCCCTGGAGCTTGCATCGCACCGGCTATGCGGGCGTGCAACGCTATGGCGGCTGGATTTGGTCTGGCGACGTTGACAGCCATTGGGAGACCCTGGCGGCCCAGGTCGCGGTGGGCCTGAACCACTCACTCAGCCTGTCGCCCTACTGGGGAACCGATACCGGCGGGTTTTTCCCGACCAAGGAACTCACCGGCGAACTCTATGCACGATGGTTCGAGTTCTCGGCCTTTTGTCCGTTGTTCCGCTCACATGGCCGAACGTGGCAACTGCGGCTGCCATGGGGTTGGGAGCGGGGTGAATTCGGCCCTATCGAGCACGATACCAGCCCGGAGCCGTCCGAATTGCATAACACGGCCATCGAGCCGATCTGCCGCAAGTATCTGGAACTGCGTTACCGGTTCCTAACCTACAATGAGGCGCTTTGTCGCGAGGCACACGACACCGGGTGGCCACTCATGCGCGTGCTCTGGCTGCACTACCCGCACGATGCCCGGGCCGTGAACCGCGGCGACGAATACCTCTGGGGACGCGACGTGCTCGTGGCCCCTGTTCTAACCAAAGGGGCCACGGAACGCAAACTCTACCTGCCCGCATGCGACTGGTATGACTACTGGACCGGAGAACGCCACGCAGGGCAATGCGAACTCACCCGGAAAGTGGATCTCGCCACCCTGCCATTGTTCGTTCGCGCCGGTACCATCCTGCCGGTGGATCCCGTCCGCCAATACACCGGCCAAGCGGTGAGCGAACCGCTGACCTTCCATGTTTATACGGGCCATGATGGCGAATTCCGCTGGTATCAAGACGACGGGGTCTCGCTCGACTATGAGCGTGGCCAGTATTCGTGGACCCGACTCAAGTGGAACGACGGCGAGCGGCGGCTGCGCATCGAACTGGAAAACAATGGTGGCCACAGGCCGGTGCCTCCCACTGAACTCCGGCTCGAACTCCTGCCCGAGCGGGAATGCCGGACGATTCGCTGGGAGGGCAAACCGATCGGGGTCGAATTCGGGAAACCGACGCAAGGGCCGGCTTCACCATGAACGGCCACACCAAGCCATTGGGAGTAACTCCTGCCCATACCACAGTCAAAGTTATATGAATCACTCGACCATGACTCACCTAAACCGAAGCAATCCAAACCCGGGTGGCGAAACCCGCCGGGACTTTATCAAGAAGACCGCAGCGGCGGCATCCTTCGTGGCCACCACCAACGTCCTGAGTCTGCCCGCCTCCGGCCAGAGCAACGCCGGCGGCATCGCGTTGGTGTTGGATGCCACGGACCCGCTCGTCCAGCAGCCGCCAGTCGAGTGGGCTGTGGAGCAATTGCGCGAAGCCTTGAGAGCCCGCGGCTTCGCCACGCAGAGTTTTGCCCAGCTTGACCAGGTCCCGACTGACCGTGAGATTATCCTGGTGGGCGGCCGCGGTTCGGGACTCGTCGGGCAGGTGCTGGAGAGCGCGGGCGCTGCGGTGCCGGATATGCCTGAGGCCCTGGGGCTGGTTCGGGGCAAGGCGGGAACGCGCTCGGTGTTGCTGGCCTGTGGCTCTGACGTGCGGGGCCTGGTATACAGCCTGCTGGAACTGGCCGACCGCGCGACTTATTCCGAAGCGCCACTCGCCGCGTTGGGCCGCATCGAGCGCATCATCGAGCAGTCGGCCAATCCCATTCGCAGCATCGCCCGCTTGTTCACCAGCGAGGTGGAGGACAAGCCGTGGTTCTACGACAAGGCGTTTTGGCGGCGCTACCTGACGATGCTGGCCACGCAGCGATTCAATCGCTTCAACCTAACCCTGGGCCTCGGTTACAACGCTCCGAGTAACGTCCCCGATTCCTACTTCTATTTTCCATATCCGTTCCTGCTTGCCGTGCCCGGCCACAACGTGAGCGCGGGCGGGTTGCCGGATGAAGAACGGGACCGCAACCTGGCGATGTTGCGCTGGATCGGGGAGGAAACCGTCGCGCGGGGCCTGCACTTTCAACTGGCCCTATGGACTCAGGCCTACCATTTCATCGACAGCCCGGACGTCAATTATCCCATCGTGGGACTGACGCCGGAAACCCATGGTGCCTATTGCCGCGATGCCCTGACCGCGCTGTTGAAAGCTTGTCCGGCGATCAACGGCGTCACCTTTCGGTCCCATTCGGAGAGCGGCATTCCGCAAGGCTCTTACGACTTCTGGCCCATGGTATTCGACGGCGTGGCACGCTGCGGCCGCCGGGTCGAGATTGATATCCACTCGAAGGGAATCGAACACAAGCTGCTGGGGATGGCGTTGCAGACCGGAATGCCAGTCAACGTCTCGCCCAAGTACTGGGCCGAGCACATGGGCTTGCCCTATCACCAAACCGAAATCCAGGAAGGCGAGAGGTTCAAGCCTGTTCCCGGCAAGACCTATTCCATCGAACAACAACGCAGTTTCACCCGCTATGGCTACGCGGATTACTTGCGGGAAGACCGCTCCTACGGTGTGCTTTATCGCGTCTGGCCCGGCACGCAGCGCTTCCTGTTGTGGGGCGACCCGGCGACTGCGGCGGGCTATGGCCGTCTGGCCCACTTCTGCGGTTCGGTCGGTCTGGAGTTGTGCGAACCGCTTTCCTTCAAGGGCCGCATGGGCTCTGGCATGGCGGGAGACCGCAATGGGTATGCCGATGCCAGCTTGCGCCCGGCTGGCGGCGACTGGGAAAAACATCTCATCACTTACCGGCTGTGGGGACGGCTGCTCTACAATCCGAATGCGGACCCGGACTCGTGGAGCCGTTATTTCCGGACAGAGTTCGGTCCGGCGGCCAGGGACTGCGAAGCGGCGCTGGCCGGTGCAAGCCGCGTTTTGCCGCTGATAACGACCGCGCACCTGCCTTCGGCTTCCAACAATGGCTACTGGCCGGAGATTGTTTCCAATATGCCGATCCTCGGGAACCGGTTCGCGGCGGTTTCCGCGATTGATCCGGGATTGTTTTCCAGCATCAACGAATTTGCCGATGAACTGGTCAAAGGCCCGCGCAGCGGGAAATATTCGCCGTTGGAGGTCGCGAACTGGCTCACCGCGCTGGCGGACGGAGCAGACGCGCACCTAGCCAAGGCGTACTCGCTGATCGCCGCCCCGGCCAGCCCGGCCTTCCAACGCCTGGCGATCGATGTGGCCATCCAGAGCGGGACCGGCCGCTTTTTCGCGCAGAAACTCCGGGCGGGACTGGCTTACGCACTTTACCAGCGCCTGAATGACCGCACGATGCTGGAGCAGGCGGTCAATTACTACCGCGCCGCCCGCGACAACTGGAAGAAGATCGTCCAGACCGCCACGGGCGTATACCAGCCTGATCTGACTTATGGCCCGGAACGGCACTTGCGGGGAAACTGGGCCGACCGACTGCCCGTCATCGAAAAGGACCTGGCCGCCATGGAAAAGCTTGAGCCACCGGCCGCGGTTGCCATGGCTGAGGGAGACGGGCGGCCATCCGGCACCGCTTTATTGGCGGCTGCGCTGGCCTCCGCAGCAGCGCCAGCGCCACATCCGCGCTGCGAGCATTTGCCTTCGATCTCGTTTCGCCCGGGAGAACCGGTAGCGGTCGAGGTGGCAATCGAGGCGGGCTTCAACGTCACGCGAGCGCGGCTCCATTACCGGCACGTCAATCAGGGTGAAGAGCACCACGTGGTGGATATGGCCGCTCAGGGGAACCGCTACCAGCATGCCATTCCAGGCGACTACACCAAGTCGCCCTACGCCCTGATGTATTACTTCGAACTCCACGACGGCAACGGCCAGGCTTGGTTGGAGCCGGGACTGAATGCCGATCTGGCTAACCAACCCTACTTCCTGGTGCGTCCGGTGCGGTGACGACAACAGTTCGTCACCCTGCCCCCTTCTTATTCTGGCAACAAATCGTCCCCCATCACAGCCCAAATACATCATGAATATCCAACGACGCGAATTCCTGAAAAGCACGGGGGCCCTGGCAGCCAAGGAGAAGATCCCGGACGCACCCGGTTGGGGCGTCAAAATCAACCCGGCCTGGATTGAAAATGCGGCCTATCAGAAAAGCGAGCGCCTTGCGAAGTCATGAACCTAACGCTAAAGATAGCACCACCGCATCCGGCCTTTTTGCTCGGAACAATCGTATTCCTGTGCGCGGCCATTGCCGGTCACGCCGCCGGGTCGGCCCGCCGACAACTCGCGCTGCGCGACGGTTGGTCTGTGAGACAGTTGGATTCCGGCCAGCCGGACATCGCGGCCCTCACCCGCGAATCAGCCGCGCCGGACCAGACATGGTTGTCCGCCCGGATGCCCGCGCAGGTTCACGACGTGTTGTTAGCACACGGTTTGATTCCCGATCCTCACGTGGGCACGAACGCCACCGTATCGTCGTGGGTGGGCGAGAAGGACTGGGCATACGTCTGCCGGTTCCTGACACCGCCGGACATCGGCGGTCCGGTGTTTCTCCGCTGCGGGGGACTCGACACGCTGGCGGACGCTTACCTGAATGACGTGCCGCTGGGGCATTTCGAAAACATGTTCCGCGAGTATGCCATGGAGGTGACAGGCAGCCTCGCTGCGGCAGGCCAACCTAACGTGCTAACCATCGTCTTCGCGTCGCCACTGCGGTACATGCGTGCGGCGGAATTACCGGCGGGCGATCCGGCTGCCGCGCCGCACCAGAGCTTGCGCAAATGCCACAGTGATTTCAGTTCATACCTCGGAGCCCGGCCGCACGCGGTGAAGGTGGGCGTGTATCGCGACGTGGTGCTCGACCTGCCGGAGCAATCCTGGATTGAGGACGTGCGGGTGCGTTCAACACTTTCCCAGAACTTTGATTCCGCGAAAATCGACGTCCAGGTGGAAACGGGCGGGAACAAGGTCCCACTCCGCTGGATTCTGCACGATTCCGCGGGTCGCGAAGTGAGCCACGGTGAAACCTTCCCGTCCGGTACGTCTAACCCATTCGAGATCGCGGTGGATGCGCCACAACTGTGGTGGCCACGCATGTCCGGCCCCCAACATCTCTACACGCTGGACGTCTGCGCGATGGCAGGCGAGCGGGTGCTGGACCGGCGGCGAACCCAATTCGGCATTCGCGATGTGAAGCCGGTATTGCTGGACCCGGGCACTAGCGAAAAGCGCTTCCGCTTCGATATCAATGGCCAGCCGGTTTTCCTGCGCGGTGCCAACTGGGTGCCGTTAGAAGGCGCCACCCATGTCTGGCAACCCGAGCGTGCCCGCCAGTTGCTGGATCTCGTCGAGCACGGCAACATGAACATGCTGCGCATCTGGGGCGAGGGGGTGCTGCCGCCGCAGTCGTTCTACGACGAGTGTGATCGGCGCGGCATTTGCCTGTGGCAGGACTTCATGTTCGGCTACTACGAGCACGCACCAGGCGACACCGTCTTTCTGGATAACTGCCGCTCCGAAATCGAAGATACCATCCGCCGCTTGCGCAATCATCCCTCCATCCTGCTGTGGTCCGGCGGCAATGAACAGTATCTCTGGACTCCGACCACTTCCGTGTCCGCCGCCAAACGCGGAATCTTCGAACGCATGATGCCTGCGACTTGCAAGCGACTGGACCCGACGCGCATGTTCCACCAGAGTTCACCCTACGGCGGCAGTCCCACTGGCAATTGGCCGTTAGAAGGCGACTGGCATGACTATACTACCATCAACTTCGCGCCTGAGGCCTCGGTGCCGCTGTTTGGCTCGGAAGTGCTGCGTGCGAGCGTGCCATCGCTCACCAGCATGAAGCGTTTCCTGAGCGCTGAGGAATTATGGCCTCAAGGATTCGATCCCGCCATCCGCAAGCCCGGCCAACCCGCCTGGCCACCGGCGTGGTCCTATCACTCCACGGGCATCGCGACCTGGGATCGCGTCGGCTCGGTCCACGAGTATTGCGATCCGGCCAGCGCGGGGGATCTGATCCGCGTCATCGGCACCGCCCATGGCGAGTATTTGCGCGAGCGGTTGGAGCGCGAGCGGCGCGGCGTCCCGGATGGCGGGCCTGCTGGGAACCGCCGCTGCTGGGGCAACCTGGTGTGGCGGCTCAACGACTCGTGGCCGATGATTTACGGCAGCGTGGTGGATTACTATCTGGAACCGAAGATAGCCTATTACTTCCTCCGCCGCGCCTGTGACCCGGTGCTGGTGTCCTTCGAAAAAACGCCCGATCGCATTGGCGTCTGGGTGGTGAACGACTCGCCACAAACCGTGGCCGGAACGCTCGTGGTCCAACAGATGGACTTCGCCGGCAATGCGTTGGGCAGCCTCAAGGCGGAGGTTTCCGTGAAACCCGGCGAAGCCATGCGCTGCCTCAACACGACCGAGTTGGGCGAAATCAGTCTGCGGGGCCAGTTCCTGCACGCAAGCTTCGCGGACCACGATGCCACCTGCCTGCTCATCGGCGAACGCTACCTGCACCTGCCTAACGCCCGCCTCACCGCACGTTTGGCAGACGGCCATATCGAGATCGCAACCGATGCCTTTGCCCGCCAGGTCACGCTCGAATTCGACGACGTCACCGCTGCGGTTTTTGCCGATAATTTCTTCGACATGATTCCCGGCCAAAAGCGAAGTATCGCAGTGCTGAACCCGGCCGACGGTCGTCAGCTTACCATCCGCGCCTTGAACGCCGAGCCAGTCAGGGTGGCGTGGACGCCTTGAAATCCCTCACCATCCGAGCCTTGACGTTGCGCAATCACTTGCTTGCGGGTTCTTCCTCGACCATGATGCGGAAGCCGACGTTATAGACCTTTTGCCAGGAATCGTAGCTCAGGCGGAAGCCGGAGCGGGCACGCTGCGGCCGGTCATACCATGACCCGCCGCGCACCAACCGTTGGCCGCCGGCCTGATCGCGGTTGCGGCCGTCACCGTCCTGATAGGGGTAAGGCGCATAGGTCGAGCGGGTCCATTCCCAGACGTTGCCGTGCATGTCGCACAAGCCCCAGGCATTGGCCTGATAGGAACCGGTTTCAGTGGCGACCAACTGCCCATCATTGAAGCGGCCGTCGCGAGGCAGCAAGTCCATCGTGTATTTTCCGTCGGTGTCGTACGCCAGGTTGCGGATCGTCGCGTCAGCCAGGTTGGCGAAGGCGGAAAAATCGTCGTCCAGACCGCCATAATTCAGCGCTGTCGCGCTCCCGGCACGACACGCCCATTCCCACTGCGCCTCGGTTGGCAGGTCGACCCTCAGCCCGGTGCGTGCCGCGAGCCAGCGGCAGAACTCACGCGTCTCGTCCCAGGACACGCGCACCACCGGCTGGCCGGGCCGGTTGAGCGGCCAGCCGAGATGCTGCAGGCTGAATTTCCACGATCCCTTGTGTTCGAAGCGGCTGTCATGGGATGGGTCGAAGCGCTGGTATTGCCCGTTGGTCACCTCGCAGCGGCCGAGCCAGAATGGCGTGTCGATAGTCACCACGCAGGGTGGCCATTCGTCCGGGTGTCCCTGCGGGTCGCCCATCACGAAGCGGCCCGCCGGAATTCTAACCATCTCGAGAGTCACCCCGTCGCCGAGGTCCAGGCGGCGGCGGGTTTCACCCAACTCCGCCTGCATTTCCCGCGCCCGCTCCGCAGTGACCGGCCACCCGGCCAACTCCGGGGATTTCGGTGGTGTCGGTTCGTTGCGGGCTGGCGGCCCCGGCACGACCGGCGCGGCAGGCGTCAGCGGTTCGGTCTCGGGATCCGTGGTGTCGCCGCCATACAGGCTCCGCAACGCCAGGCGCCGGGCGTGGTCGTTGCGCGTCCGTTCGATGCCGACGATGTCCTGCCAAGTGCCGTGGCAGGGTGTGTTCAAATCGACCCAAGCAATCAAGCGATCCCAATCCTCAGGCTCGAGCCGCACGCCGTGGTGCCCTTTGTGCAGCATCTGGAAGAGCGGACTCGTCGAGATGTGGAATTCGCGCGGATTGAGCATGCGCAGGTCGCTCTCGAATCCGGGTGCCCTCACATAGCGGCGAAGTTCCACGTAAGATGGATCAAACACGCCGGCATAATGCCCGACCAACTCGGAGCGCGGTTTGCCCGTGATGACAAACATTTCGGGATTGCCGTCCTTGAGCACCACAAACTTGCCCTGGTCCGCCCGCAAATCCGGCAAGATCGGGCCGGCGGCGCGGGCTGAGCCATCGTGACACGCCACGCAGTGGCGATCCAGGACCGGCTGCACTTCGTGGCGGAAACTGAAGCCCCTCACCGGCCCATACCATGGTTTGATTGCGCTCGGCGGCCGCAGCGATGCCAGCGTGGCCCGGGCGGGTGGGGCTGCGTCCTGCTGTTGCTCGTGGCAACCGGTGCAGGAGGCGACTTCACCCGGCATAGCCGTGGTCCAACTGCGCATCAATTGCAGCACGCCGCCGTTTTCGTCCAGTGGCTGGATTGAGATCGGCAGGTTGGCCGGTACCCGAAACACCGCCGAGCCGTCGCTCTCCACCGGCACCGTGCCCAGAATCCGTTTCGGTTCCCACGGACCGTCAACTCCAACCCGGTGGTTGATCCCGGCCACCTTGCCATAGCCGAAATGATAGGTGAACAGGCGCAATTGCTTGACCGAGCCGCGCGGCACGCCAGCCAGCCCCGGCCCGGCCTGGACATCCCGCAGATAGACAAGCGCGTCATCGCGGCCTGAATCCCTCTGCGGCGGAATCACCGGCGGCGGCTTGACCGCGCGCAACGGAATCGGCTCTAGCAAAGCATAGCCTTCCGTCTCCTTCAGGCACAGGATATTGTCGAACACGTCGACAAGATAGATGCCCCACAAATCGTCCTTTCTTGGTTTGCATGCCACCAGCAGGTATTTTTCGCTCAGTGGCCACGGATGGAGGAACTTCGGGTAGCTGTCGAGCGTCAGCTTGTCCTCGATCACTGGTTTGACCGCTTGTCCCCAACCGGGGATGCGTTGCACCACGCCAGCGGTTTCCCGCCGCCCGCGTGCCGCGTCGAAGACCACCAGGTCGCCGACCCTGCCGACGTGGTGGCCGGTGACGATGCCCGCCACCATGGTCGGCTGGTTGGGCACCGGGCGGGCATAGAAGATGCTGTTAGGCCAATAGCCGCCGCCGCCGTAAAACTCCTGCTGGTTGGTCCCGTCCGGGTTCATGGTGAACAGGAACCGCGCCCACACATGCGGCAGATCGGTGTATTCCCAGCGCAGGTAGAGGATCCGCCCGTCGTTCATTACCGTCGGGCAGAAATTGTGGTCCTGGTCAAAGCAGAGTTGGCGGATGTTGCCGCCATTGCCATCCATCAGATAGAGCACGCCGACGTTGAGTGCGGCATTGCAGGGAACACCTTGGAACGGGGCGGTCGAGACGTAGGCGATGTTGCCGTCGGGCAGGTAGCAGGAATCGAAGTTGTGGACGTCGGGTTGGCCGTCCCCGGAAAGCCGGCGCAAGCCATTGCCATCCATGGCGATTTCATGGACTTGCCACAGGCCGTGTTCGTCGGGCATGGAGAACATGATCCGGTCACCGGCGGCATGCAGATCCATCTCGCTGATCAAGCGGCCGTCTTGCGGGCGATAAACACATTTGAAATTCCCACCGCCGTGGAGATTGTCGAGCATTACGATTGCGTTGTCCCAACCCTTGGTTTTCACGATTGCCGGCAATTGCCAGGAACTTTGCTGTGGCAAACCGAGAAACTTGCCCAATCCCTTGTTATCATCCGGATCACCCTGCCACCGCCGTGGATCGCCAAGTGGTTGGCGCTTGATCAACAGCAGTTTCCGGAAATCAAGCAACGGATTGGCCAGCAACGCCCGCCGCTGGATATCCAACACCTCCCGCGCCTCGCGCAATGCTGCCTCGTCGCCGGCGCGCACCCCGGCGCAGATGGCCGGCAACCGGTCATCGTATGGGTCGAGCGCCTTGAGCAGTGCGGCACCGTCAACATATTGCTGCGGGAAATCCTTCGACAGATCCTCGATCGCCCGCCGCAATGCGGGCAGGTTCACCAGGTCAAGATCGGCCAGCATTTTGACCACGGGGTTCACAGGGATTGGCGCCGCCGCCGAAGGTGCGGCTTGTGTCAAGTCGCCGGCCATTGTCATCCAGACAGTCAACCCGAGGAGCTGATTTAAAGCTGTTTTCATGATCCATTGTTCTTTTTCACCGTGACCGGTCATCACTTCTGCGTTCTACGCACGGCAACCGCGCGGACTTGCATTCAAAATGAGATTCCTCGCCGGACGCTACGTTTCCCCCGCCATGCAATCCAATGGGTCCACTGAGGGCCACGTCTTGTTGGAACGCGACAATGTGGCTGGCACCTGGTTTCGCAAACTCGCGGGTTGGCAGTTTTTTGCAATGTCACCCGCAGAACCAAATAAAATCGGCCTTGGCCGTGTGCTCCATGGAAAACGACTCATCAAACTCTGCCGCCGCACCAGCCTGGCCGTAACTCCGCCCGCTCTCCCTGCGCCTGGTGATCCTCTCCCGCAGCCGGAGCCGCTCGATCACCAGCCACAAGCTGTTTCCGACGGCAACCCTCCTCGTGCCCGCAAGCGAGGCTGAGCATTACCGCCACACCGGCCTGCAAATCAAAACCATTCCCGACGAGATCGCCGGCATCAGCGCTGTGCGCAACTGGGTGCTGAAACACTTTGCCGAAGACGCCATCGTAATGTGATCCCAGCACCACTCTTCCACATTGCCCGTCATGTCATGTAGCCCATAGTTGTTCGCGGCGAAACGCCCCACCGGGGAAGTGTACTCCAGCATCTTTCTAGGCGACTTGCGTTTTGGAAATAGCGACTTCCTAACATGTGATGCACCAGCCTGCTTAGTTGCTACTTCGTCGGTATAGTCCGACGCATCTACATCATCACCCAGGCAGAGTGAGTTCGACTAATGTAGAGACCAACATAGCGAACGACCATGCTTCTTCCCGAGGAATACCGATCCGTTCAATCCGCGCGCCAATGAAGCGGAATCCCGCCTAACGGACGATTGTTAGACTCGGATGGTGCATGCAGGCCCCGGCCATATTGCCATACCTTGTGCGGGGGGCGTGCGCCCACACGCCTGATTACGCGGCATTCGGAAGGGCGGGCAAAATGGCGTCAAATGGCGCGCGACAAACCACGACGGCGTTGACGAGGCTCAGGATGTCGGAACGCACAACCCTCCGACCCATAGCACCATGAACGCCATATCAAAGCCGATGCTCGCCTCCAAGTGCGAACGCCCCGATCTGCTGCCATTCCCCGTGCTTGCCACGCCCAAGCTCGACGGCATCCGCTGTCTCAAGCTCGGCGGCAAGGCGCTCACCCGCTCGTTCAATCCCATCTCCAACCGCTTCGCCCGCGAGTGGATCGAGGCCAACCTGCACGACGGCCCGGACGGCGAGTTGATGCTGCGCGGCGGCACGTTCAACGAAACCACCAGCGCCATCGGTGCCCGCGACGGCCAGCCTGACGGAACGCTTCCAGACCCGCTTCCAATCGGTCCGCCTCCAGCCACCGGACAACGAGGCTCTCGCGGCCTTCCTCGCCCGGCGCTGGGGCGCTCCCATTGCCATCACCCGCCGGATCGCGGAAGGAGCCAAGGGCAACGTCAGGGCGGCGATGGCGGACTTGGAGATGTGGATGGGGTGACGGCCGCCAAATGAACCGGTGGCCGGGCCGGCGGGCGGGGAAATGGGGGGTGGAAAGTGGCTCCGCTGATTGCACGGGATCCCTGCCTATCTATCGACTGTAGAGTTGCTCCAGCCTGAAGATCTGGTTGGTCACTTTCTCTTGTTCCTCCCACTTTTTCAAGTTACCGAGAATCTTCTCAAGTCTCTGGAGGATCGGGATTTTTTCCGGAGAGATGGCAGACGCGGCCAGGAACCACTTGGCGGCTTCCTCATTCCGGCCCTTCGTTGCGAAGAGCATGCCTAACAATTCTCGGCCAGCACTGCAATTCTCCGGGGAAATCCTGATAACTTCCTCCGCTGCGGCGAAGGCACCATCAACGTCACCGGTCATGCAGCGGGCCAAACCGAGCTTGCAATAGTAATCGAAACACTCCGCTTGTGGCGCGCCGGGTGCCGGCTTGAGGGCTGCCGCCAAATCGAGCAAGCGATCTGTCTCGCCTGTCCTTCCCGCCATTTCAAATTCCATGTTCCGGAGGCAAGAGCTTTGCGGGTGCGCGGCTTTCAGGTTCTTGAGGTGACGACGCGCAGCTAACAAATCATTCCGGTAAAACGCATCGGCCATGTCCACATATTCGGGGTTGGAACCGACGGGATCAAATGGCACCGCCGCGTCGGGCAGGGGAAAGGGCAGGGTGGTTCCGGCCTTGAGCGTCTTTTCGATCCATGGCGGAAGTTCATCAAGGGGCAGACATATCGGGATGACCTGTCGATCGCTGTGAGTCGCACCCACGAACAACCCCACCGCCGCTCCCGCGCCATCAATCACCGGGACCCCGCCCGCCGCGCCTGAAGTCGAGGTGCCCCGAAGGCGGATCGCCGAGCCGATGCTGAGGTAGGTGCAAAACCTATTTTGCCGGTATTCGCTAGTGACAAGGCTTTCGCGCGAGAGCAAGGGACCGATTGCGGCAGGGACATCCGAACCATAGTCCAGGACAGCCACCTTTGTTCCCATGGCTGGCACCGTGCGAGCCACATCGATCCAGACTTTCGGCTGATACTTGAATTTCACCAAAGCGATGAGACTATCCGGAAAGATTCCAAGGATAACCGGGAAAGCGAGTTTGCGACCGTTGAACGTCTCGATGGCGGTTGGCTTCTGTTTCTCGGCAAACGCGGTGAGATCGCACAGCGCGGTACCATCCCCGGACACAAAAAACCCGTATGGCCCGTCGATGCCCCCTTGTTTGTCCTTGTCTTGGAATTGAAAACGGATGATCGCCTGGCGCTTTTCCGCAGCCATCTTCCGCAATGCGTCCACCTCGCCCGCAGCCGAACCTCGCAGCAGTCCGAGCGTCAGAACCACTAACATGAAGCACGGCGTGAAGGTAGAGCGGAGTGTCATACTGCTAAGAAATTGCTTTGGGATGAAGGCCGTTGGAAGAACCGGTGGCCGGCCCGGAGGGCGGGGAAAAGGGGGGCGGAAACGGCACAAAAGCCCCAGCCACGGAGCCGACCAAGGCCTTGGTCCGGCGGGATCATGCAGGGAGATGGGGGATTTCGTCAGAATCATGGTAAATCTCCACGAAGGCGAAAATACCGATCCTGTCCGCGTTGTCGAGGATTGTTTTCGAATATCTTCGGGCTGCGGATTCTTGAGGTGAGGGACGCCTTCGAGGTCAGGTGTATTTCAGGATTCCAGGACGAGGATGCGGCCATCGCCAAGCGGGACCTCGGGAGCCTTCCATGCCGGGCTTTGGTCGAACCAGTCTGGATCAGGCGCTGATGGTTGCCGGGGTTGGCTGAACCAGGTGAAGTCCGGTGCGTCGTCCGGAATCCATTCCTTGATCGCCTGTCAGGGGGCTCGATAGGCTCGAAGGTCTCCCCGTAGTAACGGACGGTGTGCTTGGATTTGGACGGCACATGGTCGATGACGGCGGCGAGGAAATCAGTGGCCTTGAAAATCTCAAAATTCCGCTTGGTGGGGTGGTGGCGTTTTGATCGGTAGATGACGGTCTGGGTGGCGGCGTTCCAGGTGATTTTCTCGTTAGAATGTGTGGCCGGTGGCGACAGCGGCGAGACCTGGAATCAGGTTCGAATCGAGGTGAATGGCAGCAAGATGACCCTCCTGAGGGCTCCAGGTCAGGAGCGGGAGTTCCATTTCCCGCCGAATGCCCAAGTGACGGCGGACCACGCCCTCGGCATGCTGATGCGTCTTGCCGCCGACGGCGAGTGGCGAAATCCGCTGCTCGGTTCCCTTGAATACGAAAGAGTTAGCAGGGCGTTCCGTCGTTTGAGACAATTGCTTCAATCGCTCGTTCCGTTGCCGGAGACCCATTCAAGAAACTGCGCGGGGCGTTTATCCTTGGCTCGCCGGCTGAAGCCGGCGCTCCATTGCTTGCGCCGAGGCGCAGCAGGAGCGGCCCTCTGGCGCGGGCCGATCGGTGGATGAAAATCCGCGTCCAAGCCAAGGACTGGTGAGTAAGCATGGCCGCTGCCGTGGCATTTTCTTGGTCTTACTTGATCATTGAATGTTGAATGTTGAATGTTGAATGTTGAAATCTTCGGCGTGAAGCATGGGGTAACCGCAGCTCTAACGGTTTAGCCACACCGCTGTGGCTAAGTCCCGGCGCTCACTGCGGCCGGACCATCGTCCGGTTCGTCATCAAGTATAAGAATGGACGCGGCTGTGACATTTCTTGGTCTTGGTTCCAAGTTCGCGCCACCAGGCCCAACGATGACCCCGAGCGGATGGCTGCTGCCACTCGTTGGCGGCGGTGCGGAGAGTTTGGCGGCGTTCTTTTTCACGAGGACATTGCAAAAACGTGGGCTTGCCACGGCAGCACATCCAGATAAAGCCCGCGGGACTGGAGGTCATCGCCGTCGCGTTCGTGGCGGGCGCCGCCTAGCAAATCAGCCAGCCGCCAGAGGCGGCCGCCAAGGTCTGTAAACGGCAGCCGGACGTAACACTGGCTCGGGTGAGCGGCATAGTTCACGACGACAAGCAGGCGCTCGCCGGCCGGCCCCTGCCATGCGCAGGCGATGAACGCGTCGGCAGATCCGTTGCCGTCCCAGGCTGGAACACATTCTAACAAACTCCACTGACCGTCCCGGACTTGCGGCTGGCGGAGCACCGCCAGAAGGCGCTCGTAAAACTCCCTCAGCGTTGCATCGACTGGCTCTAACGGGCCGCGACCGAGGTGCGGCGAGATGCGCTTGCGGCGTCCCTCGAACTGCCCTTGGAGGAAGAACCTCAGGCCGGGCGAGAGGAACGTGAGCACGGCTGCCGCCGCGTGCCGGTCCGGCGCGAAGGTGGCTGCGGCCCGCGGTTCATCGTGGTTTTCGAGAAAGCGTGCCAGCTTGTCCTGATAGTTCAGGCCGGCGTGGAAGTGTTCGCGCACCGGGCGGGCGGCCCCTTCCGCGAGGCGGTCGTAGAGCCGCTTGTCGTAGGCGTAATCGAAGCCCTGCTGGTGCATCGTCCATTCCCGGTCCCAATAGACCTCCGCCATAAACTGGAAGTCCGGGTATTTGCGCCGGACCGACGCGGTCGCCTGCGGCCAGAACAGCGGCGCGGTGAGGCCCCAGGTGCTTTCGAACACATCGGGCAGGACGAGCATCGCCATGTCACAGCGCACGCCGTCGCACTGGCCGGCGATGCGTTCCAACTCGCCGATCATTGCCTGCTGCAATTCCGGGTTGCCGTAGTTGAGTTGCAGCGTGTCCGGCCAGCCGGCGAAGCAGGGATCGCGACCGTAGGCCAGCACCAAGTCGCCGCCCTGGCGTTTCACCCGGGTGTAGTTTTGCGGAACGCACGCGAGATCCTGCTCGGTGCCGACGATGTAGTACTCGGGGTGTTCCTCGACCCAGTGGTGGTCCAGGCCGGTGTGGTTAGGGACGAAATCGAGCATCAAGCGCAGGCCGCGCTGGCGGAGTCGGTTGCGCAGCCGGGCGAGGGCGGCGTCCCCGCCCAGGCATGCCGACACCGTGTAGCGGGTGATTGCAAAACCGGAACCGGGGATGTCCTCCTCGCGCAGATCGGGGAGGGTCGCATGGAATTCCTTGCGCCACTCCGGATGGCTCCGCGAGACTTTTTGACCGGCAGGTCCGGTTTGCCAGACGCTCAGAAACCAGAGCCAATCGAAACCCATTTCCGCCAGGCGCTCGAGTTCGGCGTCGGGAATGTCGTCCAGCGTCGCCGGACGGCCGAGGGCCTGGGCCAGTTCCGTTAGCCAGACCCGCGTGTTGAGCTGATAGAGCGATGGATAGCGGGGCCCGCGGTTCGGGGTCATCGGTTTTTTTTCCCCGAACTCGCCAAAGCCGGATGATCGCCGACGGGCAGAAACTCAACCCGATGGTTGGCACCGGGGTTGCTTGAGGACGGACCGGCCACCAGAATCGCGACGTTGCCGGGCACCTCATGCCCGCGCAGCCAGTGGCGGGCGAAGTCACGCCAGTTCGGCGGATCTTCGGCGAGTTGAATGGCCTGCACCCCGTAAGAGAAGGCCAGTCCTTGGCAGACTGCAGCATCGGCGCTCACGGCAACAATCCAGGCGGTTGGTTTGAAACGCGAAATCATGCGGGCGGTGGTCCCGGTGAGCGTGGGGACAAACACCGCTGCGGCGGGCGCGATAATCAGCGAGTGTTCCACGACTTCCGAGGCGGCTTCCGCCACGGTCGTGGCGGGTGCCGGGCGCTGCCGGGGTTGAGTATCAGCCGCCCGCGCAGCCACCCGGTGCGCTTCCGCGCTGGCGGCGATTTTTGCCAGCATGGCCACGGCTTCCTCGGGATAATGGCCCATGGCGGATTCGCCCGAGAGCATGATGCAATCGGTGCCGTCGAGGATGGCGTTGGCCACATCGGTCGCCTCGGCCCGCGTTGGGAGTCGGCTGACGGTCATCGACTCCAGCATCTGAGTGGCGGTGATGACCGGCTTGCCGACCCGGTTGGCCATGGCGATGATTTTTTTCTGCAAGATGGCGATGCCCTCGATGGGCACCTCCACCCCGAGGTCGCCGCGGGCCACCATGATGCCATCCGCCGCCTGCAAGATGTCATCCAGATGATTCAAGGCATCGGCCCGCTCGATTTTGGCGATGATGAACGGATGTTTGCCAAGGGCATTCGCGGCCGCCCGCACCGCCTCGATGTCGGCCGCCGTCTCGACGAACGACTGGCTCACCGCATCCACCCCGTGGGCGAGCGCGAACTCCAGGCAAGCGCGGTCATGATCCGTGAAGGCGCTGATGCCGAGATCGATGCCGGGGAGATTGAGGCCCTTTTTCGAGCGCAGTTCGCCACCCACGGCGACCTTGCAGTGAACGTCGTTGCCCTGCACGCGTTCGACGACGAGTTGCACCAAGCCGTCGTTGAGAAAGAGCTGATCGCCGGGTTTCACAACCCTCGGCAGCCGTTCGAAGCTCATCGACACGCGCCGCTGATCACCGACGATATCATCGCTCGTCAGCGTGAAGCTCTCGCCGGGGCGCAATTGGATCGGCTCCGGGTCGATGATGCCGACGCGCATCTTCGGGCCGGGCAGATCGGCCATGATGGCGACGCGGCGGCCGGCGGCCTGTTCCGCGGTGCGGATGCGGGCGATGCGTGCGGCATGACTCGAAAAATCGCCGTGCGAAAAGTTGAGCCGCGCGACGTTGAGGCCGGCGCGGATCAGGCGCTCCAACATTTCAGGCGAGTCCGAGGCAGGACCGATGGTGGCGACGATTTTGGTGCGATGACTGGGCAGAGACATGGGATGAGTTGGCTGGGATGGTGGCCTGCGTCCCGGCTGGTGGAATCAGCCGCACGCACAGTCGGAGCCTAAACAATCCGGCGACGCGTTGCAACTAAACCTTGGTTTAATCAGCGATTCCGAAATGGTAGCCGCGCTGAGCGCGTCGGGGCATGGAAACGCTTGGATTCGGGGCCGCGGCCAGGGATGTTAGACGGGGTGGCGTTTTCGCCGGGGTGCTTGCGGGCGGGTTTGGACGCGATTTGGCGGTGC
>JAPLUI010000068.1 GCA_026397725.1 Verrucomicrobiota bacterium | reverse complement strand
CGTCATCGAAGGCCCCAGCTACCGCATGAAAGACCGTATCGAAAACTGATCCCCCCCCGGGCAAACGCCCGATCTAACCGTGCCTAACCATCCGATTTTCAAACCGCCCGTTCCATCCGACGTTCACGCCGCCGCCCACAGTGATCAGACGGTTGAAATCGAATCAAATCAGCAAAGCGGTTGCAATGCGCAAAATCCAAGAGTGGCGGCGACAGCCGTTCCAGCCCGACGTGGCGGATTACTTCCTCAATGGTCCCGGAACATCGGAGTCGCCATTCAAGGAGCTATTGAGCCGCTTGTAAAGAAGAGAGATCCATGAAACGCATCGACGTCAACGCCCGAACTATTCGCACGCTCCTCGACGGAGCCAAGTTCAGCATCGACTCCTACCAGCTGGAATACGCTTGGAAGGAGCGGCAGATTCAGGAACTGATCGATGACCTTACCGGCAAGTTCCTGGGTTGCTGCGCTCTTCGACCGCGAATGACGGCGTGCCCAGTGGTGGCGGGGCCCACACGCGCCCCCGCATGTGGTCTTTGGCACCCTCGCCGAAGACATTGCCGACAGTCCGGGAGACACCTACAGAGTTGACGGCTATCTCGTTCACTTGGGAGCCAGGAGTGATGATTTGGTAAATCAAAGCGCCTACTGGTATGGCATGTGGGCGCACCAGCGCGATACCCGCCTTTGGAAAGGGTTTCTTGAGATCGATCTCGATCCGGCCGATGATGTGACCGCCCGCCTTTTGCTTAATCCAACCCCAACCAGCGCAATCCCATGAATCGCCAGGAACGCATGCACCTGCTCTCCGAGCGCACCGCTTTGCAACGGATGATCGCCGCGACTCCGCCGGAGGAATTGATCGATTTGCGAAGCCTCAACACCCGGTTGGAAATCGTAAACCTACAGCTCTCGGATTCGCCTGAGGACACGCGCCAGCCTGCCCGTGCCCGGCTGACCTTCCGCGGCCGGCCCGTCGTTGGGAGCTACGGCATTTTCGCCGAGTTTGGCATGGAGGCAACGATGGCATTCACGGATGCGGTGGCTGCCGTGGCCGCCTCGTTTACGGCTCCGCTTCAGGCGATGGGACCGATTCCCAACCGCTCCCAGAACCAACTGCTGATCACCAGCACCGCTACGGGATCGTTCGGTTTCGAGTTGGAGGAGCACGGCCCGGAGCAACTGACCTTGGAAGACGATTCCGTTCTGCCGTCCGCACTGGAACAGATGCGGCAGTTTCTGGAAGGCAGCACTGGAAGTGACGACCAACTCGCCGACGTGGCTTCGGAGATCGATCCCAGAGCCGTCACCGCGATCCGGAACTTTCTGGATAAACTCGCGACGAACGAAGCGGTTTGCGCCGTGGAAACCAACGAGGGCCGCTTCGCATTCAGCGATGTCGGCCAGGTACGCACCGCCGTGTCACGTCTCGCGACTGAGAATCTGGTCGAGGAGGAGATCACCGTGACGGGCGAGTTTCAAGGAGCACTGCCCAAGCGCCGCACCTTCGAGTTTGTCCGGGTTGACGACGGAGAGGTTCTGGTAGGGAAGATCGCGCCGGCAATCCGCAATCCTGATATGATCAACTCCCATCTTCACCAGCGGATCGAGCTTCAGTTGGTGCGGACGAAAGTGGGTGCCGGGAGACCGCGTTACCTGCTCAAGGAACTTCCCCAATGGCCACGGGACGGAAAATCGCCGGGCGGTTGAAACGAGCCCTTCGGAAATTGGCTAAACCGGGTGGAATTTCCTTGGCGTTGGCTGAGTCAGGAGGCAATCCAGATTCCAGAAATTGACCCAAATTTCTTATTTCCAATGATTTAGAGATCCGGCGCATGGGCTAGAATCTCACAAATGGATTCGATTTGTAGTCAATTCCAATACACCTGCCGGTTCTTTTTCTCTCGCTACCTCACTCCCCGGCGGGCGGCACCAATGGGGCATTCCGCGATTCCCTGAGGGATTACCTGGTTTCCGCCGTATCTTCCGCTGACCGACTCATCGGCTTTGCCAAAACCTTCCTCAGATCATGAAAACATTCCAATTCCTCACGCTTGTCGTGGGGTGGCCCTCAGCGATGCAGCGGAAGCCCACAAGTTCTGGTTTCTGGTCGGTGAGCCGGAGGGGGAGAAGCTCAAGCGGGCGACCGAAAAGGCCCTCAATCTGCTGCACAAGATCGGTCCAGGCCGGGTCGAGATTGTCCGAGAGCACGAGCGGGAGGCGTTTTCGGCAGACTTGGCCGCCCAGGTGCTGCAGCACGATTCCGTTTCGGAACAGGGATAATGTCTTGGTTGGTGGTTTTCGAGTCCAAAAAAAAGGGCTTGTTTTTTTCTATTGAGATGTTTTGCTGGGCCAGCAAAATCATTATTTTGAACAAAATTAAGGAAATTTCGACCGCTGAAGAATTGCTCGAAAACCTTGTGAAATCAAGGTTTTCGGAGGAATATAGGCATTTTTCCACAAGGTTTTCGTATCCGAGAGATGGCTCCGCCGAGTTGCGCATCGAATCACCCCAGCGGAAGCACCTGCTCAAGGTTCGACCGGTCTTGCACCCCTCGCGGAAGCTGCTGAGGGACCAGCCGGATCCGGGACGCGTACTGGTGTGCCCGAGCATTCCGGAGCCGTTGGCCGCCGATTTGCGCCGGGCGGGCATCCCCCATGCCGATCTGAACGGGCGGCTGTTTGTTGGCGAATCTGATTTCCTGCTGGACCGCCGCCCGGGTGAGGTGGTTTTCCGGAATCCCCGATCCGGCCCCGATCCGTTCTCTCCGAAGGCTTCCAGGCTCGTCCGCGCCCTACTCAATCAACGGAACACCTCCCTGACTCAGGAGGAACTGGCGCGGCAAACGGGGGTGTCCCGCGCCGTGGTGTCGCAGGTCCTCGCGCAACTGGTGGATGAGGACTATGTGGAGCGATCAGCCGCCTCCGGCCGCAAGGTGCCGGCAACTTACCTGCTTGCGGATTTTGATCGGCTGTTGGAAGCATGGAGGCAGGCCGATAACTGGCAGAAACGCACCGCGGTCCATCAGTTTTCCGTGCTGAGCAACCGGCCCGAAGAGATCGCGCAAAAGGTGGTTGATAGCCTGGGGACGGAGTCAATCGCCTTCACCCAGTGGTTCGCGGCTTGGTTGCGCCGGCCCCATACCACTCCGCCGGTGGTTTCGGCCTATGTGAGACAGCGGCACTTGTTGGATGTCATTCCAGCACGCAGCGTCAACACGGGAGGGAACCTGTGGCTGATCATTCCCGAGGATGAGGGTGTTTTTTCGGGGGGGCAGGAATCTCAAGGCTTCCCTTTGGTGGGCGATGTGCAAATCTACCTCGACCTTCTTCCAGTCGGACAGCGCGGGCCGGAGACTGCCGCGGAGTTCAAAAACTGGGAAGGTTTCGCACGATGAAACACGGCACCTAACACGATGTCCGAATATCACCACGTTGAAAAACCCTTCCTCGACCAGCTTGCGGCACTGGGATGGACTGTCGTGGATCAGGGCTACGGGATGATTCCATCGGATCCGGCGGTGAGCCTGCGAGGCGGTTTCCGCGAATGGTTGCTGCCACAGGTTTTCCGGGATGCGGTGCGGGCAATCAATCCATGGCTGACCGAGCGGCAACTTGAGGACTTGCAGAGCCAGATCCTGCGCCAGCCAAACCGGACCTTGTTGGAATCTAACGAGAAGATCCAGAAGCTGCTGTTCAAGGCCCAGGTGGATGTCAATGAGGTCACCGGCGAGGCTGATCCGGTGGTGAAATTGATCGACTTCGACCATCCGGAGCGGAACGTGTTTCACGCGATCAACCAGTTTCGGATTGATACGCCCGGCTGCGTGAAGAGTTTCATCATCCCGGACATCGTGCTGATTGTGAACGGGATTCCGCTGGTGGTCGTGGAGGCCAAAATCGGCGATGCCAACACGGCGAATCCGATGCACGCCGCGTTCGAACAATTGCTGCGCTACCGAAACGGCCGGGAGGATACACTGGCCGCGGGGCTCCGGGAGGGCGAACCGCGCTTGTTCCATTCAAACCTGTTGGTGATCACCACCTGCGGGGAGAAAGCGGCTTTCGGTTCTATCACCTCCGCCTATGAGCATTTCCATCCCTGGAAGGACATTTGGCCGGAGAAGTTCCGGAACTACACGCCGCCACTCGGTATTGAGCGCGAACAGGAGCGACTCATTCAGGGAATGCTGCCGCCGGAGACCTTACTGGACATATTCCGGTCCTGCTCGGTCTTCATGGACACGGAATCCGGCAAACGGGTGAAGGTGATCTGCCGCTACCAGCAGTATCGCGCCGCCAAGAAGATGATCGCACGGATCAGGGCCGGCAGAACCGCTGACCAGCGTTCCGGGGTGGTGTGGCACACGCAAGGGTCCGGCAAATCGCTAACCATGGTGTTTGTGGCCCGAATGCTGAGGGCCTCGCCGGACCTCTCGGATATCAAGATCGTGATGGTCAATGATCGCGTGGATCTGGAGGAACAACTCACCGCCACGGCGAAGTCGATCGGCGGCAAGGTGAACGTGATCGAGAGTTCTGCCGCTCTCCGCGACCAACTCGGGACGAATGCCTCGGATTTGAACATGGTGATGGTCCACAAGTTCATGGAGCGTGAGGAGGAATTACCGGCGGTGGTGCAGGCCGCGCTGGGTACTTTTGGGAAACCTCCCTCGGGCAAGGGATTTGGCGTGGTGAACCTCTCGGAGCGAATTCTGCTCATGATCGATGAAGCCCACCGTACTCAGGGCTCGGACCTCGGGGACAACGTGTTCGAGGCGATTCCCAACGCCACACGCATCGCCTTCACCGGCACGCCCTTGATCACCGAGAAGCACGGCAACAAGCGCACGGTGAAGCGCTTCGGCGAATACATTGACACCTACAAGCTGATGGACTCCGTGCATGACGGGGCCACGCTGCAGATTCTCTACGAAGGCAGGACCGCAGACACCGCGCTAAAGGACAAACACGGATTTGACACCAAGTTCGAGGATCTTTTCCGGCAACGGAGCTACGCCGAGATCGAAGCGATCAAGAAGAAGTATGGGGCATCGGGTGATCTTCTCGAAGCGGAGAAGCGCATCGGTGCCATCGCCCGCGATCTGGTCAATCACTATGTGAATAACATCCTTCCCGACGGTTTCAAGGCGCAGGTGGTGTGTCACTCGAAGCTTGCGGCGGTCCGTTACCAGAAGGCGATTCGTGAGGCTCTTGCGGAACGGGTGGAACAAGAGCGGTTGAGAGAAAGACCCAATCAGAATTTGATAAAGTCTTTGGAATTTTTGAAAGTGGCGGTGGTGGTTTCATCCGATGCCACGAATGAACTGGCGGTGATAACCGAAGCTCGCAATGAGGCAAAGCGCTGGAACGCGGTGGAGAATTTCTGCAAGCCGTTTGATTTGGCAGACCGGGACAAGGAACTCACCGGAATCGCGTTTCTGGTTGTCTGTGACATGCTGCTGACCGGTTTCGATGCACCCATCGAACAGGTGATGTATATCGACAAGCGGCTCAAGGAACATAACTTGCTGCAAGCCATCGCGCGGGTGAACCGCGTCGCCAGGGGCAAGCAACGCGGGTTCATCGTGGACTACATCGGCCTGGCCAACCACCTGACCGAAGCCCTCTCCATTTACACCGGGGAGGATGCGGAAGATCTCCGGCTTGGCTTGAAAAACGTGCTCACCGAGCTGCCAATCCTGGAGGAACGCTATCGGCGGCTGGTCCAACATTTCGAAGCCTGTGGTGTGGCTGGCATCGAGCCCTTCGTCAACGAAAAGCTGTCCTCGCCTGAAGCAGAGGTCAAGGTGATCCACGCGGCCGTGACCGCGATGAAGGACATCAAGCGCCGGGCGGACTTCGAGGTGTACCTCAAAAAGTTTCTCCAGAGTTTGAATCTGATTCTGCCGCATCCGTCAGGCCATCCTTACCGCGGGCCGACCCGCCGTTTCGGCTACCTGCTGCGGATGGTCAGGGAACGCTACAAGGATGAGTCGCTCGACATCGCCGACGCCGGCGCGAAAGTGCGGGCGCTGATCAACGAGCATCTGATCGATCTCGGAATCAACCCGAAGATTCCGCCCGTGGAGTTGCTGTCACCCGACTTCATGGCCCAGGTCCAACACCATGCCCGCGGCAATCCGGAGGCCAAGGCCAGCGAGATGGAGCACGCCATCCGCAAGCACTGCACGGTCCACTTCGACGAGAACCCGGCCTTTTACAGGAAGCTCAGCGAGAAACTTGAGAAGTTGATCGAAGCCCATAAGAACCAGTGGGATCTCCTCGCCAAGGAGATGGAGCCGTTGATCCATGAGGCGGTCTCCGGTCGTGCCGGCGGGCATGAGGGAATGACCCGGGAAATCAGCACGTTTCATGATCACATCGCGGATCTGGCGTTCGGAAGCAACGGCGTGACCGCACGACATCAGGATGCGCTGGTGCGGGTGGTTTCAAAGATCGTCGAGTCGCTTCAGGAAACCATCGACATTATCGATTTTTGGAGGAAACCCATCGAGGTGAAACGCTTGCGCGGTGACATCGACACCGAACTTCTCCTTTCCGGCATCCCGGAATTGACGGAACGCCATGAACGGATTGCGGTGGAGATCGTCAAACTCGCCGAAAAGCGGCATCAGGAACTCTTGCGATGAACGGCGGCAAGGATATTCCCTATGAGTTGATCCGCAGTCCGCGCCGAACAGCGGACATCGTCATTGAGCCTGATGGCCGGGTGGTGGTCCGCGCTCCGGAAACCATTCCCGCCGAGCGCATCGAGGACATCATCGAGTCCAAGCGGCTCTGGATCTACAAAAACCTGGCCGAGTGGCGGGACCTCAACGCGACGAGGGTGATCCGGGAATACCGGAACGGCGAGGGATTCCTCTATCTGGGGCGATCCTACCGTCTGCTGCTGGTTGCGGATCAAGACGAACCGTTGCTTCTGAAGGGCGGACGCTTTTGTCTCCGCCGTGATCTGGTGGATCGAGGCGAGGTTCCCGCTGCGAAGGCGGCCTTCAGGGACTATTTCGTCACCCGTGGATTGGAGCGAATCTCGCAACGGGTGGCCTATTTCGCACCCAAGGTCGGAGTTCTGTCTGACAAGCTCGACCTGCGGGAATTGGGCCATCGGTGGGCATCCTGCTCGCCGAACGGAAACCTTGCGTTCCATTGGAAGTGCATGATGGCTCCCCCCAAAATCATCGACTACATCGTGGTTCACGAACTCTGCCATTTTCATCACCTCGACCACAGTGAGGCGTTTTGGAACGAGGTGGACAAGGTCATGCCCGACTACAGGGAGCGCAAAGAGTGGCTGCGGAAGAACGGAGCGGCGATGGACTTGTGAGTTGACGGCCTGGCGTCGTGAGCATGGGGCTCTGGGCAACGTCGTCACCAAGGACGCTCCGGTGTGAGGGTGGAAAATCCAAGGCACCGTCCTGCTACACCCCCTCCGCCGCCACGATGCGCTCAAATTCGACCAGCATCTCCGCGAGGCGGGTGCCGAGGAAACGCGCGATTTTCGGATTGGCAAGCAGCTTGCGGACGTATCCCCGCAAGACCGTCAGGTTGAGCATGTTGTCGGCATAATTGTCCTCAATGGCCTTGTAATCGCTTTCGAGGGTTTTCATTTCCATTTCCATCCGGGCAAGGTCCTCGCGGGAAATGCGCGTTCTGACCCTGGCGGCACCCGGATCGACCAGCATGTCCTTGGGCGTGCCCAACAGCAGCGCCTCGGCGTAGCCATTCGTGTAATTGTTGGCACTGACCATCAGTTCGGCGATCTCGAGCTGGCGCATGGGTTTCACCTTTCGCAATGTCTGGAGGGTCTTCTGGCCGAGCTGCTTTTCCTTGAGCAACTCCACGGTTTCAGGGTTGATGCCGTTGAGAATGTTGAGCCGCTCCTTGATGTTCTTCACATTCTTGTCGAGGGCCGACGCGATTCGTTCAACCGGCACCCCGTCGTTGACCGCCTTGGCGGCCATGCTGTGTTCCTGGATCGGGGACAGCCGGTTGATGCGGGCGTTGTAGGTGAAGCTCTCGTCATCGACGGCAACGAGACACCCGGCCTCCGGGATGCCCAGCTCCCGCAGCGCGTGGAGTCGATAGTGTCCGTCCATCAACAGATAGAATCCCTCGTTGCCCTTTTGCGGATAGACCATCAGGGGCTCGACGACACCGATTTCGCGGATTGACGACACGATGGACTGATAGCGGGACATGCTCTTGTCGGGGTCCTTGACGGCACGCACCGGCAGGATCCTGTCGAGCGGCAGGGTGATGCGCTGTTTTCCGAAGCCGATTTTGGGGGTGTTCACGCGACTCTCCTTTCCAAACCGATTTTCTCCGCGAGGAAGGCCGGCATGGTGTCCAGTTTCTCGGCACGCAGCAGATTGGTGAAATCCTCGTCACTGGCCAGGCGGCGGAACGCCGTGGTGACGAACAAGAGGTGGGCATCGCAGATTTTCGCCTTCCGGACGAGCGACCTCTGGCGCTGGCTTTCCTTCTTGAAGGCTTTCACCAGTCCGTCGGCCGTTGCGAACGGAATCTTCCGCCGGGTGTTGTTGGACTGCAGACCCTTGCCGAGGGACCTGCGCTGCGTCATCAGTCTTCGCACGACCTTGATGGACGTCTGATTGAGCTGTCCTCCCTCGTAGGCTTTCAATAACTCGCGCTGGGCCTCCGGGCTCTCCGCTTTCGAGATGTCGATGGCCACGCCCAATGGAATGGCCCCGGTGATGGCCACCGCCAGCAGGCGCTCTTCCCCGGCGTTGCGCAGGGAGAGCAAGCCGCCGACCATCGTATCGGCGAGGTCGAGTTTGCGCCCGATCGCCACATTGCTGTAACCCGCCTGCTTGAGCCGGTCGATCTCGACGATGAGGTCGCCGGGAGCGGGAAACCTGCGTGCCATGTTTTCAACCAGACTCATGATCATGAGGTCCTCCTTGGATGCCTCGACCACCAGGGCGGGGATTTCCTGATAGCCGAGGGATTTGAAGGCCTCGATGCGTCCCTGGCCGCAAACGAGATCGTAGTCGGGCTGCCCGTCGGCCGGCCCTCCCGACCTGGGACTGACCTGAATGGGTTTCTTGAGCCCGTGGTTGCGGATGCTCTCGACGATTTTCTCGAACTTCCGGCGGTCGCGAAACCGGTTGTTGACGATCCGGATGCGATCCAGCGGGATGAGGATGACTTCGTTTTGCATGACTGTGTGTTGGTTATGAATCCCTTCCGACGCGCGTCCGTTGGGCGAGGTGGAAGAAGTGGCTGAGATCGTCGAACCGGTAGCCGTCGAGGGAGATGCCGTTGGCTTCGGCGAGCCGCAGTTTTCCGGCCGCCACATCGATGGCTGGCAGCAGGTAGTAATCGCGGATGCCGTTGTTGGCCGAGGCGAGCCTGGCCGCGATGGTGATGTCGGCCCGCCCCGCCTGATCCATCATGATGACCCAGCGTGACGCGCCCGCACCAGTGTTCCAGTGGCGGCAGAGTGATACGGAGACCCGGAACTCGTCGTTGACGCGCAGCACGTTGCGCCGCTCCGCCATTTCGACGCCCGCGCCCACCTCGCGCAAGCTGTCGGCCACCGAACCCACGAGTTCGGGGTGGGTGCTGCGAATCCAGCGATTGACCTCGATGAACCCGGAGTCGGCCGGTGGCGTGTAACCGACCCTTGCGTAGGCGCTGACGAGGCTGCCGAAGCGGTGGCGGAAGGCGGCGCTCGATGGCAGGTCGTCCGCCCCGTCGATCATCGCCCCCGTGATTTTGCCGTGGATTTCGAGAATGCCCTTGAGCGCCGCCAGCATTTCCGCGTCGGTGAGGCGCCGGCTGCGGGCGAGAATGAGGCCCTGCGCCGCATGGAAGACGGCCGGTTCCACCACGCCCGGCCAGGCACCGTCCGCCCGCACCCACTTTTCGGGAGGATTGCGGACGTGGCGGCGCTTCAGCTTGAAAGACGTGCGGTGATAGACGTTGTTGCCGATGTATTTCTCATTGGTGAGCACCTGATGGACGGTCGCCCGCGTCCACTCGCGGCCAAAGTCAGTGCGCACGCCCCTCGCGTTGAGGATGGCGGCGATTTCAGCTTCCGAGCGGCCTTCGGTCACGAACGACTGGTAGATCCAGCGGATGTCGGCCTGCTCGTCATCGGGACCCGGAATGAGCACGACCCGGTCGGTTTGGATGCTTTTTTGCTCACCATGCGCCAGCACTCCCTTCGCCTGTCCGGCCTGGTCCACCAGCATGCGGCGCAATCCGTAACCGTAACCGATCTTGGGTAAAAGCCGTGAGGGCGCATTCCCCCGGATTTTCCGCAGATCGCGCATCCGTCCGAACGGGCGCATCTTGCGATGCGCGCCATCACGCACGTATTCCTCTGGGCCGCCAGAAAATGCGATGATCTGTTGCATGGTCCGCCGGATTCATCGGTTTTGCCTAACCAGTTCCCCGTCGATGACGGTGATTCTACCATGCACGCGACGGATCCGCGACACGAAATATCCAACGTCAACAACCGGGTACGCCAGTGCTTGCTCAAGTATGGCAATTGCACGGGGATAGTCCGGCATTCCGTGCATGGTGTACCCCATAGCGGTCGACAATTCGGCATATCCACAAGATCGGTCGGGATGCTCACTGATGACGGTTTGGAGGACCGCCTCTCCTTCCTCACAACGGTCTGCCTGAAACAGGAAACTTCCGAGTTCACAACGGAAGTTGAGTACTGTGTCCAATATCTCATCCACGAACTGGTACAACACCTCATGAACCACCCGAATGCCAATTTCGGCATACTTCTGGTCACTGGTCGCCGCGTTTCTAATCTCCATGGTGAAATCCTGAATCCAGTTTCCAAAGAACTGCGAGATCCGAAACATCGCGTCAGCGGCGTCGAAGGTGGTCATGTGCGGCTCGATCCTGGGGCGGACGTGTTCCCAAACCCGCAACCAGATCTCGACTGCTTCAACATTCTTGCGCGCATCGCACAGGTCATAACCATCTGTTAGCCAGTCATCCAACATTTCCATGGACGGACGCTCAGGGCAATACCGTTTCCACAACTCGCACGCCGCCAGACAGATGAAATCCACATCGCCGTCCCCCGGCGACGACAGCCTCTTCATCCACGTTTTGCCGACACTCCATGCCGAGGTGTGCCCGTCAGTCAGCACGACAAACGCGGCTTGGTGCCAATCGATCCCCAGTTTTTCCAACCGCGACACAATCTCGCTCGTTTCCAATCTGGCCACTTTGGTGATGGTCCACTTGTCCTTGAGTGCCGCGATAGAGCGTTCCGATAGTGGCGACAAGAGATCGGGCGACGGGTTCGTCACCATTTTGACCATGGCATAGGGGTGGACCCCCATGCCTGCGTGTTCCGTTGTTGCCGGCCTCGCCGCGGTTTCCTGCCAAGCGATGGACGGTTTGCTCGCCTTCACCGCCGCATCCTTTTCCAAGCAGCACTTCTTGTATTTCTTGCCGCTTCCACATGGACACGGGTTGTTACGACCTACGGATGCCGGGGAATTCATGGTTCTGGGTGTGGCTTGAAGGGGCTAGCGTTGAACGCGTTTCAGGGGTGGTAAAGATTCGGGCTGAACCAGCAGGGTGATGCTACGTGCCTGTCCCGGCACAAGTTAAATGAAGCCCCGTCGCTCCAGCGTCAACACCATCGTATGCACGCTCGGTGCCGCAATCTGGAAAAACCGCTGCATGTCCGCTTCCGCTGGAGCGCAACCGTTCACGAGGCTGTATTGAAAAATGTAGGCAAGGAACTGGCCTTGGCGTTCGGTGGGGTCCGTCGTTTTCATTTCATGCTTCCAGGCGAGGGCGGGCTAGGAAATGCGACAGCTTGCCATGGCACCACCTTGCGCCGCAGGCTAAACCGGCCTGCGCTCCCAGCGCAACAACAGAAGATGAACTCAGCCATCTCAGTCTAACGTCACCCTACCCGCATCCGTTCCAGTGCCGCGTCCAGCTCGGTTTTCCCGAACCTCACCGCCCGACCGATCTTAAAATAGGGGATCATTCCGGCCATGCGCCAGCAGTAGAGGTTGCGTTTGCT
>JAPLUI010000324.1 GCA_026397725.1 Verrucomicrobiota bacterium | reverse complement strand
CCGCCACCCTCCGCGAAGAAGACCGGGAAGAAGACGCAGGAAGAAGAGTTTTGCTAGAAGCTTTCGAAGAAGATCTAACGCAAGCGCCATCCGACGTTCAAGTCGCCCATTTCATCGGCTTTCCATAACGCCGCTCACAGCCATGCTCGCAGTATATCCGGTCAGTTGAGCATGACAGACGATTAACGCCGCTCCAATGGGATGAGGTGAGGGCAGAACTCTCCGTCGCAGTCGACAAAATCATGGTAAAGGAGATTCACGGGGCGAGCAAGGAGGCGCTGGATTACAGCCGCCAGAATGAGGGCGTTTCGGTAATTGCGATTGGCGGCAACAAACTGTCTCGTGGTCTGACCCTCGAAGGATTGAGCGTTAGTTATTTTCTACGTTCCACACGAATGTATGACACGCTCATGCAGATGGGCCGCTGGTTTGGGTATCGCGATGGATACCTCGATTTTTGTCGACTTTACACGACGGACGAATTGCGTGATTGGTTTAGTCATGTGGCGCTCGCCGAGGAGGAATTGAAATGTGAGTTCGACCACATGGCTGACGCAAGGTTGACACCAGTTGACTATGGCTTGCGTGTTCGTGAACATCCTGACGGCATGATGGTTACAGCGCTAAACAAAATGGCCTATGGCCAAAGCCGCGAGGTTACTTTCTCAGGCCAGTTGGTTCAGACGGCATTCTTCAAGCGCAGCAAGATGCACCAAGAAAAGAACATCGAGGTTGTTGAGCGATGGCTTTCAGGCTTGTCTGAGTTTCGGTCACACGCCGACGGTCATCTGCGATGGACCGCCAGTCGTAATCAGGTTGCATTGTTCTTGAACGACATCCTGAAGCCAGGCTTTATCCATGAGAAGTGTAGCCGCTTTGGACCTGAACTGCGGACTTTCGTTCAAGCCCAAGAAGAGAATGGCGGACTGAAAGAATGGACTGTCATCGTGCCCAAAGGCTCCGGACAACCTGCCACTGTCGGTGGCCGACAGATAGCGTTAACTGCGCGTCCGGACGTTTCGAGTGGGCACAACTACTACAGCCTCAGCAAGGCGAACGTGCAGGAGCCCAAACATGAGATGCTTGATCTCGACGAGTTGGAATTGACCGAGGATCTCGCACAGGATTTGCTTTCCAAGCTCGAGGTGAGGGAGGCAGGTATGGGTGCCAAGCCACTCATTCTTCCGGGTAGCGAGACTGATGCGGTAATGTCGTGCATCGGTCAGAAAATTTCCAAAGCGGTCGAGGCCCTCGCGAAGATTCGTGGCAAGAGGACCATCGGGGCCATGCGGGACGAAATGAGGCAGCTGCGACCTTCAGCGAAAGGATTGCTTCTAGTGTACCCGCTGGATACCACCAACATACGCGGACTGCAAAGCGTTCCGTATGTGCCTGCTTTCGCCTTGAGTTTTCCAGCTACAGACAAGGCTCGTCGTGTGAAGTATAGAGTCACACCGACTTGGATCAAGGATCAACTAACCCGATTCAACCTGGAGGACACGCTTGATGAAACCGATTGGTGATATGTGGAAGGAAATCGAGGCCGACTTGGATTCCGAGTGCGGTTCCGCCAAAGGGCCGGGGTTACTCACACGCTTGGCAACTTCCGACACTGGACAGCGGTTGCGAGTCGGTGTCGAATGGCCATCCAAGGCACGGGTTCTACTTTTCTCGGCACAGGCCGCTGCCTTGCCACCGAAAGCTGCTTGGCCTGAATGCCGGGGACTTGAACTGCTTCTTGATTCCAAGCCAAGTGGCGAAGTCGCCTTGATTGTGCGATTACGTGATCTCCGCGGCCAGGATGTGTTCACCGTGCTTGCGGAAGACCTAGCACGCCGTGCAGTTGGTGGCTCAGAGTGGGAGGCTGCGCGTCGTGTGCTTTCAGCTCTTGGACGTTGGCAAAAGTTTTTGGCTGTAGCGGGGCGTTCTCTCTCGGACGAGGCTCGACGTGGGCTGTGGGGAGAGCTTTGGACGCTTGAGCACGTCATCATTCCTTCCATCGGCATCGAGGCGGCAGTGGGCGCGTGGCGAGGCCCTGCAGGCGCCCCACAGGACTTCCAACACCAAGGTACAGCCATTGAGGTGAAAACGCGCGCTGCGTGCTCGCCAGCGGTGGTGCGAATCTCAAGTGAGCAACAACTCCATGACACTCCTTGGCAAAATCTCTTCCTGAACCACATTGCCGTTGATGAGCAGGATGGTGCAGGCGAGACGCTGCCACAGCGTATCGCCAGCCTGAGGCATCTGGTAGCGGCGACCGCCGCCGCCGAACTGCTGGAAGATGCACTGGTCGATGCAGGCTGGTTGGAGGCAGAAGCCGAGAAACACCAGATGCGCGGCTTTGTGCGGCGGGAATTGGACGCCTTTCGTGTGGCGGGGCATTTCCCGCGCCTGACGCCACTTGCACTGCCACCTGGCGTCGGCGGTGTTTGTTACGACCTGAGCCTGGACGCCGTACAACATTTTGCGCAACCCGTGGCGGATATGCAGCACGCACTGGATCCCACAAAGCACTGAATCTATTCCCCCAACGAACATGGAACTAACCGAACTAGCAAACTACCTAGACGAAGAGGTGCAGGTGCGCTGCGCAGGAGATAAGAGCATTGAAGGCCCGGAGGATGGCTTCACTGCTGTGATGCTTGAGTATTTGTCCAAGGGCAACGAGGTGGACGCCTGGGAGCTGGGTTACGCTAAAAAGCCCGGGCGGCGCAATGCTCCTGCGTATAAGATCAATGCTTGGAATCTGCACGAGCAAACCGGTGATCAAGCAGGCAGCGCTCCTCTCGTGGATTTGTTTGTCTCAATCTACAAGGCTGGAGCGACGGGCCAAAGCGTGACCAAGAGCGAGGTGGCCGAACATTTCGAAATGGCACGAAACTTTCTGACGCAAGCCCTGACAGCTTTTGGGGGAAGACTCCAACAGATGGAGGAAAGCGCCCCACCATTCGAAGCAGCCACTAAGATCTTGGCCCATCGCGACGATCTCGACACCGCTCGGATCTTCCTGCTCACAAATGGCGTTGCTAAGCAGTGCGAAGAGAAAGATACGGATGTTGATGGAGTGGAGGTGAAGCATTATCTTTGGGACTTGGAGAAGCTGCGTCGCTTGCTAAGCAGCGGACAAGAGCGTGAGGTCATCCAGATAGATCTGGTAAAGGACTATGGCGGAGCGATCCCCTGTTTGGCTCAAGACGATGGAACCGACGAATACACGGCCTATCTGGCATTCTTTCCCGCCAATCTGCTCGCCAAAATATATGGCGACTTCGGTCCACGTTTGCTGGAAAAAAACGTTCGTTCCTTCCTCCAGGCCAAAGGAAAAGTGAACAAGGGCATCCAAGCGACGGTCCGTGATGCGCCACATCGTTTTCTGGCCTATAATAACGGCATCTCAGGCACAGCAGAGTCGGTCACTACTTCCCGCACAAAAGACGGGCTCTGCAAGTTGGAGCTGCTGCGTGATTTTCAAATCGTGAACGGCGGGCAGACAACGGCCAGCATCTATCACGCAATGAAGAAGGACAATGCGGATATCTCCCACGTCACCGTGCAAGTGAAACTTACAGTTGTGAAAGAGGCTGAGAAGATGGCGGACTTCGTTCCCCTGATCTCTCTCTACGCTAACAGTCAGAACAAGGTGAATACCGCCGATTTCAGCGCCAACGACGTTTGGCATCAAAAGTTGGAGAGCCTGTCCCGAACCGTCTGGGCACCAGCAATGACTGGAACTGGCAAGGGCACGCATTGGTACTATGAGCGGGCACGTGGGTCCCATCTAGACGACAAAATGAGAATGGGCACCACGGTCACAGCCCGGAGAAAGCAGTGGGAGTCTGAGAACCCGGTTTCGCAGAAGTTCACCAAGACCGATGTGGCAAAATATGAGCACACTTGGAATCAGCTCCCGCATATTGTTAGTAAAGGCGCGGAAAAGAACTTTAACGACTGGACGTTGGCGCGTCTAAAGGCCGGAGCAAAACTACCGGAGCAGGCTGACTTTGAAGCGCTGTGTGCCAAGGCGCTACTTTTCCGTGGCGCGGAGAAACTCATCGGGGGTCTCGACCTCGGTGGCTATCGAGCGAACGTCGTAGCATACACTTTGGCATGGCTATCCCGCGCCACAAGCGGTCGGGTCGACCTACGGAGAATCTGGCAAAAGCAAGCTGCTGGCGAGGCCATCCAAATCGCGATCAAGACAGTGGCACCTTTTGCCTATAAGCATCTAGTGGACTACGCTGCGGGGCGCAACGTGACCGAGATGGCCAAGCGGGAGGAATGCTGGATGAACTTCCGTGATACGAAGATCGAGCTCCCACCTCTGAATGCAGATTTGGAGTCGTCCAGACGCGATTCTAGTGCTCATATGCGTACAACCAGCCAAGCACAAGGTCCGCGTCTATCTGCCTCCGAGTTACAAGAAGGTGTGCAACGCGTGAGGCGAGATGTGTGGCTGGAGCTCGCCTCCTGGGGTGCTGCAGAAGGGTGCTTGATGCCCTGGCAGGTCACTATCTGCCGCACACTGCACGGAAAGCTACAGCGTGGAGCGCGCCTCAAGCAGGATGAGTGCAAGGGCCTTCTAGATGTGCTTCATGCCGCCCGCGCTAAGGGATTCAACAATTGAGATCGAAGATGAGACGGTTACACCACGGACTCGGCGACCGATGGGAGGCAGTGCGTGCGAAGTGCAGATCTCTCGGCTGGTACGATGGGAACAGCCCTTCCGTTGGCGACCTCGCGGAAAGGCATGGCTTGGAATGGTACGCTGCTCGCAACCGTGACCAAGTCAAGATGTACCTGTGCTTAGACGCCACTCAACTTTTTACGGGCCTGAGGACTTTTGGCCGTACGAAGTCCCTGCGATTGATCGAGATATTGGAAGCCGCCACCGATGGAGTAGAGCCGTGTTCAAGTAATGAGGAGGATGTCCCCCCTACAGTTGCTCTCACATGCCCGGAAATTCTTTATCTATGGGGTGTTCCATCAGACTTTCCACTTGATATGCTTCCTTTGTCCACGCGGTTGCTGAACTTTTGCGAGCAGCAAGAGATCGGTACAATAACAACTCTTCTTGACGTTTGGGGCACGCTAGGACGAAGCGGCCTATTGGCTCACGAAAATATTGGCCGGCGCACGGTGGATGAGTTACAGCACTTCGCCCGCGCTATTGCCCGTGCCGATGCTGACGCGGTCCGGCGCTGGCTACCACTAAACGACCGCCAAGACGGTCTATGTCTTCGCCGGGCGTTTGGCCTGAGTCTCGACCAGTTGAAACTGGTTGAAGTGCCCATTCTCACGAGTCGCCTTGTTGACAACCTTTCTCTTGAGGAATGTGCTGATGTGCATGGCATCACAAGAGAACGTGTGCGTCAGATGGAAGGCTCATTTCTCCGCGATGTTCGCCGAATCCTAGGGTGGTTCTCGTCCGAAATGGAGGCGATACTTGATGCATGGATGGGGGGTCTACGCTGGCACTCCTTTGCTGGTCCTCAAGCAACTCCCGACGGCACGACTCTCATAATTGCTGCCATTGAGGCGTGTCTTGATGAAAGTCCGCAGGGTGTTGCCCGCCGCCTTGTGGCGGAGTCCGCCATGGATTCCTGGCTGGAAGCGATTGCTACCCATCCCGATCTTTATCTTGGAGGTGTGGACTTGCAATCATATCTTGATGATACAGTGCCGCCTGCCAAGCACGTCGTTTTTATCCGTGAGTTGTTTAACACACGGGGCATTTCAATTGATCACGCAAGCGGCCTAGTCAAGCCGTGCAATCCGTCTGTTATACGCACAGTGCGGGCGATTCTCCAGCAAGAAGAAGATCCCATACCCCTTACGTGGCTTGCTCAGCGCGTTCAGTCCGTATTGGGTTTCGAGGAATTCGATTCCGATTTCATCTTTCAAAACCGCTACCGATGGAGTTCAAACGGGTGGCTCGAACTAGATCAAGTGCTATGGGGACAGTAGGGGGGCATCCGAGCACCTGCTGTCCGATTGCCCTAGGCAGATCGTCATGGGTCCGGGTGAAGACTTGTAGTGCTACCTCGATGCCCCGGACCTCGATCTCGTGTGGGTGGCGTTTACCGATGACAGCGCCCCTTTCGGCAGGTGTCAGTGGCATGCTAGGCGGTGAAGCATCGGGCGCAGTGTCAGTTCTGGATTCGTGGCGCGTCCCCGGATGCGGGACATGACCTCGGAGCGCCTTTCGGGACTGAAGACATCGGCCATGGCGGTACCCGACTAAAGCCCGTGATGGCGCCGATGCCACTCAAATATGCTCAAGGAATTGAAGAATCTTCCCGTGGAATTGGCTAAGTAAACGCCCGTTGGGTGCGGACTCGGTGAATCGTTCTTTAGCAACGTGTATAGGCCATGTGGCCTCTGACAGGTTTTGAAGTGAGATCGTGGCTTTTTGCAACGCTGCGATGCACGCTTCGATGCGATGGATGCCATCGAGTTCACTAAGGATTGCGCCGACGGAGAAATTGAGCGCACCGATTCCCGTGTTTTGGGCGGGCGGCAGAGGAACAAAGCGGGCGTCGGAGCGGATCGCCAATGCGATGGGTTTCGCGGATGGAAATTCTCCAACTTCATTCCATTTCAAGGCGATCTTTGAGGCTGCATGGTTGTTGATGCGCAATCCGGCCCGCTGAGTGGCGTGATCCGCAATGGATGAAAGGCACCAGAGAAGGGTTTTCAGCGACCACGTTGTCATGCCCTCCCGCCGCCCGTCTCTGAGCGAGGCGATGACAGGAAACTCGATGACGGGATCGTTTGTCATGCGGCAAGGCGGCATCCCGGAGTCCATGGCCCCTCATCTGCCTGGAGGGCGATGCCATGGGAGTGGATGAAACCCTCACGGACCTCGCTGGCGGACATGACACCGACGACGTATTTGACGAAGGGAGGGCAGCGGATTTCGGGGTTGCCTGGCGGATATCGCGTTGTAGATTGGTTCCATGTGCAACTGTTACCGGATCACCCCGAAGAAAGGTGCGGACAAGGGCGTTCGGGCCAAGGTGTCGGCGGCGGCAGGGAAACTCGCCTCATCCTTGGTTCGCCCGACCGATCCTGGCATTGTGGTGATGGCGGACGAGCGGGTGGAGATCATGCGCTGGGGATTTTTCCGGAGCTTCAATCCGTCGATCAACAACGCACGCTCCGACAAGTTGGCTGCCGGGATGTGGGCGGAGGCGTTTCGCCAAAGGCGCTGCGTGATCCCGGTGGCGGCGTTTTTCGAGTGGGGGCCGGGCCTTGGCGGGCGCAAGCAGGCGCACGAGTTCCGCGACCCGGACGACGATTACCTGTGGATCGCCGGACTGTGGGAAGATCGGGAAGGCGGCCGCTGTTACACGATGGTGACTACTGCCGCCTCACCGGTCATGGCGCCAATTCACAACCGCATGCCGGCGGTGTTGCTGGCTGATGAGGTGCCGGGATTCCTTGATGGCAGTGGCTGCTGGGACTTTCAGCCGTTCGGTGGAGCACTGGCCGTGGCGCGCTGTGAAAGCCCGCTGAAACGACCAGGCCCGCCCCACGGAATCCGGGCATTCGACCATGGTCCACCGGCAGATCGGTGAACAACAGGGGGAAGTAGGAATCCACAACCTGGTATGGGAAAGCGAGGCGCAGCGGGCCTTTTTCACTCGAAGAGCCAATGAGGAGTTTGACCCTGGAGGTGGATTGGAATGGGGTGGCGGAGAGGATTGGGAGTTTGAGGTGACGCGGTAGGGCGGTTCGGCCTCGAACCGCCCACTGGTCCGCCCGTATGGGCGGGGTGAAGGCAGGGTGGATGGATAGCCCATGAGCTGCTTAACCCACTGGCAGGCTGAAGCCCTCACACCGTTAGATGCGGGTCGCTCGGCGAAAGTCCACGCAGGGATGGATCCGAGGTTAGGCCATGACGGGTTTGGGTGCGGGGAGGATTTCCTGGCGGATTTGAGAGCCTTTTTCATTTACTGGCAGGCTGAAGCCTGCGCTCCGTTAGAGTCCACGCCTCCCACTTTTCCTTGGATGGCCCGTAGGCGATGGTTTCCTCGCGCAGGCCGAGTTTGCGGAGCTTGGCGCAGGGCGGTATCGGCTGACACGCCTTTTCTTCCTGCGAAAATATCGCTGAGACGGCTGCGCGGAATGGCCATATTGCGTGCGGCTCTGGCGGCGGGAATCGCGCGTGCTTCGTTACTACTCAGGTTCCAAAGAATTCATGGCAGAATCATTTTCAAGAGTCTTGAGGGGGATTCATCACGGGTCGGCCTGTCTGCGTGCGGATGCGCACAGACAGGGGTTGATCCAATGACTTTTTCCAATTCTGAAATGATTCTGCCATAAATGATTCTGCCATACCTGAGTAGTAACTATCCTCTATCCTCTATCCTCTATCCGTAGTCATGGCCTTGGTTTCAGTCGCTTGGCTGGGACTTCGTGGCTTCCGGATTGTTGCCGGCGGCCGTGTTGATACCGACACCGTGCTTGTAAACCAGCCGGCCGCCAAGGTGTCCGGTCTCCGCGACGGCGTAGGCGGCAGCGCCGGCGACCAGCGCGGTAGCGACACTCAGACTGCGGGCGACTTTGGGAAACCGCGCCAAGGAGGCGCTCACCAGCGCGAGGATCGCGGCAGCGACAGCAATCGTTCGCGTGCGCTCACCCCATTCCTCATGCTGATCGAGGAGGGTTTCGGCAGACTCGGAGATTTCACCGACCATTTCCGCCTGCTGGCTACCGGTCCTGGCGGCGGCGAAAGCGCCTGCGGCCCCCGTGATCAAGAGGACCGCCGCCAGCCACGGCAGATGCCAGCGCCGGAGGACCATGGCCACCACCGCCACCAGCGCCCCTATCAGAATGAGGACAATCGGGAAGTGAACAATGGCCGGGTGGAGTGGATTGGGCAGGGGAATCATGGGGAGGTTACTCAGGCGATCTTGTTATACTTGTCCACACTTTGGCGGCAAGAACGGCACTTCTTGGCTGGCAGTTCGGTGACCGTCATCCCACAAACCCCGCAAACGAAATAGTCGGCCTTGGCATTCTTGCCGAGGTTGTCGAGGGCTTCCTGATAGAGTTTCGCATGCTCCTTTTCCGCAGCGAGGGCGAACTCGATGGTGCGGATGGCGGCGGCGGCATCATCGGCCTTCGCCACCGCGAGGAAGTCGGGATACATCGTGTCACGCTCGTAGGTTTCGCCTTTGATAGACGCTTTCAGGTTTTCCGCCGTGGTGCCCGGAGTCACCGCGTCGAGTTCGAATTCTTTCGCGGTGCCCCCCAATTCGGCGATCGCCTTCTTGTGGGTGTCGCGGTGGATGGCCTCCGACGCTGCGGCGGCGCGGAACAACTTGGCGACTTGTGCGTTGCCTTCGGCAGCGGCCTTTACGGCGAATTTGCCGTAGCGGTTGGCCGCGTTGGACTCGCCTTGGAAGGCGGTGTTGAGGTTCTTGAGGGTTTGCTCGGAAACCTTGGCACCGGCGACTCCGGGGAGCACCAGGGCGACGGCAAAGGCTGTAACTGATACGACTTGTTGGAATGATTTGTTCATAGCGTTGTTGGGGTAACTAATCGGACAGCTCCACCATGGAGCCACGTGCCCGCACCATAGCTTGCCGCCCGCCGAACGCAAGACCAAAGAACCGGTTTTGTGCGGAACCCGATATGGGGCCTGCCGCAGCGCAACCGGCATCACCCAAACCGCCACGAGGCATCCCATGGCGGGATGCCTCGTGCCTGGTGAGGGGGATTGGCGGGGGGGCGGGTCAACCGGCGGATTTGACGAGCAGGGCACGCTTGCCGACGCGCTGGCGGAGGTAGTGCAACTTGGCGCGGCGGACCTTGCCCCGGTGGGTGACTTCGATCTTGGCGATGCGCGGGGTGTGGACCGGAAACACGCGCTCGACGCCTTCGCCGTAGGAGATTTTGCGCACGGTGAACGAGGCGTTCACGCTGCTGCCCCGCCTGGCGATGACGATGCCGGAAAATATCTGCACCCGTTCCTTGCCGCCCTCGACGACGCGGGTGTGGACCTTGACGGTGTCACCGATGTTGAATGCGGCGACGTCTGGTTTCATTTGCTCTTGCTCGATTTTCTTGATGATGTCCATGGGGTCCTCCTTGGCGGGAAATAGGTACGGTTTGCGGTGTCGTGGTCAGGGCGACCAGTTTGGCGGGGCGGAGAGCTAGGGGATGCGGGGGACAATTGCAACTGCGAAATTCATTGGATTGGCGGATTTCCGTAAACTTTTTGCGGATCGAAGGTGAGTTGGGCCTCGGTGAACACCAATTTGGCCCCGCCGGTGGCGGTTGCCGGGACCACGCGACGGTAAAAACAGGAGCCCCGGCCGGTGTGGCAGGCCCCGGCTCCAACCTGCTCGACAAGGAGAATGAGCGCGTCCTGGTCGCAATCGGTGCGGATTTCCACGATGCGCTGGACGTGGCCTGAGGTGGCACCCTTGTGCCAGTATTCCTTGCGGGAGCGGGACCAATAGACCGCTTCGCCGAGGTCCAGGGTGCGGCGCAGTGATTCGGCATTCATGTAGGCGAGCATCAGCGGTTCGCGAGTGCTGGCGTCCATGGCCAGCGCCGGAATCAGACCGTCGGCATCGAATTTCGGCGCAAACGCAGTGCCTTCCTCGATTTCGGCTTTGGTGCCGCGAGGTGCGAAGGGGGTAGTGGGGGTAGTGGGGTCCATGCGGGGGGAGCATGAAAGCGATTTTGCGGGTTGTCGAGCGCACAATTCTCGGGTCGCGTGATGGTTTCTGGTTGCGTGCCGGGCGGGGGCGGGCACCATCGGGGCGCATGGCATACACCACGGAGCGGGCATACGAGTTGATTTCGGCGGCACATCAGCGGGGTCGTCTGGCACACGCGTTCCTGCTCAGCGGCGCGGTGGGTTGCGGCAAGGAGCACCTGGCTGCCCGCCTGATCCAACTGGTCAATGGAGCGACGCAGGCGGGTGGCGGCACGGATTTGTTTGGCGCGGCGGTGCCGGTGGTGGTGCCGCCGCTCGATGACTTGGAAAGCGGCTGGGTGCGGGTGCTGCGGCCGCGCATGAAATCCCGCCGCATCGGGGTGGATGAAATCCGCGACCTGGAACACACGCTGCATCTGGCGGCCCCGGGCGGTGCCTGCAAGGTCGGCGTCATCACCGAGGCGGACCGCATGAACGACCAGGCGGCCAACGCGTTTTTGAAGACCCTCGAAGAGCCACCGCAGCGCACGCTGCTGTTGTTACTCACCGCCAATCCCCAGCGGCTCCTGCCGACGATCCTCTCGCGCTGCGTCTGCATTTCCTTGTTAGGCGGGCGGCCGCTGCTGGCGGAGGGTGGGGCCGAGTTGGTGAATGCCCTGAATCTGGCGGCGGGGCGGGGCTTCGGCACTCCGGTGGCGGCCTTGCATCTCAAGGCGGCATTCGTCGCGTTTCTGGCCCAGCGCCGGGACGCGGCGGAAGCGGCGGCGGCGGCAGCGGAGAAAGAGGAAATCGCCGCCTACCGAGATGCCACCGACGGCACCTGGCTCAAGGAGCGCAAGGTCTTTCACGAAGCGGCGGCACAGGCGGAGTACCTTGATGCCCGCAACCGCTTGTTCGATGTGCTGATGGCGTGGATGGCGGATCTCCTGCGACTCAAAACGCAAGCCGGGGGCCTCGATTTTCCCGAGTCTGCCAGGAAATTGGACGGGATCGCGCAGGCCGAAAGCGAAACCCGCCTGTTGCAGCGCATGGAGGCACTCGATTCCCTGCGGCGCACCCTCGAGACCAATGCCTTCGAGCCGCTGGCCATCGAGGTGGGCTTTCTCAAGGCGTTTGGCTGACCCATGATGCGGGCCTTGCGCCGCTGCTGCCCGGAGGGGAGCAAGCGCTTCAAACGTGGCCGGATTCCACGGTCGGAACCCCTGCCACTGCGGATCCCGGCCATGTTTTCATCGCTAGGACCGGAGCCGCCACGGGCACTGCCAACCCGCTGGCCTCACGGTGAATTTCCTGGACCATGGTGTCGCGACTCCCCTGGTGAATGCGGGGAGCCACGCGGTGGTGGCGAGCATTGAGGATCCGATGTATCTGAACGTGGCAGCAATTGGCTTGGAATCAGGCACCATGATGAACTAACAGACTGACAACCACCGGCAGCGCCCACCTACCACCCGCCATTCACCCCGCCCGAACCCTCCACCAAAGCGAATCTTCGCACGTATTCTTGCATCGAACCGAAAATGTTCTTATGAACATTCGCTGTGTCAACCATCTGCCACTCCCGCCGACCCCGTGCCTCGCCACTCTGGCAAATCGTCACTGCCGCCCGGGAGGCATGCGTCGCCGGCTACGAAAAATGCCACCGCTCCGCCATGGGCCCGCTCCCCCCGAATGTCTTCGCGGTCGTGCGCAATATCCTTCGCTGTGGCGACCGTGGCTGCGGCGTCCCGCCGCAGGCCGTGGACGGCGCGTCTCGCGCCGCGAATTCGAATGCCGCCGCCACCTCTGCCCCGCCTGCCATCAGAGCCGCGTCCGCCAGACCGCCGATTGGATCTCCACTTCCGTCTGCCACGAAGTCCCGCACCGCCAGTTCGTCTTCACCATCCCCAAAATCCTCCGCGGCATTTTCCGCAAGCGCCGCGACCTGCTCCATCTCCTGTTCAAGACCGCCACCGCCACCTTGCTCGAATCATTCCGCGCCCGCCTCAATCTGCCTGATGGCCGTCTAGCCGCTGTCGCCGCCGGCCACCCCTTCTAACGAGAAGATCACCTGGCACGCCACCACCCAGACCGTCATTTATCGCTCAAAGCGCCACCACCCCACCAAGCGGAATTTTGAGATTTTCGAAAAAAATCCTCGACAGCGCGGACAGGATCGGTATTTTCGCGCCATCGAGGAGATTTACCATGATTCTGACGAAATTCCCCATTTCCCTGCATGATCCCGCCGGACCAAGGCCTTGGTCGGCTCCGGGGCTGGGGCTTTTGTGCCGTTTCCGCCCCCCTTTCCCCGCCCTCCGGTCCGGCCACCGGCTCTTTCAACGGCCTTCACATGAAAAGCAATTTCCTAGCAGTCATGAAAAATGCCCAAACACTATTTGCCGCTCTGATGTTCGTCGGAGCCGGAGCGTACGCCGATGTTCCACTTTTGAATACATGGGGGTTTTTCAATCCCGAGGGGACGTCGCAATTGGACAATCAATCTGCGACGGGCTTCGACTTTATCTGCAACCCGACTTCCGGAGGAATCGTTCAGACAAATGCGATCTACGTGACGACGATTGCTTCGGATACGGCGACGCCAAGCACGGGTGTTTTGGTCACGGCTCCGGGACATGGAATAGCGGTTGGGAACACCGCGACGGTTTATCTCAACCAGACCAGCGTTGCGGCATACAACACGCTTCAGTCGGCGACTGCCCATTCGGCAACTGCGGTGACTGCGGATACACTGGCCATCCCGACGTTGAACTACACGGGTGATGCAACCGGTGGGACCGTCGGGACGGACGGAACGACCCTCGCCGCAACTTCAGGCGCCCTCCGGCCACGCGTTTACCAAGTCTTCACGCCGGTGAATATGTCCGCCATCGGCGCGGCTTTCAGTGTGCAATTTGACTTTTCACTCATTGCTCCGGCTCAAGCCGCCAATAATGATGTCTTTCGCGTTTTCATCGGCGACACCGTGAAAAACGCGGAGATCATTGGGATGTTCGACTTGGGAGTCAACAATCGTGACGACGGCATCAAGATTCGCGAGGACAACATCGCCTTCAACTCTCCGCCTTACACTACCTCCAACCCGTATGAAGGCGCCATGGGGACGGGTGGACAGTCTTGGAATGTGGAGGGTCACTTTCCTCAACCCGGCGGCGAGGCAGCAAATCGATTGGCGGTAACCGGCACCATGTATCGAATGTATGTCAACCTGGTGCGCGTGTCGGCCACCGAATTGTCGGTGCTCTATCGGTACGAAGTCCTCAGCGGTGCCAACGCAGGTGACGCCACCGAGCTTTACGTTCTTCGTTACGATGAAACGACCGGCAAGAACGTCGATACCGGTAACATCCCGGGGACTGGCACTCAATCCGACGCTTGGGGTGAGCCACTTGGAACCCAGAACGCCCCTGCCGGAGCACTCAGCCAAATCAACTTTTTTGGGATGCATTGTGAATTGGGTAACCCATTCCTGACGAATGGCGGCATCAGCGTGACCCATGTGCGCGTGGGGACGGAGAACTACTTCAAGACGCTCTTTAACCCGACGATCGCCACGGACAGCTTTGTGGATGGCTTCGGGATCCTGAACACGCGGTCGATTGTGACGATGCCGGGAAAACATGACGTCACCTCGAGCGGGTCGAGAGTGAATCTGACCAAGGTTTTCAACGTGGAGGATTTTGCCACCGCAACGCCGAGCTTTCTGCTGCCCTCCGCGCCGGGCGGGTCCGGAGTGCTCTCATTCACCGATAGTTATATCACTGCTCCACGGCAGTTTTATCGCTTCGATTTCGCGCCCCGGCCGCCCATGGACTAAGGCCGGTCGCCCCCTTTTTCCCCAATGTTCCGGATCGTGATAGCGCTCAGCCTCGGCGGTGCCTGTAGCATCCGGGCGGCTGACAAAAGCGACCACTTCAGCGACAACGGCTACGGAAACACCGTCAGCAACATGCAGCATCCGGCCGCCGAGCATTTCAACGGCGTGACCTATGTCGCCTTCCAAGGCCCGCATGAGGATCCTTACGTGGCCGCTTACACCCATGCGACCGGCGCTTGGACCGGCCCCGTGCGGGCTGGCGTCAATCCCATGGGCCTCTCCCCGGATCAGGTGGACCCCGGAGCCCTCGACAACCATGGCCGGCCCGCGCTTGTCGTGGACGCACAAGGCTACATCCACCTCATCTTCGGCGGACACGGTGGGTCGTTTCTGTGCGGTGAAAACAAGTTCGGGACTCCGGGCAGCGGACGGCAGACCCATGTCATTACCGAAAAGCCGGGCGATATTTCCTCATGGAAAGTCCTCGATAATGTCCCGCCCTTCGGCACCTACAGCCAATGGGTCAAGCTGGCGAATAACGACATCTATCTCTTTTACCGCCACGGTGCCCACCGTAGCGATTGGGTCTATCAAAAATCCACCGACCTCGCCCGTACCTTCGCCCCACCCGTTTCCGTCCTCAAACACAAGGTCAGCGAGGCCGGTCCCACCATTCACGACTCATGGTATGCCTGGTTCGAGAATGGACGCGGCGATACCATTACCGCCTCCTACGTTTACCATCCCTGCCGCGACCCCGCGCACAATGCCCACCGGCAAAACACCTATTTCATGCTCATGGATACCCGCGATGCCTCGTGGACCAATGTGCAGGGCCAAAAGGTGAGCTTGCCCGTCACCAAGGAATCCGCTGACCGGCACACCCTCATCCTCGCCACCGGAACTGAGAAGTCCAACCACGGCACCTGCCACAACGATAGCGAAGGCCACCCCCACCTCTTCTTCCGTTTCCCCGGCGGCACCGTGCGTTACTTTCGTTGGGACGGAGCAGCTTGGCAGAAACCCACGACGGTCAAAGACGCCAGTGGATTCGGGCACGACGGCGATTTCATCATCGACTCTCCCCTCAAAGTCCGCATGCTCCTCTCCCAAGCCGCGAATGGCACCGGCTGCGTCGGTTGGTGGAACACCACCGATGGTGGCCTGACGTGGGCCCGCGGCGAGCCCCTCTTTTCCTTGCCTGGTTACACCTTTGAAACCAGCGCCCTCGTCCGCAATGGTCCTCCGGAAGCACGCATGCTCGTCGGCGGCATCAAAGACCAGCAATCCCACCTCTATCACAACATGTATCTCATCGGCGACCACGGCGCCATCGGCCGCCTCACCGCAGAAACCAACCACCTCGGCGACCGCCTCGAAACCATCAAAGCCATGCCACCCTCCAACGCCAAAGCCGAAGCCAAACGACGTAAGAAGGCCGGGCTTGGTGACTAGAACGGCTTCAATGTTCTAATTCTCCAACGGCTTGATACGGCGAGCCGGATGGCCATCGTTGGGGGCGGAGCCGCCGCCGCATGAAGCGGGTGGCGTCCCCGTGTTCACCCCCACCGCACCGCCGCCATGATCCGCCAAGCCACCTTCTCCGCTCCAACCCCGCGCACCGGATTTTTTCCAAGCCCTGCCGTTTCGGCGGCGGGGGTTTTCGTGCGGATGGCTGTCTGCCGCGGGCCGGCGGCGGCCAGTCCGGCGTCGCGGGCGGTCTGGGACGGGGCTGTCCTCGCGAAGGCCCCGAAGGTGTTTCCCCCAAAAGGGAAATTCGCGACCAGCTTTTCATCCGCACACTTGGCAATCTCTACTGCATCGGCACCCGGTAGCGGTGCCCTGAAGCGGTCTCCCGAAAATGATCTGATCCGCGGAGCATGCACGCAGATTAGGTGTCCCAGCCCGGCCCCCCTTTTCCCCGCCCTCCGGTCCGGGCACCGGCTCTTTCAACGGCCTGCATCCCAAAGCAAGTTCCTAGCAGTCACTCCAGACTTTGGCTCGCGCCCGGGCAGGTGAAGGTATTGAGTGCGGTGGGAAGCGCAGCGCCACACCGCTTTGGCTAAGTCCCGGCGCCCGCTGCGGCCGGACCACCGCCCGGTCCGTCATCAAGTACATGAATGGACGCGGCGGTGACAATTCTTGGTCTTACTTGATCATTGAATGTTGGAAGTTGAATGTTGAATGTTGAAATCTTCGGCGTGCCCCATGGGAACCCCGCAGCTATAACGGTTTAGCCACAGCGGGGTGGCGGGCTGCTCCGTGAATTCGTCGGCGCCGATGTCGAATCCGGCACCCTGGGGCCGCGGTTCGCCGTCGAGGTCGGCGGTGAGCGTGTCGATGGTGCGGCCCTGATCGACCACGCCGGGGATGCGCGAGGCGAAATGCAGATCGCCGGTGGCGGGGGCGCGGAACCATGCGGGTTGAGCGGTGGTGAGATTGCTACCGAGGGCGCAGCTAGATTCAGCGCGCCCCATAAAGCCTTGTTGGCCGAGAGGATTTTGACCAGCACCCACGGTGTCCATACCGGCCCATCCGAACTCAAGGCAGGCCCCGTCCACACCTCTGGTCACTCCAACGCTTCCTAAAAGAATCGACCACCGGCTCACAGCATTACCACCCGAACCCGCGCAAGCTCCGCAAATACAACGCTTCTGGCTGCGGGTTACTGGTTCCCAGCTTCAGCTAATCGATGAGCACCCAAGGCACCCCTTGACCGCAATGCTTGCCATCCGAGACGCGACTCAGGTCTTTTCATTTGGCTTTCTCTGCCGCTTCGGCTCGTCGTAAGTTGGCTGTTTCGGTATCTTGGCATAGACTTGCTGGCCCAGCCATCCAGCCACGAGTTCCTGAAACTCAGGATTGTTCATGTAGCGTGCAAACAGGTCCTCATTGAGATCCATGCGTTCGATGAAGAGACGCTCCACGATCTCTTTGAAGACCAATTGGAACTTGTCAATGGGATTGCCTTGCGCAGCCTGCCGGAGTGCCTCCGTGCGAAGGGCGGCTTCGGCGATTTGGTCGAAGAAGAGCTGATCTGCTTCATTCAGATCATCACCAAACCGGTCGTTGATCTGGTCGATGAGCCTAGACAACGGAACCGTCTGCTCTCTCACGAGGGCCGAGCCAACCTCCCTGGGGCCGTCCAAGGGCGTCGCAGGCCCCTCCCGCAAGCTGATGGAGCCATCGCTGATCTTCTGAAGCCGGTAGTATTCCAACTTCACCTCTTCATCGAACTGATAGCCTGGGCCGGCGTTGCGCTTGGGAAGCTTGAGTGCCAAATGCTTCAAATAGGCAAACAGTTTTTCCAAGTCGCTGTCTTGATAAGGAATGACTTGGCTGAGAAAGGAATACAAATTGCGAAGGGCCTGCTGCTTGCCTTTCCATAGTTCGGCCTCTTCCTCGTGCTCATCCTGCAGCGATTGGAAGCGCCCGACGGCTTGATCCAGGATCGCGTTCATTCCCTTGTGATCCGCAGGACTTTGCTTCTCCTTCGGGGCAAAGAAAATCGCGGAGAATGCGCGCACCTCCTCTTGGAGATAGATGCCGGAGGCGTCCAGTTCGCTTTTGATGACGTAAAGGCGGTCGGCATCCACCTCTTCTCCCATGGTTGCTCCGTCATAGTATTGTTTGAAGGCCGCGCGGATTTCCTCCGGATCGTTCACGAAATCGAGAACGAATGTCTCCTCTTTGAGGGGGTGAGCCCGGTTCAGCCTCGAGAGCGTCTGCACCGCCTGGATTCCATCCAAGCGCTTATCCACATACATGGTGTGCAGCAACGGCTGATCGAACCCCGTCTGGTATTTCTCCGCCACCAACAGGACCTGATACTCCTTCGTCGCAAAGCGCTCGGGTAGGCATTTTTCGCGCAGTCCGCCGTTCATTCCGGGCTCGGTGTAGGTCTTGTCCTTGATCTTGTCATCGATGACCACTCCCGAGAATGCCACCAGACTCTTGATGGCATAACCCTTTTCCTTGATCAGTTTGTCAAAGGCCTGCTTGTAGCGCACCGCTTCCAGTCGCGATCCGGTGACCACCATCGCTTTGGCGCGGCCACGGATCTTGTGGCGGCTGAACCGCTCGAAGTGCTCCACCATCACCTCGGTTTTCTGCGCGATGTTGTGAGGGTGCAGCCGCATGAAGCGCCCGAGGGCCTTGGCCGCCTTCTTTCTTTCCACATTCGGATCGTCCTGGCAGGCCTTGAGCAGACGGTAATAGGACTTGTAAGTGACATAGTTCTTCAACACGTCCATGATGAAGCCCTCCTCGATGGCCTGCCGCATCGTGTATTTCTCAAAGGGCAATCCTCCTCTGCCGAACACTTTCAGAGTCTTGTGCTTCGGCGTCGCGGTGAAGGCAAAGAAACTCAGGTTTGGCTGGCGTCCCCGTTTCGCCAAGGCGCGGAAGACCTTCTCCAACTCCGGTTCCCCTTCGTCCGCGGCAAGTTGTTTGGCCTTTGCCTGAAGTTCGGCACCACCCAAGACGCCTTTCAATTCAATAGCTGTTTCGCCCGACTGGGAACTATGAGCTTCATCAATGATGACGGCGCATTTGCGGGTTGGCAGACGGCTTTCACCTATCTCGCCACGCTCCTCCGCCATTTTCGCCAACTGTTGGGTGACAAAGGGAAACTTCTGTAGTGTGGTGATGATGATCGGCACCGCATTCTCCAGCGCCTCGGCGAGTTGTCGGGAATCCTCGTCGATCTTCAGGACCACTCCCTGCTTGTGATCAAATTGGTAGATGGTGTTCTGAAGCTGCTGGTCCAGCACCACGCGGTCCGTGACCACGATGACACTATCAAAAACGCGCTGATCCTCCGCATTGTGCAGGGAGGACAGGCGGTGGGCAAGCCAGGCGATCGTGTTGCTCTTGCCACTGCCTGCGGACTGCTCTACCAGGTAGTTGTGCCCCGGTCCTTCCGTGCCAGCCGCCGCCACCACCCGCCGGACGGTCCTGAGTTGGTGGAAGCGGGGAAAGATCATCGTCTCTTTCTGCACCTTCTTTCCTTCTTCCGTCATCTTGTCCTCGATCTGGAGGTGGAGGAAGCGGGCCAGCAGGTCCATGAAGCTGTCCGGTGCCAGCACATCTTCCCAGAGATAGGCCGTGCGGTAGTTGCGGCCCTGCGGGTCCGGTGGGTTGCCGGCACCGCCATCGCGGCCTTGGTTGAAGGGCAGGAAATGCGTGGCGCTGCCGGCCAGCCGGGTGGTCATGTGGACTTCTTCCGTGTCAACCGCGAAGTGCACCAGCGTGCGCTGTTTGAAGTCAAAGATCTTCTCCCTCGGGTCGCGGTTGTGCCGGTATTGGCCAATGGCATCTGCCGCAGTGGAGCCACTGAGCGGATTTTTCAGTTCCAAAGTCATCAGCGGCACGCCGTTCAAGCTCAACGCGACATCGAGGGATTCGCCCGTCTTGGGGCTGAAAAAGAGCTGCCGCGTGATGCCCAGGCGGTTCGCCGCATAGCGGGCCTCAAGATCGGGATTCAACCCGTGGGCGGGTTTGAAATAGGCGATCCGCAGGGTTCTTCCGTAGCATTTGAAGCCATGCCGCAGAGTTGTTAGAACACCATGCGTGTCCATCCACTTGCACAGGGCCTCCACCACCCGTTCCGCCGTTTTGTCCCCGTGCAGCACCTCCAGCTTGGCCCACTCTTTCTGCTGGGTGTCCCGAATGAAGCCAACAGCCTCCTCGGGAAAGATGGCCCTCACCTGATCGAAACTCCCTGCTACGTGTTTCCGAAAACCAAAGCCGAGCAACACGGTTTCAATCGCGTCTTCAAATGCTTTCTCTGTCGTGGTTTTCATGGCTTCATGCGGTTGAGGGGAATCTGGCCGGTGACGGCTGCGGTGATCAGGGCCGCACGGCGTTCCTTGAGCAGTGCAATCGATTCCTTGAGCGCGAACTCTATGCCCGCCGACTTTTCACGCTCCTGAGCGATTGCATCCACAATCGCCTGCTGTTCGTCGCGCGGAGGAACTGGCAGCCGGACTTCGTAGAGTCCTTCCGGATACAAGCGAAGACGCGACGACCAGACGCCTTTGGAGAAGCGGGTAATCTCGGCGACGAAAGCGGGGGTCCGCACCAGAGCATCGACATAGGGTGGGAGGTAATCCCCGCTAATGCGGTAAACATGGTAGGCGGGACTGACAATGCCTTCGTCCTTTGAGACTCCCATCGCCCCCATCCAAGCCCACAAGGTGTTGATGGCAAGGTTGTCGGGAGAACACAGCTTGTAACCCTCGTTCGATTCGGCTTCAAACATGTTCACGTCTTTCTCGGAACGCTTGGTCACGCCGGTCAGGTGGGAAACCGTCAGCATCTCTTCCGTTCCGGTGACCGAGCGTTCATCGCGTTCAATCAATAGGCGTTTTGAGCGCTCCGTTTTCCAATGTTTAGGAATCTTGCCCAGCCATTGATAACCAGATTCCTTCATGGCGGCACGGGGATTCAGGCCGCGGGTCACGAAGTGGCTGATGAGCGCCGCGCGCTTTTCCTCCAGCAAGGCCAGCATCCCTTCCTTCTCCTTGATCAACAGGTCGATTCCGGCGGTTTCACGGTCGAGGTAGGCGGCGATGGCGTCCTGAACAACCTTAGGCGGGACGGCTATCTTTAACTGACTTATGCTCTCAACTGAGAGTCCTGGTTGCGCTGCCGACAGTGAATACTGGTTCAGGTTCATCGCCTGCAATGAAGCACCAAGCCACCGCTCGTCGCATGGCTCCTTTGGCGAGACAACAACAGCATGCTCGGATGCCCAAAACTGACCGCTGGCATAATTGATGTTGCCGCAAAGAGCGCCTTGCCTGCCAATCAGGACATAGTTGCCGCAATGGGTGAAACTTTTGGTGAATCCCCTTAACCCGTTGCCACCGAAGACGGGGTAATCGCCTATGTCGTTGATATCATTTGAGGTAATGCTTTCTCCACTTTGAAGTGAAACTAAAAAGCCAAGCTTCTTGACCGTCCAATCATCCGGGACTGCGCCAAAAATACCAGTGTTCACTCGGTCACCTCCTTCAAGAGTTTGAGGATGCGTTGTTCGACGGCGGCGAGTTCGCGGTCGATCACTTTGAGGGGGCGCGGCGGATCATACTTGAAGAACACGCGGTTGAAGTTGATCTCGTAACCGACCTTGCCGATTTCCCCGTCCTTTTCATCGCGGAGTTTTTCGTCGGCATTGATCCATGCGTCGGGAACATAGGGGAGCACTTCCCGCAGGAAGAACGCGGTGACATCCTCTTGCAGCGGGACGTTTTCGCAGTCACGGAGTTTGGAGTCCGTCTCATAGGTGACGGCGCGGCCGGGTTTGGCTTCGTCCGGATAGATGCCAAATAGCGCATCCTGACTGTCGGGGATCCGTTTGCCCTTGGTGCCAAAGGTCTGCCGTTTGGCGATGACCTTTTCGGCGGCGGGGTCCACGGTGGTGAAGGCCTCACGGAAGAGGTCCCGCTGCCGGGCTCCCTTGGCACCCGCTTCCCATGAGACGGAAGCCCGCTTGAAGACGGCCTGCACGTCATCCCAGACCGCGTTCCAGTCCAGGTGCGGATCGGTGCCCAACTCGTGCTCCACATCCTCGATGGCATCGAACAACTCGGGACAGGCGTTGAGAAAGCGCTCCTTGGACTCCGGCGTGATCTGGAATTTCAAGCGCAGCGGGCGCTCGACGGTGATGCGGCGGTAGCCGAAATCGTCGTTGTCAAGAATCTTGCTGGTTGCGGAGGCGGTGAACTTGCCATGTTCCTTGGCGACAGCGGCGACGGTCGGCTCGTCCAGATAGCGGCGCTTGTCGCCGAGGCTGCGCTTCATGGGCACCCAGCGGTCCCGGCAGTCGATGAGCTGGATTTTCTTTTTCCGTTTCTTTTCCTTCCGGTTGGTCACCACCCAGATGAAGGTGCCGATGCCCGTGTTGTAAAACATCTGCTCGGGCAGGGCGACGATGGCCTCCAGCCAGTCGTTCTCGATGACCCAGCGGCGGATGTCGCTCTCGCCGGAGCCGGCCCCGCCGGTGAATAGCGGCGAACCATTGAAGACGATGGCCAGGCGGGTGCCGCGCTTGTTAGAGCTTTGCGGTGCGGACGGTTGCCAGTCCTGGCGCTTGGAGAGCATGTAGAGGAGGAAGAGCAGCGCGCCGTCATTGACTCGGGGCAGCTTGCCCTCATAGCCGTTAAAATCCTTCCACATGTTAATTTCCTTCTGCTCCGCCTTCCAGTCCACGCCGAAGGGAGGATTGGCAAGCAGGTAGTCGAAGCCCTCGACATCGCGGAACGGCGGCTGGGTCAGGGTATTGCCACGCTCAATGCGGCTGTCGCGGTGGCCCTTGATGAGGAGGTCGGAAGCGGCGACGGCGTAGGAACGCGGGTTGTAGTCCTGGCCGAAGACCTTGACGATGGCTCCGGAGTTGAGTTTGCGAATGGCGGCCTCGGATTCGGACAACATGCCGCCGGTGCCGCAGGCCGGATCGCAAATCGTGATGATGGGATTGCCGCCACGGAGGATGGCGTCATCCGGGCCGAGGACGAGATCCACCATGAGGCGGATGACCTCGCGCGGTGTGAAGTGGTCGCCCGCCGTCTCGTTGGCGGATTCATTGAAGCGCCGGATCAGGTCCTCGAACACCTGCCCCATTACCATGTTATCCACCCGCGCCGGATGCAGATCCATTTTGGCGAATTCGGACACCACCAGGAAGAGCCGGTTCGACTCCTCCAATTTCTCGATTTCCTTGTCGAATTCGAAGTTGTCGAAGATCTTCCGAACATTCTCGGAAAAGCCGTTGATGTAGTCCTGCAAGTGCCGCACCAAATTGTTGGAATCGCCTTTCAGCTTTTGGAAATCCAGTTTGCTGTGGTTGTGAAACCCCAGCGGCTTTCCCGCTTCATCCGTCGCCAAGGCATTCAGCGTGGCATCCACGTTCTTGACCTTTCCGCTGGCTTGAAGCTGGGCAAACTTTTTGAGGACCTTTTCCTTGGAGTGCTCAAGCACACAGTCAAAGCGGCGCAACACCGTCATGGGCAACATCACCCGCTCATACTGCGGCGGACGGTAGGGACCCCGCAGCAGGTCGGCAACGGCCCAGATGAAGTTCGAGAGTGGCTTGAAATCGGATTTGGGCATCAAGTGACGGGGTGGGGCTGAATGAGGGGCACAACGCCCCTTGGGGCCGCCATGTTACCGGATTTCCAGCCGGAGGAAAGCCGGATTTTTTCGCAATAGCCCCGCCAACTGCAACGCCTTGGACAATTGAATGGGAATCGGTTGTGGCGGTTGGTATCGAGGATGAGGATGCGGCCGTCGCCGTGCGGGATTTCGGGGGCATGCCAAGCCGTCCTTTGGTCGGACCAGTTGTTACCGGGCTCGGCATCGCCCCGCTCTCGTGGGCGAGACGCCCACGCTCCTTGAGAGCTTTGGTCGAGCCTCTCTTATCTGGCATTCGGAAGCAGATTGATGGCTGGGGTTGTGGCGGTGGCAGTGGCCTTGATAGGGAACCGGGTTGGCATCTTCTCGAAAAATGGGCTCATGGCTGGATCTCAACGCGGAGCCGGAGGAAGCGGCGTGGAATATCAGCGGCCGGCATCGCGACGGGATCCCGGAACGTGACATGGGTCGGTGTGCCGGGCGGGAACGTGGAGACGACGGACCATGTGGCGAGATCGTCGCATGCCTCGATGATATAACTGAGATCGCTCCCGGATATACGCCGGTCGAAGGTGAGGGTGAGGTAGTTGTTAGGGCCGACGGTGGTGGTGCCGAGGATGGCAGGGGCGGCGCCGAGGCCGCGCGCGGGGAGCCCGTGGGCATAGCGTTGGAGGTTGGTGACACCGGCTAGGTCAGGGTCGGCGAGCGGGGCGGAGATGGAGTCGTTGGCGAAGTCGGCGGCGGTGAAGTTCATGGCACGCCACGCCGGGTAGTCGGCGCCGGGTTGCTCGAACGCGCCGAGGGCAGGCGGGGAGCCGAAGAGGTTGCCGGCAAAATCGGTCCCGGCTTGCGAGTGGATGGCGCCGGCCACGAGCGCCGGGCTGCCGGGGCGCAGGCGCAGATCGTCGAGCGCGACCGACACGAAGAGCGGGTCGATCCCGTAGATCCCACCCGACTCGGCGACGGGGAGCGAGGGCGTGGACTGGGCGGGATTGTTATAGTTGTACCAGAGGTTATGGTCGAAGGAGAACGTCACGGGTGAGGTGTTAGGGCCGACGTTGATGAAGGTCGAGAGAGCGGTCCTGTCGTAATAGACGATGTTGTTGGCGACGATGTTAGATCCGCAGGGAGCGAAGGTGTAGGGTGCGGTAGTGACGGTTTCCTGGAGGATGCGTGCGATCCAGTGGTGCGGGTCGATGATCGTGTTGTGCAGGGCGAGGCAGTTGGTGGCGCCGACGAATGCGAGCGGCGCGTCCGAGCCGCGGATGACGTTCGCCACGACGCGGATATCGGAGGCCTCGACATTCGTTGCGGTGGTGGATAGCGGCGGGCGGAAAAATGTGAAGCCGGTGCTGCCGCCGATGTTGAGGGTGCGATCACCGCAGTCCTCGAAGCGGTTGGCGCGGATCTCGATGTTGGCGCTGCCGCCCTTGCATTGGATGGCGTTGGTGCCGGCGCGGAGGAACCGGTTGCGCGTGATCAGGCCGCCGTGGCAACCGACGTGATCGATGCCGCTGCCGCCGCTGCTGCCGTCGGCGATCTCCGAATCGAGCACGAAGTAATCGTTCACGCCGGAGAGTTTGAGTTCATCCTGGTTGCCCGAGGTGCCCACATGATGGATGCGGAGGTTGCGGAAAACGACGTGGCGGGTGGCCTCGGTGTTGGCATAGTCGCTGCCGTCGTCGCAGTTGATGCCGTTGTCGCCCGCGCCGGTGACCTCGAGATTGTGGAGCACGAGGTAGCGGACGCGGGAGAGATGGAGTCCCTCGCCGCCGCCGGAGATGACCGGGTTGGCCTCGCCCGGAGCACCACCGATCCAGATCGGCGCAGCGGCGGTGCCGGAGAGACCGGAGATCCAGATGTCGCCAGTGTATGTGCCGGCGTGGACGCGGATGGCGGTGCCGGGCGTAGCCAGGCTCGCGGCGTGACCGATCGTGCGGAATGGCAGCGTGGCGCTGCCGTTGCCACTGCTGTCATTGCCGGTGGTGGCAACATGGATCTCGCGTGCCGGTGTTAGACCGATTTCAAAAGTTTCGCCTTGGGCGAGGATCCGGATGCGGCTGCCACCGCCGTCGCGCGTGATTTGTGCCACCTGGAGGTTGTCGATGGTGACGAGGCCATCGCTGTCGGCCGTGACGGTGCCCGATTGCACGACGATGCCGGAGGCGAGCGCGGTGTTGGTCCAGCGGAAGCTGGCGCCGGGGGCGGTGACGAGCTGCTGAAGGCGGCGCGGGGTGAGGCTGACGGTGCAGGTGTTGGCGGGCGCGGTCTGGACGAGTCCGATCGTCATCGCCCACTCGCGCGGCAGATCGACGGTGTCGGTCGTTTGCCAGAAGAGGAAACCGTTGCTTTGGCCTTCCGGATCGCCGTTGGCAGGGTCGCCATTGCCGGGGTTATCGTCGAGGCTGCAATGGGTGAAAGCCGGGAGCGACTGATCGATGCGGATGTCGATCGGGTTGCGGTCCTCATAGAAGTTGCCGTCGATGTCGGGCGGGCAGAGCGTGCGTTGCCCGTGGCCGGCCTGTCCCCAGTAGAAGATATGCGGGCGCTTGGTATCCTGGAGCGCGCGGAAGAACTTCGCGGCTTGGCCCCAGCCGATGCCATCGTCGTTCTTGCCGTTGGAGAAGGTGATGAACGGAGTATTGGTGGTTATGTGATTGCGCAGGTACCAGTTGTCATCAAAATAGGTGAAGGCGGGCGTGATGCCGTCCTCGAAGAGCACATTCCAATCCGGCTCGCCATAGTTCATCGCGTAGGAACTGCGGAAGGTGGGCGACTCGGCGGGGATGTGGACACCGACCCAGGAGTTGCACCATGCGACGCGGTCGGGTTGGCGGAGGGAGTACATGATCGAGCCTGAGCCGCCCATCGAGACGCCGGTTAGAACCGTGCGGGAGCGATCGATGTTCCACTTGGTGGCGACGAAGTCGTGGAAGGCGTTGATGCGGTTCTGGGTGTAGGGGCGCACGACGCCGTCGTGCCAGTCCGCTTCGGTGCGGGGGGCGAGGTCGCTCAATTCGTGATAGCCGGTCCACCAGTCATAGGGTTCCTCGTTAGACGTGACGACGATGGTGCCGGCCTCGAAATTGAACCACCACGACATCACCGCCAGGTTGCCGGCCCAGCCGTGGAAACTCACGATTGAGGGCATCGGGCTGGCGGGGTGGTAGGACGGGGGCACTGCGACCATGTAGTCGATCGGGCGACCGTGGACATTGCTGCGCGGTGGGGATTCCCAGCGGGTGTAGAAATAGTGGGTCGTGTTCGCGCTCGTGTACATCCAGTCGAACCGGTTCTCGACCCGCTGGAGGATGGGGATGCCTGCGCCGACGGTCTCGACGACCGTAACGGTGTTGCCGGAGTTGAGGGCCGGATTCTCCACGCCATCGGTGACGACAGTGACCGCATAGTGGGAGGTGCCAGCCGCAGGCGGATTATGGGCGCACACGGCGACCTCGCGTGCGAGCGGCGCGGCGGGGGTGAAGCCGGTCTCGCGTTCGACGACGTAGCGGAAGCTTGCGCCGTCTTCAGAGGCGGCGTTGTCGTGGCCATGGAAACCGGTGTTCCAGCCGGAGAGAACGCCGACGGCCCGGATAGGTGTCAGGCCGCTGACGGAGGTGATCGGCGCCGCTGCGCGATAGACCCTGTAGCTCGTGTTCGCATGCGCGGTGCGGAATGATCGCACCTCATTCATGGTCATCGACCCGGGGATCGTGGCGGCGATCGCAGGCGTCTCCGCCCAGGTGAGGAGGGTCTGTCCCTCGTAGTGGCGGGCCTGGAGACCGGTGACTTGCGACCGCACGCACGGCGCGGGCAGGCCCAGGGACGCGACGGCGATCATTAGCACGAACGGGCGACTGGATGGGATGGCACGGGAGTTCATGACAGAAGCATGCAGGGAAGTGGGGGAATTTGTCAGAATCATGGCGAAGCTCCGCAAGCGCGAAAATAGCTTTCCGCCCTGCTTTGCCAAGGATTTTCTGGCAAAGGAAAATGTTACCATGTGGAATTCATCGCCACCGGATTCAGTTCCTCGGTGGACCGCAAGCTGCGTGATCTTGAGACCGAGAAGGCGGCCCTGGAGCAGCAGATTTCAATGCGGTAATCCCCGTAGCAGCGGGCGACTTCTGTCGCGATGTCCTTCGCCGCCTGCTTGTCGGCGCAGCGCACCCGGATGGCGATCACGTCCCGGCCCTTGATTTCCTCCGCCGTCACCATGCCCCTCAGCTTCTCCAGTGCGGTTTCCCTGTCCATGCCCCATTGGTTCGTGAGATCGAGATTAACGATCACTCTGAACAACGAGACCCTACTCCCAATCCTATCGGCATCCGAGATAGGGAACGAATAAAGATCCCGTGAATCGTAGGCAACTCCGTCAAGACGAACCATCTTCGGCCTCACCTTGATCACCGCCTGGCTCTCATACGTCATCGGCATCACACAAGTGACCGCCGCCGCGATCAGCAGCCCGAGGAGCGGTCCGATTCCCGCCATCACCAGCCAGACCCACCACCAACGCTTGAGCATGGCGGGATGGTAACCGGAACCGGGCCGTTGTCACTTGGAATAGTGGGTCCGGCACAGCAGGGCCAGGCAGCCGAGGGCCAACAGCATGAGGCCGCGCACCTCACCGCTCACCCCATCAGCCAAGCCAGCCCGCCTCACCCCCTCCCGTGACCCCTCACTGCCACCGTCCCCGGCGAGCAACCGCGCCAATCGCCACCCCGCCCAAATCCGCTCGTCAGCGGCGGCAACGAAGGTTTTTCGCCTGGTTCACCTGTCTTATGGAGCGGAAAATATTGAAAAACAAGGACTGACCCCTAACACGGGTCGGCTCGCCAACCCGGCGTGAGCCACCACCCGCCCCGTCCCGGCGAGTCGCCCCCGCCCGCCACCGCGCCGCCAAGGCCCCGCCTCCGCTCCGGCCAAACCGCCCCCGCCCCCTGGCCCCGCGAACCGCGCCCAAAACGCCCCCTCGAAAACAGTAGAAAATAGCTCTTGATTTGATCTGATACTACTGTTCCCAGACACCGGTCTCAAGGGACCACCGCGCGAGCAATGCGGAAGCCAATGACGTCGCCAGTCTTGCCCGGTTCAACCCCATCGCGAGCCGCGACACGGCAAGCGCGTGCGGGCAGTCGCCAAGCTCCACCACGGAGCACCCGCGACGAGCCAACCTCGGTGCCCCGCGGATCCTTCTGCAATTCTGCCGGGTAGCTGCCATGCCTATCCCAGCACCACTCCAAAGCGTTTCCGGCCATGTCGTAAAGCCCATATCCATTCGCTGCGAAACTACCCACTGGCGATGTGAAATCACTTTTGCCAGACTGGTAAGTGGGATGAAAGCCGGTCGTTCCAGTTTGATAGGATTCGACGCCGTCATTGGCGAAATTGGCTTCGCGGTGACTGATGGCATCGCCCCATGGGAAGCGCTTACCACTCAGGCCTCCCCGCGCCGCTTTCTCCCACTCCGCTTCGGTCGGCAACCGGTAGCCGTTGGCGTCCCAGTTCACTAGCGTGTTGTCGAGGTCCGTGTCGCCGTTCCGATAGACGATCATATGCGCCGCATCTGTGTAATAGCAGGGAGTCAGCCCATCGATTTCGCTCACCAGGTTACACCACTTTACCACCGCATACCACGTCACCTCCTGCACCGGGCTTTGCGGCGCTTTCCATACCACGGCGCCAAACAGGTCATAGTAACCGAGGCGGTCCGCCTCCACCCTCCCCTCGTCCCACTGCGCCTCGGTCACTTCCTTCTGCTGCATGAAAAACCCACTCGCGGTTACCTTGTGCGGGGCAGCCGCCTGGTCCCCATCGAGCGCATCGCCCATGATGAACTCACCGGCCGGAATGATAACAAAGCCGGACGGCACGGGTGATATCGACGTCGTACTGGCAGGCGGGTTTTCCCGAAGCTTGTCGGAGGTGCTGTCAACACGGCGGCATCCGCTAGCGAAGAGCACCGAAACTGCGAGTGTGACGACGAGGTGGGGGAGCGGCTTCATGGCATTGGCGAACACTGCGCGGATCGTGGATTGAAACTTAGAGACCTTTGAAAACCTTCTTCTTGATCGCAATCCCCTCGGTAGTGCTGAAATTCTTATAGTTGTATTCAGCCATTGCGTAGTTAATATCTTTTGCTCTCCCATTTTTGAGATCCCTCTCAGCTTGCTGTAGTTTCTCAAAGCGGGGCCCAAAACGGGGGTCAAGGTCCCGGATGATAGCATCGTAATCCGCTTTTGTCAAACCAACCAGACTGCTAAGTCTATTATAGGAAACACGCAATTCGCAGGTCTTTTCATCATATAAATTTTTGTATGAAAATATGTCAAATTCGCCTTCCTTACTCAAAAGTTCATTGGCTGATTCCTGTAGGCTGATTTCGATATCACCAATCTCCGCGAAGATCCTTCTTGCATCAGCATAAACATCTTCATGTGTACCAATCCCTTCCGCCTGCGGTTGTTGGCCTTTTTTGAAATCAGAAGGCGTCTCCGATTTCCGGCAGCCGGCGACAAACAACAACCCCAATGAAATCAGCAACGTTAGAATACTGGGCGACCCTTTCATATTAATCGTGATCTTGTCGGCTTTAATCCAGAATACCTAACTCGGAAAGTTCCCCTCGTCCCAGCTTGAACTTTCGTTGTGTGCACAACTCCTCTTTGTATCTGATATTTCAGCGCGGCCCAGCCAATCCAAATGTCACAATCCTTGGAGGTGAAGGGAAGGAACTCATGCAGCCCGGCGGCCCTATTTCTGGCGGTGTAGAATTCCGCCCAGAAGTTCACCGCCTGGCCGCCTTCCAGAAAATGCGGCTCGTTCGTCCCGCCAAGTTCCTGAAGAAACGCGACATAGTCGAGGATATGAGTGCCACCCGGCATCACCGGCCCACGACTTGGGAGAGGTTCGAGATCCTGGCATTCTTGAAGAAATCCTCAGGAAAAATTGAATTCTCGCGCTGCAGGACAGCCGGACTTTCACCGCTTTCCAAGCGCAGACGATCCTCCCTGCGTGCAGCCTTCTTGGCGGCTGCGCGTGAAGCCCGGTCGGCACTGCTGGCGATTTTCATGGGACATGGAGGCTGGTTGCCGCCGGAGCATAACGGTGACCTGGCGGATTTTCAAATGATTCTCGAATGAATTGCGTGCCCGCGCCGCCGTCCAACCGGGTGCCATGAGAAAGAAGCCCAGCCGCCTGGCAGACACTGTGCGGATGCGGGCGTGGCGGGACCGGAAAGGCGGCACCAAGCCCGCCACCCTGCCAGCGGCCCCCTCCGTTCTGGAGCATTGGCTGGGCAAATGGCGCGAGTCGATGGAGGAGCGCGGCAACTCGCGTGTCACCGTGGTGTGCCAGACAGACCACGCCCGCCATTTCATCCGCTGGTGCCATGACCGGGAGGTCAACGACCCGTCCTGGATTTCCGCCGGACTGGTCCATGCCTGGCTTGAAGCGGGCGAGGCCATCGTGACCCGCTGGGGTACCCCGTTGTCACGCAATTCCCTCGATGGTCGCATTGGATGCGTGCGCAGGTTTCTCGGGTTCCTGTGTGAGAGCCGGGCCATTCCGTCCAACCCGCTGCAGGCCCGCAAGGGCCGCAAACGCTCGTCGCGGGTGCTGCCGGTGGTTCTCGACGAACGAACCGTCCTCAACCTCCTTGACGCCCCGGACACCACGGATCCGGTTGGGGTCCGTGACCGCGCCATGATGGAGGTGCTCTATTCCTCCGGCGTCCGCCGCCGTGAGCTGGCAACGATCCGGGCCGGCTCAGAAAGAAAGTTCCGAGCGTGGCGTGTCCATGCGATTGCGGCATTATTCTATCAGAAGTTCCGAGAGCCGAGAGTGGTCGCCAGGAATGCTTCGCTCATCGGTTATCTGTCAAGTGCTTCAAGAAAGCACAGAAGAAGTGCCAGGAGCTTCCGAACCGTCTCCCCAGTTCACTTTTGAACCGGCCCCGAAAAAAAAATGAAAAAATGAAAAAAATATTGACCGCGCTCTGAATTCTGCGAAAACCGCCACGTCTTTTTTGACAAGCGGATAATTACAAACAAACACAACCAAGCAAGACTATTTTATGAGACACCTGAATTTGGCAGTTTATGGAGGCTTGTTGGCCTGTATTGGCCTTGGCACGCAGTCGGCCTTGGCATCCTTGAGTATCGGTTTTGAATCCACGGAAGGCTATACCGGAAGCGCGACCGGGACCGCAGTTGTCGGTCAGAATGGTTGGTTTTCCGATGGCAGTTTGAGTTGGCAGGTGCACACTTACACAGACGCGCAGGTTCCGTGGGAAGCGGAACACAACCCGACCAGTCCGCAGGTGTGGACACCGTCCGCGGTCAACCCGGATGGCGGATCACAGTTTCTCGCGCTGGGATGTGCCGACATTGCCCATACCCATACCGCAATCAACCCCGGTGGCAGGAGCTTTGTGGCCACTGGCAGCCCCATAGCTCAGGGGCTCGTCGAAGTGACTGTGGATATTTGCATCAAGGGATTGCCCGCGAATGCCCTTGGCAATGAGCTTGCCTATAACCCTTGGAACTGGTCATTGAGTCCACGCACGAACGCTGGTGGCGGGGGCGGGATCGGACAGATCTCTCAAACGGTGGGCAGTGGGGGCATTACTACTTGGGGCGTCAACTACTACGCCGGCGGCGGTTATACTGGTAATTTGCTTGGAATCACTGGTTTTGACAACCTGTCATTTGATCATTGGTACAAGATGGGGTATCTGTTGGACACGGTTAACGGTGCCTATAACGAGTTCATGATGAAGGATCTTGTGACGGGCGATGTGTGGACTTACACGCCGACATCGCCCATTTCAACGGGTCTCGGGGGCGGCGATATAAATGCCGTGCGGATGTATTCAGTGGGCTGGACCGGTGCGGCGGGAGTTGACAATCTCTACGTCGGCGACTACCAGTCGCTTGTCTGGGTTCCGGAACCTTCGACATGGGCACTCTTCGGCCTCGGTTCCATCGGTCTGCTGACCACCCGTCGCCGGAAATAGCAAGGCGTCTCTCGCATCCTGCAGAACTTCCGCCCCGGATGATTTTATCATCCGGGGCGTTTTGCGTTAGGCCGCCTCAAGCGGCCTATGGCTTGGCGGCCGCCGGTTTGGACGGCCCTTTTGTGGCAGGTGCCGCCCTTATTTTGATAGAGTGAATACCAAATATCGTGCCGCCCGAAATTCTAAACCAATCAGCGTGCAGTTGCTCCGGCCGATCCAACACCCCAAAGTGCGGCCCCGCGCGGAATCCCGGCGGGCCTGCCCCGTGGGGTCAGCAATGGCAGGCATTGGCTTGGCCGGCCATGAGGGCGGTCGAGTCAGGGTTGCGTCCGGGTGTATTTCACAATGAACCAGAGGAAGGACACGACCAGCAGCAAGCCGCCAGGGCCCGAGTTTTCCGGACGGGCGGCGCCCACGGAGATGACGCTGCATCCGCTGATGATTGCCAAACACAGGAGCTTGACTTGGTCGTTGGTCATAAGGGGTTCAGGGTTGTCGTCCTTGCTCAGCGACTGCCGCCAGGGCGGACTTCGGCCATCGCTGCCAGGTTCGGCTTTTCACACCCGCTGGTTAGCGTATGCCTGTCGTTCCCGCAAGCGGAATCTCCTGCGGAATCGCCACTCGCGGCCTTCCCCGCCCGGCGCTGGGTCGCTCCCATCACCCGCTCACCCGCGCCAACGGCACGCTGATTGGTTTAGAATTTCGTGCTGCACGATATTTGGTTGTCATTCCTGCAATTTGGAATGGTTGGTCCGGCGCAGCAGGGCCAGGGAGCCGAGGGCCAGCAGCATGAGGCTGCGGGGTTCGGGGATCGCGCCCACGGCGAAGGGCGAGAGCGAGGTCAGGTCGGTGGTGCCGATCCATTTGTTGGTCACGTCGCGCAGCCCGGTGACCACCTGCCACTGGCCGTTCACGTAATGCAACACTTCCAGTTGGTTCTCATCGCCGATGCCCATCATGCGGGCCAAGGTGTCGTCGTAGCGGAACATCAGCCGGGTGGCGGCGAACGTCGTTGATAGGTCGAAGTTCCAGACGCCGATGATCTGATAGCCGCCGGGCAGCGCGGGCACACTCGCGTTGTCGGTGGCCAACAGGGAGCCCGTCAGGCTGCCGCTTGCCGTCAGACCGTGGAAGGTGAGTTGTGCGCTGTTGACCAGGTCAAGCGAGAATTCGCCATTTCCGCTCGGCGATTCGCCCCAATTGTAGAACAGGCCTGCCGGGATCACCGGGATGGCAGGCAGGATGAGCCGGCCGCCGTTTTCGGCACCCCAGCCGTGGCGCTCGCCGACCTGGTTCTCGAACGAGTTGAGCACCCCGGCCGCCGCCGACAGGTCGAGGGAGCGGCTGCTACCCAAACCATCGGCCACCACCCGCCCGTTGTTGACCAGCGGGCCGGTTAGGGCGACGGTACCGTTGCCGGTGAAGGTGGCCTCACCCGGCCCGCCGAACGGGCGCAGGCTCAGTCCGCCGGTGCCGCCGAGCATGCCGCCCTGGAGTTGATAGGTTCCGCCGGTTCCCGGCATGTTGCCCACCACCAGTGAGGCGGCCACGACAACGGTGCCATTGGTTTGGGTGAACGCGCCGCTGGCCATCCCCATGGAACCGACTTCCAGGCGGTTCACCGTGAGCGCACCACCCTTCATGCTGTAGTCGGCCGCGCCAATGCCGACGGCCAGCTTCAGTTCGCGCAGCGTGAGGTCGGCGGTGCGCTGGGTGCTGGAGCCGCGGCTGAGTTCCAGCACGGCACGCTCGAGGTTGCCCGGGGCCTGGCTGCCACCATACAGCGAGCCGTCGGCCAGATTCTCCATGGCCACCCCGAAGCCAAGCGCCAGGGTGCTGTTGGTGCCGAAGTTCATCTCGCCGACACCCAGGGTGCCGGTCTGCCAATCGAAGCGTCCCGTGCCACCGGCACCGATCGTCAGGGCGCCCTTGACCTGCAATTGCCCGCCGGACAACACATAGGAGCCGTAGCCGCCGGGGTTCTGGCCGAGCGTCATGGTGCCGCCCACCGACCAGGTGTTCGCGGATTGCGTGTGGCTGCCGGACTTGTCGTCGCCCACCACCACGTGCATCACCGAGACCTCGCCGCCAGCGGATAGAGTGCCGCCATTGAGGGTGAGCTGCGTGCTGCCGCCGCCGCCGCCCTTGATCGCTGCCGCCACGTTCAGACTCCCGCCGGCCAGCGTGTAGGTCGAGTCGTAACCGAGGCTCAGGTTGTTAGAAACGGTGACGCTGGAGCCCGTTTGCACATGACTGGCGGATCGGGTGAGGCCCACCGTCAGGTGATCGATCCAGAGGTCGCCGCTGGCCGCCATCGTCCCGCCGTTGAGGATCAGACTGCTGGTGCCGGGGCTGTCGGGAATTGCCGCCACATTCAGCGTGCCGCCATCCAGGCGCCAGGTGCCGCTGCGGCCGACGTTCATGCCTAACAAAAGGCTGGCGGCGGTGTAGCTGTTGGATGTCTGGGTGAAGCTGACGTCGATGGTGTCGGCGAGCTTGAGGTTATCGACATCGACCGCGCCGACGGGATTGAAGGTGCCGCCGTTGAGGATCAGGGTGCCGGTGCCGGCACCGTTGACCAGCGCCCCGCCAACGGTCAGGGTGGCCCCGCTCGAGAGCTGATAAGTGCCGTCACCACCCGCGTTGACGCCGAGCGACAAATCGCCCGCGACGGCGTAAATGCGGCTGGTCTGATGGAAGGACGCGGTGGCATTCTGGCCGATTTTCCAGGCATCGACGTTGACGTTGGCATTGGGCAGGAAGGACCCGCCGTCGAGGACGAGGGTGCTGGTGCCGGTGCTGTTGATGACGTCGCCGCTCACCGCCAGCGTGCCGCCGGACAAGGTGTAGGTGCCGTTGCCCAGGGTCAGGATGCCGATGCTATAGTTCTGCCCGGTCTGGCTGTGGGAACCGGCGGAGGCGATGCCAAGACCCAGATTGTCCGCAGCCACCGCGCCCGAGGGGCTGAAGGTCCCGCCGTCAAGGTTCAGCGTGCCGGCTCCGGTGGTGTTAGAGACTCCTCCGGCGGCGAGCGTTCCGCCGGCCAGGCGATAGGTTCCGCTGCCGAGGGTGAGCGTGCCGATGCTATAACTGCCGGTCGTCTGGGTATGGCTGCCCGCTGCGGCGATGCCGACCTTGAGGTGGTCCATTGCCACGCCGCCGGCCGAGGTGAAGGTTCCGCCATCGATCTGAAGCGTGCCGGTCCCAGTACCGTTGAGCACCTCGCCGCTCACTGCGAGCGAGCCGCCGGTCAAGGTGTAAGTGCCGTTGCCCAGGGTCAGCGTGCCGACGCTGTAGGTCTGGCCGGTCTGGCCGTGGGAACCGGCGGAGGCGATCCCGACGCCGAGGTTGTCCACGGTCACGGTGCCACTGGGGCTGAACGTTCCGCCGTCAAGGTTCAGCGTGCCGGTGCCGGCGGTGTTAGAGACACCTCCGGCGGCGAGCGAGCCACCGGCCAGGCGGTAGGTGCCATTGCCGAGAGTCAGGGTACTGATGCTATAACTGCCGGCCGCCTGGGTATGGCTACCGGCGGCAGTGATGCCGACCTTGAGGTTGTCCACCGTCACGCTGCCGGAGGGGGCGAAGGTCCCGCCATCGATCTGGAGCGTGCCGGTTCCGGTACCATCGAGCACCTGTCCGCTGACGTTCAGCGAGCCACCGGTCAGCAGGTAGGTGCCGCTGCCGCTGGTCTGGCCGAGGGTCAGCGTGCCGGCGTTGTTGATGCCGCCGGATTGGGTGAACGAGCCGTTGTAGTTCTTGCCGACGACGTGGCTGGCAACCGTTAGCGTCTTGCCCGCTCCGAGCGTCCAGGAGCCGGCCTGCTCGTCGCCCACGACCAGGTTGGTGACATTGAAGATGGTACCGCTCAGGCTCAGCGTGCCGCCATCCAGCACCAGCGTGCCGGTGCCGGTGCCGCCAAAGATGTTAGAGCCGACGCTCAGCGTGCCACCCTTGAGCCGATAGGTGCCTTGGGCACCATTGAGGCCGAGGTAGAGGTGGGTGGTGGTGTTGAAATTGCCACCGGTCTGGGTGGCGACACCGGTCCCGCCATCGCCGATATAGGCGGCTTGGCCGACTTGCACGGTGCCGCCCGTCTGGGTGCCATAGCCGGCCCCGGTGGCGCTGCCAAAGCGCAAGTAGTTGACCGAGGAAACGATGCCGTCATTGACCTTGGTCACCGTCGCGCCGTTGGTGACTTCCAGCGTGGCATTCTGCAAGCCGCTGACCATGGTGGGGATCGAGTTGAAGCTGTAGCCCATGGCGAGCGTGCCGTTCGCGCCCATGACCATGCCGCCATTGCCGCTCGGGTCGGTCCAGGAGATGCCGCCTTCCCTGAACCACTCGAAGCGGCCCGGTGGGAAGGTGCTGCTGTATTCTCCGCCGACGTAGATGTTGCTGTTCTTGTGGTTGAGGACGAGCAGGCCGGTGCCGCTGAGCCGGTAGGTGCCAGAGCCGTACCCGGAACTGTTGGCCCAACCAATATACATGTGGTCCGCGACACCCGAACCGGTGGCGGACACATTGTTGGTGCCGCCGCTCTGGATGAAACTGCCGGTGCCCAGTCGGCCGATATATTGGTCACCGGTGTAGAGGGTGCCGCCGGTCATCGTGTAGGTGCCGGAACTTCCCGCCGCATAGCCGAGATGGAGATCGTAGTTGCTGAGCCCGTATGAGCAGCGGTTCTCGCCGCCATTCTGCGTCAAGGTGCCGACGCCCCCGTATCCGATGTACTGGTCGTGTTCGACCAGCAGGTAGCCGCCGCCCATGGAGATATGGCCGCTCTGGCCGCTGGTTTGGCCCAGAAACAGGTCGTCGGCATACTCGGAGTTGCCGTCCGTAATCTGCGCGGTGCCGCCATTGATGATGGCGTCTTCATTCAGCGTGGGCTCGCTTGGGTTCCAATTGGCGGAGGTCCAGTTGCCGGTGGCACCGTTCCAGTAAGAATCCGCAGCGAAGGCCGTGCAGGGCAAACCGAAGGCCACAAAGATCCAATGGTTCAGGGGGCGTCGTGGTTTCATGATGGTGCGTTTCCTTTCCGGAGCCCCGGTTGAACGTAATGGTTAGAACGGGACCCGCCGCAGGGTGCCGCGTGCTCCGCAGGGGCGAGGGCGGAGGCGCGACAGCGGCGAATCTGGGGAGACAACGAAATGGAACTTGGGATTTCCGTGCTTGCCGCCGGCGCAAACATCCCCACTGGCAGCGTCCGGTCCTGCCGCTGAGGGCAGCGCGTCAACGCCTTGGTGCTCCGTACGGGTGACCCATCAAATTTGATCATGACAGCACTCCTTTTCCCAAAGGTTTACGAGCGGTCTTGCAGCCACTCAGGTAGCCCGCTCGCGGACCACTTGGCCGCAGGGTATGCAATTCCTCGACGGGCGCAACAAAAAAATCAAAAAAAAATCGCCGAAAATCGGCCTTTCCCGGCGGGCGGCGGGATGTAGCATGCCGGACGTGACGCGGGATTTGCAGATTGCATCGCAGCCGTCCGCCACGGCGGTGGCTGGGCGAGCTGTGCGGGTGGACCGGACCTCGGCGGTGGCGGACAAGATCGCCTTGTTCCGGGCCTTGTTCCGCGGGCGGGAGGAGGTGTATGCGCGGCGCTTCACCAGCGGGAAAACCGGGCGGGCCGGATACCAGCCGGTGTGCGGCAATGAATGGGTGCGGGGGGTTTGCGAGAAACCGAAAATCCGCTGCGGTGAGTGCGCGTGCCAGCGGTTCCTGCCGGTGAGCGATGAGGTCGTGCGCTGGCATTTGTCGGGTGCGGACGAGCGGGGCCGCGAATTCGTGATGGGACTCTATCCAATGTTGCTGGACGAGCGCTGCTGGCTGCTGGCGGCGGATCTCGATGGCGAACACTGGCGGGAGGATGCGGCGGCGATGCTCACAACCTGCCGGAAGTTGGCCATTCCGGCGCTGTTGGAGAGGTCGCGCTCGGGTAACGGCGGGCACCTGTGGTGGTTCTTTGCGGAGGCGGTGCCAGCCGTGCTGGCCCGCAAGTTGGGGGCGCATCTGCTGACCGAGACGATGGAACGGCGACCGGAAGTCGGCCTGCGCTCGTATGACCGGTTTTTCCCGAATCAGGACACGTTGCCAAGCGGCGGCTTTGGCAATCTGATCGCGCTGCCCTTGCAGAAAGCCCCGCGAGAGGCGGGCAACAGCGTGTTTGTGGACGACGCGCTGGTGCCGTATGAAGATCCGTGGGCGGTGCTGGCGGGGGTCGAGCGGATCACGCTCCAACGCCTGGAGGAAATCGTGACCGCGGCGGAAGGCCGCGGGCGAATCGTGGGCGTGAGACTGGTGACGCTGGATGAAGACGAGCCCGAACCGTGGGCGGCACCACCCTCACGCCAGCGGGAAGCCTTGCCGACGGGTGAAATGCCGGCCACCATCGAATTGGTGTTAGGTGATCAGATATACCTCCCGAAAGCGGGCCTGGGCCCCTCGCTGCGGAATGCGCTGGTGCGGCTGGCGGCATTTCAGAACCCGGAGTTTTACCGGGCGCAGGCGATGCGCCTGCCGACCTATGACAAGCCGCGCATCGTGGCCTGTGCGGAGGATCATCCCTTGCACCTCGCCCTGCCGCGCGGGTGTTTCGAGGAAGTGATGGGGTTGTTAGCATCCTTGCACGTGGCGGTTGCGGTGCGGGATGAACGCTGCCACGGGCGGGAACTGGCGGTGGAGTTTTGCGGAACCTTGCGGGAGGAGCAGCAACAGGCGGGAGCGGCGATGCTGGCCCATGATACCGGCGTGTTGGCGGCAACCACCGCGTTTGGCAAAACGGTGCTGGCGGCATGGCTGATCGCACAGCGCCGCGTCAACACCCTGATTCTGGTCCACCGGCAGCAGTTGTTAGAACAGTGGGTCGAGCGCTTGTCGCAGTTTCTAGGAATGGAGCCCAAGGCAATCGGCCGCTGGGGCGGCGGACGCAAGAAGCTAACCGGCAACGTGGACGTGGCCCTGATCCAAAGCGTGATCCGCAAGGACGTGGTGCAGGACTTGGTGGCCGACTATGGGCACCTGGTGGTGGATGAATGCCATCACCTCTCGGCGCGAAGTTTCGAGTTGGTGGCGCGGCGGGCCAAGGCCAGATATGTCACCGGACTCTCGGCGACGGTGACGCGCAAGGACGGGCATCATCCGATCATTTTCATGCAGTGCGGCCCGGTGCGGCACAAGGTGGATGCACGGCGGCAGGCGGCCGAACGTCCGTTCAGCCACGAGGTTTGGGTCCGCTCGACCGGCTGGCTGCCAGGAGGTGAGCCGGCGGAAGACAAGCGGGTGGAGTTTCAACGGCTCTGTGACGCGGTGGTGCATGCGGAATTCCGCAACCGGATGATTTGCGCGGAGGTGGTGGAAGCGGTGCGGGCAGGCCGCTCGCCAGTTGTACTAACAGAACGGACGGAGCATCTGCAACTGTTGGCCGGGCTCCTGGGCGAGGCGGTGCCACACGTCATCACGCTGCAAGGTGGCATGGGGCGCAAGGCCTTGCTGGCGGCGCTGGAGCGCGTGCGGGCGATGCCACCCGCGGCAGGCCGCGTGTTGATCGCCACCGGACGCTTCCTCGGCGAGGGCTTTGACGATGCGCGGCTGGACACCCTGTTTCTAACCATGCCGGTGTCCTGGCACGGCACCATCGCGCAATATGTCGGACGCTTGCACCGGTTGCATGATGGCAAGCGCACCGTGCGGGTCTATGATTATGCGGACCTGGACGTGCCAATGCTGTCGCGGATGTTCAACAAACGCTGTGCGGGTTATGAAGCGGTGGGTTATACCATTCTGCTGCCCGCCAGTGCCTTGCCGGGCTGGCCGGCCGAGGTGCCGCTGCCGGTCGATACCCAGTGGAAACACGACTATGCTGCCAGCGTGCGCAGGTTGATCCGCGATGGCGTGGACCGTCCCCTGGCCCAGTTGTTTCTGCATGCCACCACCTCGCCCGCCGCAGGGGCCGAGGGTGCCGCGCGGGCGCGAAGCGCAAGCGAGGCGTTTCTCTATCGGCGGTTAGAGTCGCTGCCCGATCTGGCGGGGGTGTTCCGCCTCAATGCGGTGCTGCCGATTCCCTTCGACGAGCGCAGCCAGATGGAGGTGGATTTCCTGGCAGCGGAACCGCGCCTGGTACTCGAGATCGACGGCGGCCAGCATCTGGGTGAGGCCGACGCATGGCGGCGCGACCGGCGCAAGGACGCGGCCTTGCAGGCCAACGGGTATTTCGTGCTGCGCTTTCTTGCCGCGGATCTGGGCACGCATCTGGACACGGTGTTGGACACCGTGTTGCGCACTCTGGCGTTTCGGCGCAGGGGCTGAGCTGCGGACCAGTCCTATTGAAGGATCGAGGCGGCGGCGACGATGGCGTTGCGAACATAGTCGAGGTCGAGGTCGATGGGCTGGCGCCTGGACGGGAGAATTCGGGTTGTGGCTGCGGCAATGGCGTCAACCCATCCGGAGGTTCGTCTGTCACTCGGTCGGTTTGCCGGGGGAGCCGCCGGGGGCAGCTTGTCCCGCGACCAGGTGGTTGAATTCGGGTTGAGGTATTGCTCGGCCCACGGCTTCCAATGCTGTTGGTTTCGCCGGTAAGCAGGTTGTTCTCGCGCAGGGCGTCGAGGGTGCCGGTCGAGTAGCCGCCGCCGCCGATCTTGCCAAGCGACGTGACGATGGGGTCAAGGCGGCTGGCATGCTCGGGGATGGATTGTCCCGTGTCGCTGGCCTTGCTGGCGGCTTTGGCGGCCTGCTTCACCTCCTGGGGTTTCAGCATGGAATCGTGGATCGACTGGACCACCTTGCCCATGCTGCCGCGCAGTCCGGTGGTGTCGATCAGGTCTTCGGTGCCGGATTCGCCCGCCTTCCGTGCCGCCTCCGCCACCCGTTCGCCAAGCACCGGAGCGCCCGCGCCGACCAAATTCCCGGCCCCCTTGGCGAGGTCCTTGAAATTGACGCCGAACAACTCCACAGTTCCTGATCCCGACGGAAAATGAATTGGCACTTGTTGGCGTTTCAGACGAATTCGTGATTCATCCGCGCATGGGTTTCGGGTGGCAGCAGTGACGATGCGGTGTCATGTCTTGCTCTGACTTGATCATTGAATGTTGGAAGTTGAATGTTGAATGTTGAAATCTTCGGCGGGCCTCATGGGAACCCCGCCGCTCTAACGGTTTGGCCACAGCGCTGTGCCTAACATCTCCGACCGGATGCCGCTCCCGGCCCCCCCCGGAAGGTGCCAGGTCATCTTCCGGGATGCATTGCCAATTCCTTGTCAAGGTCCAGCCCAGGAAGTGTGACCTGGAGGGCAAGCTCGATGCCCTTGGGGGTGCTCACCTGTTCGATGCAGTCGAGGTTGTTATCGGATTCAAGTCCCATGCTACGGCACGCCTGTGAGTCAAGCGCCGCGCTTGGCTCAATGAATTGCTTCCGTTCACTCAGCCAGGATCGCGAGATAGCCATCATAAGCATAGAGCCGGCCATAGCTTCCTCCCGTGACTTCCCTGACAATTTTCAGGCTCCGCAGTGTGCCGAGCGACGAGGCGATGGTCGTCGGGGTGAGATTCGTGGCCGCGGCGAGTGCCGTGATCGAGGCCAGCGGCTGCCGCTTCAATTGGTCGTGGATCAGCAGCGACGAACGCGCCCTACGGCCCAATGCGCCAATGCGCTGCCGGTCCCGCTCGAACAAGTCCAAGGATCTGTGAATGTCGGATGCGGTTCTGGTCGCCATGTCCCGCACGCCTTGAAGGAAGAAGTCGAGCCACGCCTCCCAGTTTCCCGTGACGCGCACATCCTGGAGCAGTTCGTAATATCTGGCGCGATGTTCCTTGAAGAAGAGCGACAGGTGCAGGATCGGATATTTCAACAGTCCTTCGGTTCTCAGGATCAGGGTGAGGAGCAGGCGACCGACACGTCCGTTGCCATCCAGGAAGGGATGGATCGATTCGAACTGCACATGCGCCAGGGCGGCCTTGATCAACGGGAGCGTTCTAACGGGATCATCGTGCAGGAATTTTTCCAGCAATCCCATGCAGGTCATCACCTCGTCCGGAGGTGGCGGAACGAACCTGGCGTTTCCCGGGCGGCTGCCGCCGGTCCAATTCTGGCTCCGCCTGAATTCCCCCGGGCATTGAGTTCGCCCCCGACCGCTGGCGAGCAGTTTCGCGTGAGCCTCCGCGATGAGACGGAGGGAAAGTGGAAAGCCGTCGGTCAACCGGTGTTCCGCATAGTCGTATGCCGCCACGCAGTCTGAGACTTCCCGCACGTCATCGAGCGGAACACCCGGAGCCGACTCCATTTCATGGGCAAGCAGATCGGCCAATGAGGACTGGGTACCTTCGATTTGTGACGATGCGACCGCCTCCTTTCTCACGTATGTGTAAAGGAATTGTTTCGGGTCAGGCAGCAGGCTGGTGATGCCATCCAATCTCCCGAGGGCCACCAAGGCCTCGGCGTGGAGTTGTTCCAGGGTGCCGCCCAGAACGATGGGGGGTTCCGGAGGCAGCGGGCTGGGAACAAACGCCTTGAACGCTTCTCCAGCGGTCGAAACGGTGTTGTACTTGCCTGTCACGGGTCGGATCACATGGTAAGGATAGCCACGAAGTTGGAATTTGGGAAGCTGAAATTCCATATTTGATTCAAAAATGGAATTGTAGCCCGATCATGTCCAGATTGCCACAATCCAAGGCCAATGGGGTTGTTTGAGATATACGCAATAGATCAAGCGAGGCTTAACCTATTGCGCGGATCTCAAACAACATGCACCCCTCCGGTCTCCCGAAGAGAGGGCCCACGAACCCCGCAGACCAGACCGGGAAACTCAGGCATACTCGCCCGCCACCAGGTTGATGCGACAGGCCAACGTGCCGTCGAGTTCGATCAGGGCCGGGCCTTCATGGACAACGAACACGGAGGGCGCATTGGCTTGCTGGGTGGCGGCACCGACCGGAATCTGCGCCTTGGAGACCATCAGGGGAACCTTGTCGCCGGGTGCCAGTGCCAGGCCGAGGTTGGCCGTGAGCGTGATCGACACCCCGGCTTGCACCGAGGTAACCACGCCGCGAACACCTGTTCCGGTGGCTAACGAGAACAGCACAACCACGTCGTTCTGTGGCTGGTCGGGAGTTTTCGGGGCAGGTAGTCCGACGGGTCGGACATGTCTGACCCGTCGGACGGGGGATGATGCCTGATGGTTTCACGAGTTGGACCTGTCCGCCCACCTCCGCCGCCATCACCGCGGTGATCGGGGGAACTCGGCCGTCCCGGCTGAGAGGGAAAACGGGCGTCCCGCCTGTTTTGCGACGGCTAGAGCAACGGCTTGCATTCTATATCCTGGTCACAACAGGCGGGGACGCCCGTCTTCCCTAACATCCGGGACGGATGTTTCCCATGGCGTCCCGACCACGCCCTGGCATCGCTCCGTCCAAGCCGCATGCCAATGACGCTGAAGACCTGGCAATGGCCCGCAAATAGGGTGCGCACTGGCGTGCGGATGGTGCGCGACAAACGACGCGGCCGGCTGGCAGGCAGGAGGATGCCGGAACGCACCACCCTCCGGCAAGCCAAGTTATGAAACGCACCTACAAACTGATAGCCAGTCGCGGCAACGAAATCATCTTTGACAAACGAAGATGACCAGCCGCAAAAGAACGCAAGGAACGCCAATATGATCCAGGAATGAAAACCGCGGATTACGCGGATTGAGCGGATTGCGCGGATTTTTTGAGAGTTACGCCAGACCTACCCATCGGATCCCGACCGATCACCGCAATCCCGTTCCTGAGCAACCTGCGCGTCCTTGATGGAAGTCGCTCCATGAACTCGATTACCTCGATCGAAATCAACAAGCGGCATTGCATGAGTCAGGATTGCAGCCTCTGGTCCAGTTCCTCAAGCGTAAGCCAGTTCTCCGGCTTGGCGTCATCAATTCTTTGGGCCATCCGCGCACGGTAACCCGCCAGATCCCGGTGTCTCAACGCAACAAGGAACGCCGCCAACCTCCGCCGCTCCTCCGCCGGCAGAATCTCAAGCTCTGACCTGATCTCTTGAATGCTCACGACGGCACTCTACACGGGCGCGAGCCCTAGGCAAGCCTTTTCCAGTAATTCCTTCAGCCACCAGCGCGTTGCCACCACGATGCCAGCCTCCAGCACCCGCCGCAGACCAATCGGGGTGAACGAGTTCGCCGCGTGCAGACTCACCCGTTCCGAGACAACGCCCGAACTGAGCGGCGCGGTCGGCCCAGTGCGTCCGCATTGGTAACTGATTGAGGTGTTCAAAAGAGGAGTCTTGGTTCCTGGGGAATTTCATGCGGAACTCGGTAAACGATCTCAGATTCGGTGGCTTGGCACATTCTGGTGCTGTCCGGGCCGGTTCAAGGCCGGCGCTGCCGGGTATGTTGCCGTGCGTGACCAGCAAGGTGGCACGGTGGATTCCTCGGGATGATGCCGTCGCGACCGCGGCAAGCGCAAGCAAGGTCACCGTATCGACCATTCTGCCACTTGAAAATTGAATGTTGAATTCAGACGGCTCATCGGCCAATGATCCATGAAGAGATAGATTACAACTTCCAGCATTCAATGATCAAGTAAGAGCAAGATATGACACCGCAGCGGCACTGCTGCCACCCGCCAGACCAGGCACCCCGGAGGTGGCTCCTGCGGCAAGATTTTTCACCACGGATTGCACGGATAAGATTGCTTCCGGATGGTGGTCAAGCCGCTCCTCTGGCAGCCTGCCACTGGCACCCCATCGCTCATTTCTTATT
>JAPLUI010000372.1 GCA_026397725.1 Verrucomicrobiota bacterium | reverse complement strand
GATGTCCGGATAATTCTCATGAAACCACCTATTGCCGCTTGATGCCGATAGTGAAACGAAGCCCGGGAGATCCGCGACCCAGTCCGAAACACCAAGCAAACCTCCTGGTGTTCCTGTATAACTGACGAGGGCATAGCCAGCAGTGCCGTAGGCATTATCGCCATCCACGTCGAAGGTGGGGTTCTTGGCAACACTGGTGCTTCGCCAGGCAGCGGCATTCGTGGTGTCAGCACCGAGATAGCTGATGGTGACGTCGGCACCTGCCGAGCCAAGCATCAGGCCGGCGGCACATGTGAGCAGAATTAGATTTTTCATAGTGTGGATGGTGGATTGTCTCTTTCGTGGTTGCGGGTGGTTGTTTGTGGAGACCGGCTGGCACCGCCCGGCGTCGGGAAGACGGGTAGGCAACCGATCTGTCGGTCACGCTATCCCTCCCTTTGGAGCCTTCAAGAACAGTCTTCTTCAGTGTCTACCCTCATTTGGGATACAGATTGGGGTGTTTTCGGGAGGTCACGGGTCACGGGTCACGGGTCACGGGTCACGGGTCACGGCCCGATTCGCGCCCAACCCGCCCTAGACACGCATAGGGGGCAATTATACGACGCTTACGGTTGCTCGGCCTCGGCAGAACTCTGATCGTCTACCGGTGCATCGCGTCTCGCCGGATACAGGCAAAACGCGATTGGCACCTCACTTGCTGACTTGTTGCCAATGAATATTGGGATTCTGAGAGTGGGAAGATTCCCCGAAACACGGTTCATGGCGCATCGTCTATGTGATTGAACATCTGGAATTCGCAGAACGAAACCGAGCGGGTGGCCTCTGTGATGAGCAGGCGGACCTTGGTGGTGGTGACCGTGGGGAAGGAATCCAGACGAGGTTCGGTGCCCATTGCCTTACCAACGACCACGTCTTTCCAAGCGTCCTGTGCCCAGACTTGGACCCGGTATGCTTTGATTCGTTCGCCTAAGAAAGGAACGCAGCGCACACCATTGATGGCGGTTGGTTTGGTGAGTTCCACGGCCAACCATTCTTCGGTAAATGTATTGTCGGGAGTTTTATTTTCCGCGCTGTTCCAACGCGTCTGAGGGTTACCGTCCACCGCTAGAGCCGGTTGATAGGAATTATCGTAGGAGCTTGAAGCGGTGACGTGAGCGCCCGCCAAGCTGAGAGGCTCGGCGGATTTTCCCGAAACGGAGAGATCGTCGAACTGCGCCTGGTGCCAGCCGCTGCCCAAACCAACCATGCCAGAGGTCATCTTACTCTCGATGGAAACGACTTCCGTATGATCGATATGGGCGATCAGGCGACGGCGTTCTGCTTTTAACTGTAAGCGATGCCACGTATCGCCAGGAGCCATCACGTGTCCTTGGGCCAATACCTTTTCGCCCGCCCGCAGTTCCCAGTTGCCGGTCGCATACAGCCGCAAGGCATGCGCATTCCAGACTTTGACTCCCATCACTTTATTGACCACCCGAACCAGCACGGCCACGAAGGCTTGGGGATCGGCCGTTGCGGTCAGAAAACGGGCTTGCACGGAAATGGTCTGATTGACCCAGGAGGGATCGCCCAGAAAGGTCACGGGATCGGGGGTGTAGATCCATTCAATGGGACGGCGACCAATCACCTGCTGCAAGCAACGACCCTTGCCGTCAGTGCGCTTGGCGACTTCGAAAATGCCGCCCTGGTCTGAACTATAGCGCGGCAATTGGCCGGGTTTGCGGGCTTCGAAATCATCCTGATACGTGCTGGGAAAGGATTTTTCTTCGGGAATCGACGGGACCGCTTTTTTCTGACCGGTGGTGGTCGAAATGGTAGTGATGCCGTTGGCTTCGAGTTCGATGTTCAGTTTGTCCGCGACCGGCACCTGCTCGCCGACGCGAATAAACTGTGCGGTGGCATTGCTGCGCCAGATATGGAAACGACGTTCGGCAAAAGCCGCAGGCACCTGCACGTTCAAGGTCAACGGCTGATTCCGGTCGATGGTTTCCGCGACGATAGACACGTCCTTACCATCCGGTGCCACCAACGATACGATGCTGCCATTGTTATCGGGCACCATGCCACAGGCATTGCCGTCCAGATAACGCCACCCGGGTTCGGTGAATTGCGTCGTGTGCGCGAAGGACCACACCGCTGGCTGCACCTCATAATACCCCGACCAGGGCGTGTTGGCTTTCATCAAACCCGAACCGGGCATCGGCAAATGGTCGTAATAGCTGCTGATCAGGCTCCAGGAGATCGTCTTGGTCATGCCGCCCATGATCCAGTTGCGGTTGAACATTTTGGCGAGTTTACCCGCACCCTCCCAGGTGCCGCTCCATGGACCATCTTCGCTCGACCACAATCGCTTGCCGCTGGCCCGGGCAACCGCGGTAGGCATGGTGTATTGCAGTGGATAATGTTCGCCGAATACGGCGATGGCTTGATTTAATTCAGGATCTTTGGCGGCGTCATCGGCGATGCGCCATTTCATGTTGAATTCATCAGCGGCGACGATTTGCACCTGTTTGAGACCCTTGGCGTCCAGCGTTCGACGCAACACCTTGATCCAATTCGCGTCATAGGGCCGTTCGTTCCAAATGCCGGTGTAGTTGATGGTCAGACCATGGGTTTTTTGCGTGCCTTCGATAAATGTCGCCACGTAGTCAGCCATGTCTTGGGAATAAATTTTTCCCTCGCCAATCCAACCCGGGGCGGTCCACGCTAGGGTATCAAGAAAAATGGCGGGCTTCCGCTTGCGTGCCTCGACCATCAACCACCACTCATATCCACGGGTGAAATTCACATCGCTACGCGTGCGCATATGGCTTGGCTCACAACCGACGCCGGAATCGCCATCGCCACCAATTTCAACTTTCAAATGCTGTAACGATGCACCGTAACGGGGCTTAAATAAGAGATCGAGAATCTCTTTGCGCTGCGGTTCCGGATAATCCGGCAGCAAACGCGACGAGGCGCCGGCGCTGAGCGCGCCAAGCCCCTCAAAAACCGCAGCTTTCTTGGTGGTATCCAGGTCAATCGCATAGGTGTCTGCCGCCGTTGCCGAGGTGGCGATGGCACAGAGCAAAGGGGATAGAATGAGTAAGCGCATGATGGTTCCGGTTCTTGTTTAGGTTTCCTACAACGAGATTCTCTTTTCGTGGGGGGATTGGAGATTGCGGATTGGTGGTCGGAAGTCAGGGGTCAGAGGAGGAAGAGAGTTATCAGTTATCAGTTATCGGTGGAAGAGGACGGGTTGGCGGGGATGCCGATGTCCTGGAGGTTGCTGTAGATGACGTCCGCCGAGGCGGGCATCACCAACCCAAGGGCGATGCATGCGGGGAAATGCAGGTGTTGTGGTTTCATCGTTTGCTTTCGGCTATGGCAGTTAGGATTTTTCCGGAAGGTACGGGGGGCGCTGGCACGCCCCGTGTTCTGACCTCTGATGACTGATGACTAGTGACTGATGACTCACCTCAACCCTCACGGTGCCAGCACCACCCGCACCCGGGCGAAGTTCGGTTTCACATCGCCATTCGCAACATGCACGCTAGGCGGGAACAGCACCCGCATCGCGTCAACCGTTCCGTCACTGGCCCCCATCGACTCGGGAGGGTTGGTGTTATCGTCGTTGTCACCCCATAAATCCAAGCCGGCGGTGAACTCGACCGTGTAGGTCAGTCCAGCGGCCACGTAGTCCTTGCGGCGGCCAAACACCATGTAATAACTGCCATTGTCAGCCACGATTTTGGGTGCCCCCGGCGTGACGCTGGCTCCTGACACCACGATTTCACCGGAGGATGAAACCGTGGGATCGGTGCCGAAGGCGTATTCCTGGAGGTTGGTCAGCGTATCGCCGTCAGGATCGCGGTCGGGATCCTTGTCCGACAATGTGGCCCCATTGGCGAAGGTGCCATTGGCCCAGGTGCTGTAGGGGTTGCTGCCCACCGTGAGCAACAGCCTTTGCGGGGTGCTCGTGGTATCCACTGAAACCGTTCCTCCGCTGATGCCGTTGTAATTGATGGTGGCGGCAGTGCCGGTGATGGCGACGGTGGCGGTGGCCAGCACGTACTCGCCAGCGGCGGGAGTGGACGCGGCGGTGAGGTCGAGGATGCTGCTATCCATCGCCAGCGTGCCGGTGATGGCTCGGGTGACCTGGGTGCCCGCAGTGGCGGCGACGGCGAGGGCATGGTGCGCACCCGGGGCGATGGTGACGCTGCCGCCGATGTTGCCATTGCCGGCCAGGGTGGCCGGGCTGTTGACGGTCACGGCCGTGGCACCGAGCGATCCGGTGACGGCGAGCGTGCCCTCGTTGACCGTGGTGGTGCCCCTGTATTGGTTCGCGCCGGTGAGGATCACGGTGCCCGCACCCGTCTTGATCAGTGAGCCTTTATAAGCATTAGCATAAATATCATTTACATGATAAGTATATATCCCTAGAATGCTGGAAATGGTGAGCGTGTCGCTGGCACTGGTAGGGCTGAACGTGTTCGTGCCACCAAAGGCCGCGGTGACCGCGCTAATGGTGCTGGCACCGGTCGTGATGACCGTGGTGTTTGAAAAGATGTAAGCACCCCACTCCCACCCCGCTGCCGTATCACTGGTCAGCGTGCCGCCGTTCAAGGTGATGGCACCGCTAATTTCCTGGCTTTTTAAATACCCATTCCCAGTCTTGACCGTGCCGGCGATCGTCCATCCAGTATTGGGAAGCAGGTTTAGCACCGTCGTAGCTTCGATCATCGCCCCGGCGGCTACGTTGATTGAGGCGGAGCCTCTGATGCCGCTGCCGTTGAGTGTGGTGCCGGTCAACGAGAGAGTGCCTCCGTTCACGATCGTCGCCCCGGTGTAGGTGTGGTTGGCGGGGAGGGTCAGCGTGCCCGTGCCGGCCTTGGTGATACCGCCGGCGCCGCTTATCACTGTACCGAGCGTCACGTTGCCGGCATTCGCGGCAACCGTGATGCCGCCGCTCTGAGACAGACTGCCGCCCGACAACGCATAGCTGCCGGTGAAATTGGTGAATGTCACGCTGCCCGCGGTGACCGTCCCCACCGTGATCGTCCCGCCGGCGCCGCCGTTGCCGATGACGGCATTGTTGGGAATGCTGTTATTCCAGTTGCCGTTGGCGAAACCATCCCACCACTGGCTCGCGTTGAGCCAGGTGCCGTCGCCGTCGGTCTGGCCTGCGCCGGTGTTGTTCGCATCCCAGGTGACGGGAAACGTAGGATCCACCGGGACTCCGTTGAGGATGGCCGAAAAGGCGGTCTCGTTCGGCGTCGTGGCTGCGTCGCGCGCCTTGACCCGGTAGCCGTAGGTCACGCCGGCCGTCAGCCCGGTATCCGTCCAGACCGTGCTTGAGATCCAGCCCGAGTTGTTGCTGTTGGTGGTGTTCTCGAACCAGTACTGCACCGGCGGGCTGAGCGCGTCGGTGGCGGTGGTGGCCGTCATGCTGATCGAGGTCGCGTTAGCACTCGCCGGCACGCTGGCAAAGGTCATCGGGTCCGGCGTCGGCGCGGTGGTGTCGGTTTCGACCGAGATCGTGCTGGTCGCCGAAGTGACCGTCATCGATGTGCTGTCGGTGGCGGTGGCGTAGAGGGTGTGCGATCCGAAGGACAGCACGCCGAGGTCCACGGTCACCGTTGTCGGGGCGTCGTTGGTCGTCGAGACCAGATTGGAGTCCAGATAGAACTTCACCGTGAAAGGCGACGTGCCGCTGAAGACCGAGGCCGTCGCGGAAACCGAAGCCGTGGAGTTGAAGATCTGGTTGTTCGCCGGGCTGGCGAGCACAATCGAATAGGTGGGCGGCGCGGCAATGGCGTCAAAAGCAACGGCGGAGAACTTGCCGTTGCTCGCTGTCGCAGTCAATGTGAAGGTATCGCCTGCTTGAAAACCCTTCATCTCGAAGAAATACATCCCGACTAGCGTGGTGGTATCCGTATGGCTGGCGGTCGCTCCTCCGGGACCCGTGACCGTAAGGGTTCCGGGGCCTTGCGCATCGTGTGTGCTGAGCACCGAAAACACGAAATCCTGAGCGCTGGTGATCGTGAAGGTTACCGTAGGGTTATTGTAGCCTGTAGGTGGAGCGGTCAGGTCGGCGACGGTCGGGCCAATCGGCTGAGCCGGATCGTCGATGTCCGGATAGTTCACATGAAACCACCTATTACCGCTTGATGCCGTTAGGGACACGAAGCCCGGGAGATCCGCGACCCAGTCCGAAACACCAAGCGAACCTCCTGGTGTTCCTGTATAACTGACCAGGGCATAGCCAGCGGTACCGTAGGCATTATCGCCATCCACGTCGAGGGTGGGGTTCTTGGCAACACTGGTGCTTCGCCAGGTAGCGGCATTCGCGGTGTCAGCACCGAGATAGCTGATGGTGACGTCGGCACCTGCCGAGCTAAGCATCAGGCCGGCGGCACATGTGAGCAGAATTAGAGTTTTCATGGTGTGAATCGTGGATTGTTTCTTTCGTGGTTGCGGGTGGTTCTTTGTGGCGACCGGTTGGTGCCGCCCGGCGTCGGGAAGACGGGGAGGCGGCCGATCTGTCGGGCACGCTATCCCCCCCCCTTGGGAGCCTTCCAGAACAATCTTCTTCAGTGTCTACCCTCATTTGGGATACAGATTGGGGGGGCGGGAGGCGCCGGCCAGCTAAATCGGAAAGTCTGAAAGTCGAAAGGTCTGAAGGTCGCTGCCAGCTGCCCCTCGCCCCCGGAGCAAGGTAGGGCGAGGCGGCCTCGCCGCGCCCACTTGTCCGCTCGCATGGGCGGGGGCATGGCACGGCGCATGGTCGGACCATGACACCTCGCCCTCAGGGGGAAAGTGGGACCAGCGAGGCCGCTGGTCCCTACCAGTTTTGCCACTCACGGCCCGGCGAACTTGAAGCGGACAAACTTCTGCTCAGATGCAGATGGATTGAATCATATTCGTTTAGGGCCACCATGCGTGAAGAAGACTGTTTTCATCGCGATGTCGCGCTGAAGATTCCTTTCGATTCCTTGTTAGCCGTAACCGTGAAATACTTGTTCAGGAAGGCATCAGGATTTTCCCCTAACAGAATAATGGCCTGGTCCATTTCTTGCCAAATACCCTTGGTTTCCTTTGATCCAGGGGCAATCTCGGCGCAATGGTTTTCCAAATCGGCCTTGAGCATGGCCTGCAATTCCGCCACGCTTTTTGGTGGTAATGGTTGTTTCAATTCCACGGCCTTGCGCAGCACTGTAGCAAGGTTGGTTTCGCGCAAATGAAAGGCATAAGCTAACGCGTGTCGACGCAGGCTCGCCAAATCCGACAGGTTCTTTGAATATGCATCCCGCAAGGATTCCGGCACCTCGGGCTGGATTTTCCTGCCCAACACCAGGGCTTTCTCGTAGCACTCTGCCGCCTGTTGGCAACGCAACTGCACGTCTTCCAGCATCCATGGATCGGGCTGCGAGTCTTCCGTCTTCATAAAAATGGCGTTCCGCGACGACATCCAATTTGGCGTGTGACACGCCTGCCCGCGAAAGAAGGCGGCGGATAAGGCATGGTCGGTTCGGCTACGGCCGATTTCACGAAAAGCCCAACTGATTTCCCACGGAAGCACTTCCATGCCTTCGCTGGTCAGCCGCCAGAACTGACACATCTCTTCGGCGGCTTTGCCGTAAGGTTTGGCCAACTCCTGGAGCGCGACCTCTTCGGTAATGGTGGGGTTCTTGAAGAACAGGGCAGTCATCCGCAGGTTAGGATCCTCGCAGGTCGGGTTCAGGCCGTAATATTCCTTGATGCCCACCACGCCGGGCACCGCAGCGATAGTTTTCAGCCCGCGCAAAGTAACCAGCGGATGAGCCAGGTGATACAAGGGCTCCACTTCCTCGCTGGGACCGCCCAGAAAGTATTCAACAATCACCGGTATATCGCGCCGGCGGGCATTGGTAACAGTGTTTTTCAGCCAGCGATCCACGGGCAGTGTGGACATGACTTCGCCAATGTTGCAATGCAGGGCCAGGCCGAACCCCTCCGGATTGACCCTCTCCACGCAGGCCTGAACCTGCCCGGCAGAAAGCTCCCATGGTTCCAACCAGAAGCGGCCCTGGGGACTGAGGGTGCGCCAGTGGGCTGTCAGCCGGTTGAGGAACTGCGGCAGGCGGTCATGCAATGGCACACCGAGACAACGGAGACACGGCCCGAACTCGCTGCACAGCCAGGCATCTGCGTCATAGGTGTAAACCAGAAGGTCGTCCACGCCTGGAAAATCACGGGCGAACACATCCAGCAGCAACTCGTAACGGCGGATGACCTTTTCATCCATGATGCAATTCGGCTGGCCGTCACCGTAACGGGCGTTGGTGTTGTAAGGCATGCCTAAGAAAATCATCGTCCGCAGTTTTG
>JAPLUI010000157.1 GCA_026397725.1 Verrucomicrobiota bacterium | reverse complement strand
ACATTCTTGTGGTGGTAGCGGAAGGGCGGCCCATGAGTGCGTGCCGAAGGCTCTGTTCATGGACGTTCCTTCCGCTCGACGACAGGAATGTCGTCGCTCCCTAACGGGCGTCCTCGGAGCCAAGTTACTCGGGAGGGGCGTGCCCGCCGCGAGACGGACCGTGCCTCATGGGAACTCCGCAGCTCTAACGGTTTAGCCACAGCGGTGTGGCGGGCTGCGCCCTTCCCACCGCACTCCAGACTTTGGCTCGCGCCCGGGCAGGTGAAGGTATGGAGTGCGGTGGGAAGCGCAGCGCCACACCGCTATGGCTAAGTCCCGGCACCCTCCGGGAATGTGCCAAGTCATTTTCCGGGATGCATTGCCCATTCCTTGTCAATTCAAGGTCCAGCCCAGGAAGTGTGCGGTGATGGAAATGATCGGCCCGGTCTCCCCGCGCCACGGGGAAAGCCATGTCTTGAGGTTCTCAGGCAGCGGGACCAAGCGGCGCGCCGCCGTCTTCGCCTTGCGGCCGGCGATCTCGATGTGACCGCGGTCCCACTTGCGATTGTTACGGCTTTGACCGCATCCTTGGCCATTGGATTCCTCAGCGTCTTGCCAAGCTGCGCAGTCGCCCATTCGCCCATGGTGTGAGGGAGCGGGAGCGAGCGTGCGGGGCATCACTCACGGCGTCTGGAACACCGTGAACAAATGCCGGATTTCATCGTCGATTTCCTCCTCGGAGCTGACGGTTTCCGCGATGCAGCTCCGCAGCGCCGTGCGAAATCCCTGCCGCAGCCGATGGGCCGCCGCCTTGACCGCTCCTTCGGTGAGCCCGTGGCGTGCGGCGATTTCGTCATAGGCAACCAGCGTGGCATCAAGGCTGATGAGTCCTTTCAAGTCCTCGAACAAGGCGCTGCGGCCGTTGCGTCCGGCGTCCCGCCGCACCTCCGCCAAGGCCGCGTCTAACAGTTGCAGGGCCCACTGGCGCTCGAACTCCAACTCGGGCGTGATCATGTGACTGGGCTCGGCGACGTAATTGCCCTCGGCACGCTGGAAATCGAGCGACAGCAGTGGCGTGCCGCCACCGCGTTTGGCCGCGCCCGCTTTTTCATGTTCATTGATCATGTGGCGGGTGAGCGCCTTGAGCAGGAAGGTGCGCAGGCGGCCCTTGTCGGCCGCCACCGACTCGAGGGAACCGCGCGATAGGAGGTCGGCGAAAAAGCCTTGGGTGATGTCCTCGGCATCGGCTGGCGATTTGCCCCTGCGGCGGACGAAGGCATAGGCCGGGGGCCAGTAAAGGCCGCAGAGTTCATTGAGTGCGCGATGTGCCTGCGCCCCTTTGCCCTGGGCCGCAGCGACAATCGTCCAGCGGGTGGCGGGAAAGGGGGCGGAAACCGTCTCGGGGTGCCGGTCGTCCAAGGACATGCGCACAGCCTAGCCGGTCATTGGCCGGCAGTCAAGCTTCCCGCCCGCCATTCAGCGATTCCGAAATGCAGACTTCCTGACCTCAGCTTTGAATTGACGCGGAATTGACCGACCATGCCGGAAAATGACATGGCACTCTTCCTTCCGACAAGCGTTGGGGTATGACGGCCCAAAACCACCACGGATTACGGGATTACGCAGATTACACGGATTGAAGAAATGCCTTATGTAATTCGTCGTTTATTTCTCCCGATCCATCCCCCCAAGTCCCGCCTTCATCCCATCCCTAATTCTTAATCCGTGCAATCCGTGTAATCCTCTTCATCCGTGGTCATCTTCGTCCCGCATGACCATTCAAGCCCGGGAACCGCGTGCAAATGTGCCAAATCATCTTCCACCGAGATCAGGAACTGTGAAATGGTAGCCGCGCTGCGCGTGCCGAGGCATGGAAATGCATGGATTGAAGGCCGCGGCCCGTGGTGTTAGGTGGGGTGGCGTTTTCGCGGGACGGCCTGAGGGCGGGTTAGGACGCGATTTGGCGGAGCCGGGCGCGGCGCGGGGACGCTGCCGCATCGGGGGTGGCACCCACGTCGCTCGGACTTTGCCGGGAGTTGGCGATGGGTTTGGGGGTTAGGGCGGATGGGTCGGCCACCAGCGGTCCTCAAGGAGATCCGCCGCGATGAGTTCGGCGAAATTGTCGATGACGGAGGGGCGCAGGTAGATGGCATCAGCCGTGAGCACGTCGAAACAACGCGGGTGATTGACCAGCACGCGGGCCAGCAGCCGCATGGCGGAGGCGACCTCGTCATCGCCGGGCAGGACCGGTTCGGCGTCGATGGGCAGATAGAAGTCCCTGCCGATGAGCTGGAAGACGGTGAAACGGTGGCAATATTGGGTCATTTCGCGACCGCCGGCGGTGACCTTGCGCTCCAGGCAGCCCTCATGGCGGCGCTTGTAGCTGGCGTGGGTTTCGTGGCCGTCGATGGCGGCGAGCATCAGGCCGTGGCGGGGGGTGAGCACCTTGTTGCGCCGCAGCTTGTGCATGATGTCGCCACGCGTCACAAAGCGTTTTGCGGCATGATCACCCATCTGTTCGCTCCCACCAGGAAGCGTGCTGAGAACAATGCCGTTCACGCCAGGACGTATCTCCAGGGATTGCTCTCGGAAACGCCCCGGAAGAACTCGGAGGCGATAGCTGACGCGGCGAACGACACCGAGGCCCAGGACCTTCAGAACTTCATGACGGGCAGCCAGTGGAAATATGAAGATGTATTGGC
>JAPLUI010000503.1 GCA_026397725.1 Verrucomicrobiota bacterium | reverse complement strand
ATTGCGATAGAGCCGCGCGTGCGATGCGCCGGGGCCGGTGTAGCCGCTCAGGGCCAGGTCCAGGTCGCCATCGTTGTCGTAGTCGCCCCACGCCAAACCGGCCGAGTCCACGCCTAACAACCCGGCGTTCGCATTCACGAACACCCCGCCGTCATTGCGATAGAGCGTGGTGCGCGGCACCCCCGTCGCGTCGTCGCCGGCCACCACCAGGTCCAGGTCGCCGTCGTTGTCGTAATCACCCCACGCCAACTCCGCGTACTCCACCGGCGTCAGACCGGCATTGAGGGAAACAAAGCTCCCGTTGTCGTTCCGGTAGATCTCGGTCACGCGGGTGTTGGTTTCATAAACCAAGCCGCTGACGACCAAATCGAGATCGCCGTCACGGTCATAGTCGCCCCAGGCGCCGAATTCGACATTGGGCAGGCCGGCGTTGAGGTCGGTGAAGGTGCCGTCGCCATGGTTGCGGTAAATGCGGGCGGAGGCCTTGGGGGTAGCACCAGCGTCATAGCCCGCGAGAAACAGGTCCAGGTCACCGTCGTTGTCATAGTCGCCCCACGCCGCCCGGGCATACCAACCGGCCGCCCGGAAGCCGGGGTCCAATTCGGTGAAGGTCAAGCTCGCAAGAGTGTAGTAACTGCCATTGGTGATGGAGTGGCCGGAGACGGTGAAATACGGCGTGCTGTAGGTGCCGGTCAGCGCCGTTGCGCCGCTGGCAAAAGTGCCGTCGCTATCCACCAGCAGGCGCAGTCCCGAGCCGTTGCCGATGTTGCTCAGGCCAGTGGTGTCAATCTTTATGTCACCGGTGGCGCTGCCGGTTACTTCGGCCCGCCAGACCCGGGTTAGGCGATTGGCGCAGTTGGCGGGAACATCGGTGGTCTGCCAGCCATCCGTTCCGCTGTCATGGCCGAACACGGCGAAGTTCGTGCCCGTGACGCTGGAGTTGACAACGCTCAGACGGCTGGAAGCGAGAGTGTTCGGGTTGGCGATCCAGGCACCCCGGATGTTGGCGCGGCTGGCGATTACGTTCGCAAAAGGAGCGGTCGAGGTGGTCCATACCGGGGTGTTGACCAGCGTGCCGAGATTGGAGTTGGCCGTCAGATCGGGCAACACAGTCCCGGAGCTTGCGTCGAACTGATAGTAGGCTTTCAAGCCGCTTTCGCTGCCGGTCAGAACATGATGCATGGCGTCCTGGATTTGGGTCTGGGTGCGGGCTATGTTCCAGATCCGCATTTCGTCCATAGTGCCGTAGTAATAAGCGCCGTTGTTCGAGGTTGCGCCGATATGACCGTTGACCGTGGATGAAACGAGCGACACGCTGCCGGCTGCCGCCTGTTCGACGCCGTTGACGTAGATATGCGCATTCACACCGTTCCAGGTAACGGCGACATGCTGCCAGACTCCCCAGGTGATGGCCGCGGAATTGGTGCTGACGGCGGCGTTCTGCGTCTCGAACCTGAGTTTGGCGTCGCTTGTTAGATAACTGTTGATAAAGAGGGCGTAGCCCGGATTCGCCGAACCGCCATTCTTGTGGCCGAAGACGGTTTGCATGTTGTATTGGGAGGTTGGCTTGACCCATGCCTCGATGGTCATGGCGCCGGTAAGGTTAAGCGATGCGCCCGTCCCGACATCGACATACTGGCTTGTCCCGTTGAAGGCAAGCGCGTTGCCCGGCGGGGTCATGGCGTGAAGCAGTGCCGCGGACAACAGCCATGCATTCAGTAACAGCAACACAACACACTTGAATTTCCTGTGGTTTCTCATATGCGATTTCCTTTCTGCTCCTAACATTCGTCGAGGGATTTTGGCTGACGATTCAGGCCGCCTCATGGCGACGGCAGCCGCACCCCGATGCGGTAGAAACAGTGCGGCTGGGGCGTGGTGGTGTCGTGCAAGGTGAGCGGACTGCCGGTGCCGGCTACGTCGGTTTGGCCGGATACGGGAAGCCATGCGCCTGCTGCTAGATCGGTGTTGCGGTAGAGCGTGTAGAGCCGGCTGGCGGAGGAGGCGCAGGTCACCGCCACCGTCGGGCTGCTAACGAACCCCGTAACTCGGAACACGGAAGATGTGGCGGTCGGATTCGTGTCTGCTAGATACTCCTGGCCGGCGCTCTGGCCGTCGCCGTCGGTGTCGGCGGCCTCGGCGGCGTCAAAGTTGTTTGTCCAGCCGTGTTGGGCGAGCCACCAGTGCGGCGTGCCACTTGCCGCGAGGTCCGGCGCGAACTCGGCGTGAATGGTGCCATCAGCGGTGACGTTGGTCCATGAGTAGTCGGTGACCGCACCCACGGAGACGCCGTTCTTGGTCACGTCGGCGACATGATAGTAGGTGGCGGGAGTGAGGTGGAAGTTCTGAGTGCCGCCGGATGGCACGGCGACGGCACCTGCGGGCGCGATGGTGCCATGGGCATCTGCGGTGGCGGTGACAGTGTAGGTGGCGGCGGACGCAAAGACCAGTCGCGACGGGGCATAGAAATAACGTGTCTTGGTGCCGTCGGTGATTTTGGCATAGAGATACATGTTATCCCCTGGGGACAGCCCCGAGGTATCCCATGCAACGGTATTCCCGGTATAGGTCGCGCCGGTGGCGGCGCTATGGCTCACTGTGCGGATCAAGGCGAGGTCATTGTTGTTGTATGGATTGCGATCCACATCGGCATGCAGTGTCACGGTGCAGCCGGAGGCATAATCAAGATAGACATAACGCAGATTGAGCGTCGTGCCGATGGTGACGCTCTGGTTTCCCTGGCTGAGCGGAGTTCCGGCGCTGAGGATGTCAAAAGCCGCGATGTTGGGCCAGGCGGCCGAGGCCCAGGTCAAAGTCTGGCGGCTGCCCGTGCCGCCGAACAGGGCATGGTTGTGCAGCCCCGCTTTCACCGCGTCGCCCGATGCGACCGGTTGATTGCTGCCGCCGCGATTGCCGGTTCCATTCAGACGACTATAATAAATGCCGGTGTTGGCGCCGCTGTTTTCGTAGCTGTTGAACCAGGCCGTGCGCTCGGTGGCGTCCATGCTGGCCTCGCCGTTGCTCACCGGATTGGCCAGTTTTTGGGTGCCCTGATACATCAGGTAGATATTCCGGTGGTTCGCATATACAGGCGTTGGGTTATCATGATAGCCGCCCGCCATATTGCCCCATTGCCGGTTGTAAGCGCCGGTGACGTATTGGCCGGTGGGCGTCTCGTTGTTTTGATAATAGACATCAGAGAAGACCACGTTCTGATAGATCGCCGCCGGGGTGTCGATGATCGCAGGCAGGGGAAACAAGGGCTGCGGATCGGACGCTGTGAGCGGATGAGGGTCGAGCGGCGTCACCTGGTCAACGACCACGCCGCGCTCGCCCAGGAGGCGTGCCAGTTCCAGCACCATCCCGCCGCCACGGCTGTGGCCTATCAGGTGAATGGGAAGTTCCGCCAGAGGCTGCTTGCCGTTCTGGTCGGTGACGATCTTGTCAACGACCGCCGCCGCCACGGCCTGAGCCGTCACGCCGGAGGTGAGGTGATTCGCAACTGCGGACCAGTCAAGGACAACCAGGATCTGGCCGGTGACGCCCGCGCTCAAATCAAAATCCCACGGCGAGGTGGTGACCACGAGACTCCCGGCCGGTTTGGTAACGGTAATGGTGGCGTAATTCCTCTCGTTGCCGAGGTAGCCTGCGGCTATGTCGTCCCGCATTGATGCCAGCCAGGTCGGGGCGGAACTGACCGGGTTCCAGCCATGGGTGATGATCGTCACACCGTTGCCGGAGATGCAGTTGTTAAGCGCGAAAGTTGCCGCTACCGTGCCGTCCGCCGTGACCGCGCCGGTCGTGGCGGTGTAGGTGGTGACCGAATCGTCGGTATTGATATAGTTGATCCCACAGCCGCTAACACTTGCCACGTAATAGCCGGCATTGGCACTGAACTTGAACGAGGTTGTGGCGTTGTAGCTCACGCTCTGCGGTGATGGCGTGGTTGCGTCAAGGGCGCCGTTGGCACCTGCCGAGGCTGTTATGGCGTACCTCCATTTGGCGTACAGCGTGAGGGCCGCATCCGTGCTGTAGGTCGCGCCGGGCGCATAGTTCGTGCCGGTGCCGTCGGCGGCGGTGTTCCAACCGGCAAAGGGGGAGCCGGTTTTTGCGAGGGAGCCGGTGTTGGTGGCCAGCGTCAGGCCAGTGCCCTGCGTCTTTGTCTGGGTGCTTGGCGCAGTGCCGGAGGTCGCGCCGTTGGCGTTATAGGTGACGGCGTAGGTCGGCAGGACCACCGTCCACTTGGCATACAGCGTGGTGTTGGCGGACCCCATGACGAAGCTCGCCCCGTAAACCGTGCCGCTGCCGTCAGCGGCAGGATACCAACCGGCAAAATTGTAGCCGGATTTCGTAAAGGTGTTGGAAAGCACGATTACGGTGGTGCCGGAAAGATACGGGCTGCCGGAGTCAACCGGAGTCGAGCCGCCGTCGCTGCCGTTGCCGTTGTAGGTGACCGCGTAGGCCTGGGGAAGGGTATGGTCATATTTGAGTACCCGGTTGTTCTGTTGATCGGACACATACAGGTTGCCAGCACTATCCAGGGCCAGCCCGGCCGGGGCTTTGAGACTGTTCGCGCTAAGCCCACCCTTATTTGCGGTGCCGGTGGTGAAAACACAGCCCTGCCCGTAAACACGCGTGGCGGTGGTGCTACCAGATGAGTAGTACAACACCCGGTTGTTATTCATATCGGCCACCCACAGATTGCCGCTGCCATCCACGACCACCGCCAACGGCAGGCTGAGGCTGTCCGCGCTGATCCCGCCCTTGTTGTTGGTGTTGGTGGTGAAAACGCCGCCCTGCCCATAGACCACGGTGGCGGTGGTGCCGCCCGCCGGATAACCCAGCACCCGGTTGTTAGAGACGTCTGCCACAACCAGGCCGCCGCTGGCATTCAGGGCGATCCCGAAGGGGGTTTTGAGGCTGTTGGCGCTGATTCCGCCCTGGTTGGCATCGCCGGTGGTGAAACTGCCGCCCTGTCCGTAAACGCGGGTGGCGGTGGTCGTGCCTGCCGGGAAATACAACACCCGGTTGTTCTGCATATCCGTCACATACAGGTTGTTGCTGCCGTCCAGAACCAGGCCGGCCGGGGCGTTGAGGCTGACCGCGCTGATGCCGCCGCCTTTGTTGGCGGCATTGCTGGTGAAGTTGTCCTGCCCATAGACGCGGGTGGCGGTGGTGCTGCCCGCCGTGTAATACAACACCCGATTGTTGCCACTGTCCGCCACATACAGGTTGCTGCTGCTGTCCAGGGCAACCGCCTGTGGTTGGTTGAGGCTGTTCGCGCTGATCCCGCCCTTGTTGGCGTCGCTGGTGGTGAAATCGCCGTTCTGTCCATAGACGCGGGTGGCGGTGGTACTGCCCGCCGGGTAATACAACACCCGGTTGTTAAGAGAATCAGCCACATACACATTGCTGGTGGTATCCACGACAACACCGGCCGGGCCGTTGAGATTGACCGCGCTGATGCCCACGCCGCCCTGGTTGGCGTCGCCGGTGGTGAAACTGCCCGACTGTCCATAGACAGCAATAGCGGTGCTGTTGGACGGCAGCGCACTCCACTTGGCATATAGCGCCAGGGCCGCATCCGTGCTGTAGGTCGCACCAAGCCCGTAGCTCGTCCCACTGCCGTCGGCAGCGGTGTTCCAGCCCGCAATGGTATAGTTGGTCCTTGCCAGGCTGCCCGTGTTAGAGGCCAGTGTCAGGCCGATGCCCTGCGTCTTCGTCTGGGCATCGGGGGCCGTGCCGGAGTTCGCGCCGTTGGCGGCATAGGTCACCGAGTAGAACGAGCGGTTCGATCCAAGCGCGTAGTAACTGCCGTTGGCGATGGCCTGGCCGGAGACGGTGAAATACGGCGCACTGTAGCTACCGGCCAGTGTCGTCGCACCGCTCGCAAACGTGCCGTCGGCATCCACCAGCAGGCGCAGAGTCGAGCCGTCGCCGAAGTCGCTCAAACCGGTGGTGTCGATCTTAATGGTCCCGGTGGCGCTACCGTTCACTTCGGCCCGCCAGACGCGGGTAAGGCGGCTGTTCACGGTGCCGGGCACGTCGGTGATCTGCCAGGCGTCCGTGCCGTTGTCATGGCCGAAAACCGCGAGATTGCTGCCGGTGACGCTGGCGCTGGCAACGCTCAGACGGCTGGAGGCGAGCGTGTTCGTGTTGGCAATCCAGGCACCCCGGATGTTGGTTTTGCTGGCGATGACGTTGGCGAGCGGCGTGGTGCCGGTTGTCCATGTCGGGGCATTGACCAGCGTGCCGAGATTGGAGTTGGCCGTGAGATCAGGCAACAATGTCCCGGAGCTTTCGTCGAACTGATAGTAGGCGGCCAACCCGCTTTCGCTGCCGGTGAGAACATGGTGCATGGAGTCCTGGATATCGGTCTGGCTGCGGGCCGTGTTCCAGATGCGGACCTCGTCCAGTTGACCGGCGAAGTAGCGGCCCCGATAGTCGCTGCCCAGGCGCACTTCGTTGGTGTTGGCGACCACGACCGTGGCGGTGCCGGTGATCGTCTTTTCCACGCCGTTGACATAGAGGTGGCGGGTGCCATTGCTGTTCACCGCCGCCACATGATACCATTGGCCGGCCTGGAGGTTCAGGCCGCTGGTGACCAGTTGGTCAAAATCAAGCTCCGTGAGGTTCGTGCGCAGCAGGTAACCGTTGGCGCTGGCAGTCTGGTATTTGCCGATCAGGCCACGCAGATTGGCGGCTCCTCCCCCGGACCCGAAGCTGTTGGCCTTGAACCAGGTCTCAAGGGTGTAGTTGGTGGTCAGGTCAAGACTGTTCGCGTCCGGGATGTTGACATACTGGGTGGTCCCGTTAAAGGTCAGCGTGTTGCCCGGCGCGGTCATGACGGTGGGGGGGCGGAAGGTGGCGGTGCAGCTCTTGTCGGCGTCCATGGTGACCACGCCGTCGGTGCCATCGCCGCTCCAACCGGCAAAGACCGAGCCTGCGCCTGGGGTGGGCGTTAGCGTGACGACCGTATTGTAATCAAACGTGCAGGAAGCGGTGGCGCCGTAGTTGATCCCGGCCGGACTGCTGGTGATCGTGCCGCTGCCAGCACCCGTCTTGGCCACGGTCAGGGTCTGCTTGTCCGCAATCTTCAGGACAAAAATATCTTTACTGCCGGAAAAGGAATGGAGTTCCCTTTTGTTGTCGTCGCCGGCCCATCTTGCATTGCTCATCCCGGTGGCATAGACCAGATGGCCGCCGGAATCAACGGCGATGCCCTGTCCGTAACTCGAGTTGCCTTCGTTATAGAAGGTATGCCACTGGTGTGCGCCCGCGCTGTTGAGCTTCAGGATAAAGATACTAATACCACCCATATATTCATGAAGACCATTCCCATTCCCGTCAGCAAATGGCCATCCAAGCGCGGTAGAGCCGGTAATATACACATTGCTGCTGGAATCGACAGCTATGCTCCAGCCTGAGTCACCACCCGTGGAGCCATAGAAGGTGTGCCACTGGTAAGCGCCCGCAGCATTGAGCTTCAGGACAAAGATATCATTGATGTTGTGTAGGGCGAGAAGCGGGGCCTGGCCGGTCGGTCCGTTCCAGGTGGCGTTGCTGTTCCCCGTAACATAGACGTTACCGCCGGAATCGAGCGCCAGCCCCTGGCCATCGTCATCACCATTACTGCCGTAAAAGGTGTGCCACTGGTAGGCACCCGCGCTGTTCAGCTTCAGAATCGTAATATCATTATTACCGCTATGGGCGTGAAGCGGGGCCTGACCGGTCGGTCCGTCCCAGGTGGCGGCGCTGCTCCCGGTAACATAGACGTTGCCGCTGGAGTCGAGCGCCAGACCATAGCCATCGTCATTACCAATACTGCCGTAAAAGGTATGCCACTGGTAAGCACCCGCGCTGCTGAGCTTCAGAACGAGAATATTATAGTTTCCATTACCATTAACAGGGTTAAATGCGTTGAGCGGGGCTTGGCCGGCCGACCCGTTCCATGAGAAGTTACTGTGCCCGGTAACATAGACGTTGCCGCTGGAGTCGAGCGCCAGACCATAGCCAGAGTCATATGCATTACCTCCGTGAAAGGTGTGCCACTGGTAGGCACCGGCGCTGCTGAGTTTCAGGACGAAAACATCCGTTTTGGCGCTATAGGCTTGCATAGGCACCTGACCGGTCGGCCCATTCCAGGAGGCGCTGCTTTCCCCGGTGACATACGCATTGCCGCTGGAATCGACTGCCACGCCATAACTGTACTCATCCTGCGTACTGCCGTAAAAGGTGTGCCACTGATAGGCGCCGGCGCTGTCGAGCTTCATGACAAGGATATCACTCCCGCCGCTATGGGCATGAAGAGGCGCCTGACCGGCCGGCCCGTTCCAGGTGGCATCGCTGAATCCGGTGATATACACATTGCCGCTGGAATCGATGGCAATGCTTTGACCGCGGTCTTCACCCGAAGTGCCGTAAAAGGTGTGCCACGAATAGGAGGGGTCGATGGTGAGGGGATAGTTGCGGTTATATGCTCCCGCGCTGAAACCGATGGTGCCGTCAGCGTGCTGCCTGAAGGCGACTGTGATCGGTTTGTTTGCGCCGTCGATCACCTGCCATGCCACCGGGGGACTTTGCAGGAAATAGCCGTTGTTGGCCGGCGGCGTGAATTTCAGGCAGCCCTCCTTCTGGACTTCCACCGGCACGTTATATCGCAGCTTGATCCTGCTGACGTCGGCTCCGGCGCTGATTTCATAGACGCTCTCGGCAAAGCCGTCGCCCGTGGGACGGTAGCTGAGGTTGACGCCGTGCCACAGTCCCTGGTAGGTCACCCCGGCAAATGGCGCCGCCTTGCCGCCGCGTTTCACCTCGCCGGATGCGGCCGTTTCTCCGCCATTTGCCGTCGCGGTGGGCATGACGCCGGAAGCGCCGACGAATTCTTCCGTCAAGGCGGTGCCGCCCGAGGCTACGACCACCATCTTTCCCTGAGAGAATCCGAGCAAGTGTCCGCCCGATTGATACTGGAGCAGGGATGCCTGTTGATGACCCGCCTGGGGCGGCATGCCGGCTGCCCGTGCCGGTGGGGTACTCATGAGCCATGCACAGACGGAAAGAACCCATGGAATGATGCGATGAGGCGTGATATGTTTTTTCATGATGGTGTCTGTTAGATTAGGCGGTGGTTTCTTACTTTTCGTTCGGCGGTGGCGTGGCGGCGGCTTTCAAGCACCAAGCCCTCTTCTTTTGAATATTCGAGAATTGGCATGGCGGTTGGAAACCGCCGCGACGGTCACAGACCGCCGCTACATTCAGGTTCAGGGAACCCGCACGCCGATGCGGTAGAAACAGTGCGGCGGCTGGGGCGATGAGGTGTCGTGCAAGGTGAGCGGGCCGCCGGTGCCGGGGATGTCGGCTTGGCCGGAGACTGGAAGCCAGGTGCCTGCTGCTAGACCGGTGTTGCGGTAGAGCGTGTAGAGCCGGCTGGCGGAGGAGGCGCAGGTCACCGCCACCGCCGGGCTGCTAACGAACCCCGTAACTCGGAACACGGAAGAGGTGGCGGTCGGATTCGTGTCTGCTAGATACTCCTGAGCGGCGCTCTGTCCGTCGCCGTCGGTGTCGGCGGCCTCGGCGGCGTCGAAGTTGTTAGTCCAGCCGTGTTCGGCCAGCCACCAGGTCGGCGTACCACTTGCCGCGAGGTCGGGCGCGAAGGTGGCGTGGATGGCGCCGTCGGCGGTGACGTTGGTCCATGAGTAGTCGGTGACCGCGCCGACGGAGACGCCGTTCCTGGTCACGTCGGCGACATGATAGTAGGTGTCGGGAGTGAGGTGGAAGTTCTGGGTGCCGCCGGATGGCACGGCGACGGTGCCGGTCGGGTCAATGGTTCCGTTAGGCCCCGCCGTGGCTGTTAGGGTCCGGGTGTTTGCCAGTTCGCCGAGCGTGTAGAAGCTGCCGTTGGCGAGCGACTGGCCGGTGATGGTGAAGATGCCGGACGCATAACTCCCGGGAACTGCGGCGGCGTCGGCGAACACGCCATTGGGATCGGCGAGCAGGCGCAGATTCGCGGGATTGGTGATGAGGCCCGCGATGCTGCTGCAATCGAAGACGAGATCGCCCGTGACGTTGCCGGCGCCTTCCGTTTGCCAGGCCCGATCCAACCGCCACAGGCAGCTTGCTGGTTTGTCGGTGGTGTTTTGCGCCAAATTGCCGGCGTGGCCGATGACGCGGAACGCGGTGCCGCCGGCGGAGGTGTTAGATAGGTTGAGGATGGATGACGCGAGCGAGGTGGGCTGGGCGAGCCACGCGCCGCGCAGATTGGCACGGCCGTCGATGGTTTCCGCGCACGGGAGGGTGCTGATAGTCCAGACCGGGCCGTTGACCAGCGTGCCGTCGAGTTGGTTGGCGGTGAAATCGGCCAGCGTGGTGCCGAGGTCGTGGTCGAAGCGGTAGTAGGCGAGCAGGCCGGTTTCATCGCCGTTGAGGGTGCGATGCATGGCGTCGCGGATCTGGTCCTGGGTGCGAGCCACGTTCCAGACGCGGACTTCATCCATTGGTCCGGGGAAGAACTGTCCGCCGTTGGTGCCGGAGCCGAGCACCTTGTCGCTGGCATTGTCCACAAACGCGTAGGCGGCATCGGAGATGAGGGTTTGCGCCACGCCGTTGACATAGATCGTATGGGTGCCGGCACCCGGGCCGCTGCGGGTATAGGCGATATGCGTCCAGACATTCGGGGTGATGGCATTGTCACCCGTTTGCGCCACCCAGGTGTTGATACCGGAAACCGCCACCCGATTGGTGCCGTCACCGCCGATGCCGACTTCCAGTTGGAACGAGCCGGCCGCGTTGTTGAAGCGCGTCGAAAAGATGCCATGGCGGCTGGTCATGCTGGTCGGCTTGATCCACGCTTCGATGGTCAGGGTATTGCCCGCGTCCAAGCTCGCTCCGTGGCCGATATTCACATAATCGTTGGTGCCGTCGAACGCCAGGCAGTTGCCGGGCGCGCGGGTCACCGGGACGCGCCACAATTCCGAGCCCGCGCCGTCGCCGCCATCGGCCGATAGATAGAGCGAGTTGCCAGAGGCGAGGAGGCCGCCGCCGCCGGCCTTGGTGTCATCCATGACGAGTTGGGTGCCGGCTGTGGTGCCGTCGGTACGCCAGAGTTGATAGTGGTTGGTGCGGCCTACCGGTCCCTCCTCGCCGGGGCCGACGTTGACGGTGAAGAACAGCCAGTCGCCGACGACCGTTAGGCCTGTGGGATCCGCGTTGCCGCTGCTTGCGGTGTAGATGTCCTTGACCATCACGGTGCCGGTTGCGGTGCCGTCGCTTCTCCACAACTCGGTGCCGTGGGTGCCGTCGTTGGCCCGGAAGAAGGCCATGCCTTTGAACTCCATGATGCCGCGGATGTCGGATGCGCCGCTGGGGTTGATGTTTTTCACCAGAACCGTGCCGGTTTCGGTGCCATCGGATTTCCAGAGGGCGCCGCTGTGGCTGGCGAGCGAGGCGGAGAAAAACACGGTGCCGGCGATGTTGGTCAATTCCATGGGACTGCTGCTGGCACCGGCGTCGGGATTGATGTCCTTGACCATGACCGTGCCGACTTCGGTGCCGTCGGATTTCCAAAGTTCGGTGCCGTTGACGCCATCGGTGGCGGCGAAGAGGAAACCGCCGCTGAGGGGAGCAAAGTAGTTCACGGCCGCGCTGCCGGTGGGGTTGATGTCTTTGACGCGGTAGGTGCCGGCGTCGGTGCCGTCGCTGCGCCACAACTCGGACGAGCCCCACGGGTCACCGCCGTAGTAGAGGAGGTTGCCGACCGCGAGCGTGTCATACACACTGAAACTGCCGGTGCCCGGATTGGCGTCCTTGACCAACACCGTGCCTACATCGGTGCCGTCGGATTTCCAGAGTTCGTCGCCGTAGGTGGCGTTCTCGTGGAAGAAAAAGAGGCGGTCGCCCACGGCGGTCAGGTTGTGGGGCGTACGGTATTGCGCGCCGGTATAGATGTCCTTCACCAAGGTGGTGCCGCCGGTGGTGCCGTCGGACGTCCAGAGTTCGATGCCGTGGGTGCCGTCAGTGGCACCCATGAAGAGCTTGCCGCCGCAAACCATCAGATTGTAGATGTTAGAACCGCTGCTGCCGGGATAGATATCCTTGACCATGGTGGTGCCGCCGGCCGTACCATCGGATTTCCATAACTCGTCGCCGTGCGTGCCGTCACCGGCGCGGAAGTAAAGCATCCCGTTGAGCAAGGTCAGGCTGCCGGCATTCGACCAGCCGCTGCCCGGATTGATGTCGGCGACGCGCTGGGGCACGAATGGATCGTTCCGCAGCAGGGCCAAAGTATAATAGCTGCCGGTGGCGAGGCTCTGGCCGGAAACCGTGAAGGTTTGGGCGCTGAAGGTGCCGGTTACGACGCTCGCGCCGCTGGCGAAAACGCCGTCGGCATCGCTCAGCAGGCGGAGGTTCGCGCCGTCGCCGCCGCCGATCAGGCCGGCGGTGGAAATGACGATGTCGCCGGTGGCGGTGCCGCTCACTTCGGTTTGCCAGACGCGGGTGAGGCGTTTGGCGATGGTGGCCGGCACATCGCCGGTCTGCCAGTTGTCGGCGGTGTTGTCGTGGCCGAGGATGGCGAAGTTGGGATTGGTGACGGTGGCGGTGGCGATGCTGAAGCGGCCCGAGGCGAGGCTCTGGAGCTGGGTGTTCCAGACACCGCGCAGGTTGCTGCGGCCGGCGATGGTGTTGGCACAGGGAATGGTGCTGTTCGTCCAGACCGTGCCGTTGGCAAGGTAGCCGTCGTTGGTGTTGGCGGTCAGATCCAGCACGGTCATGCCGTTGGCGTGGTTGCAGTTATAGTAGGCGACCAATCCCGCTTCGGATCCCTGGAGTTGGCGGTGCATGGCGTCGCGGATCTGGTCCTGGGTGCGGGCGACGTTCCAGACGCGGGCCTCGTCGAGTTGGCCGGCGAAGAAGCGTGAGTTATAGTCGCAGGCGAGGCGCAGTTCGTTGGTGTTGGCCGCCACGGTTAACGGCGTGCCGGCGATGGTTTTGGCCACGCCGTTGACATAGAGTGACCGGGTGCCGTTGTTATTGACCGCGGCGACATGATACCAGCGTCCGGCCTGGAGGGCGAGACCGCTGGTGGTCTTTTGATCGAAGTCGAGGTCCGTGCCGGTGAGGCGCAGCAGGTAACCATTGGCCGAAGCGGTCTGATATTTATCGATCAGGCCGCGCAGGCCGCCGAAGGAGTCGGCTTTGAACCAGCATTCGAGGGTGTAGTTGCTGGTCATGTCCAGGGTGTTGGAGTCGGAGATGCTCACATAGTCGTTGGTGCCGTCGAACTGCAGGCTGTTGCCCGGCGGGGTCATGAGCGTGATGAAGGCTTCCTCCGCACCGTAGGAGGTGGCCGAGGTGCTGATGGCATAGGCTCGGACATAATAGATCCGGCCGGGCGTCAGGCCTGTGAGATAGCTGGTGAAGGCGCCCAAGCCGCTGCCGTCGGTGGTGTGGCTGTTGGCGACGGTCGGGCTGCTGTCGGTGTTCCAGCAGACGCCGCGGGCGGTGACCGGCTGGGGACCCTGGGCGATCACGTTGCCGCCGCAGGTGGCGGTGGTGGTGGCGATGTTGGAAACCGCCGCCGTAACCACTTCCTGATTGATCGCGAAGGTCGCGGTGACGGTGCCGGCGGCGGTGATCGGGCCCGTCGTGTAGGTGGTGCCAACCAGAGTGCCGCCGCAACCGGTCACGGACACGATATGATAGCCGGTGTCGGGAGTGATGGTGAAGGCAACGCTGGTGTTGTAATTGGCCATGACCGCCCAGCCCGGTGTCATCGTGCCGCCGGTGCCGGCGGCAGGAATCACGGTGTTAGTGGTGATCGACGCGCTGGCGAGAGTCGCGGGCGCATGCCGTTCATTCTGATCGCCAAGCCCTAACTGACTGTAGAAATTCCATCCCCACGTCCACAGGGTTCCGTCCGACATGAGGGCGAGGGTGTGGGAAAATCCCGCCTCAAGCGCGATCCAGTTGGCGGCGGTTCCGACCTGCACGGGGGAATGCCTTTCGGTGGTGGTGCCGTCGCCCAACTGGCCAGCGCCATTGCTTCCCCAGGCCCACAAGGTTCCATCCGCTTTTCGCGCCAAGGAATGAGCCTCTCCCGCGGTGACCGTGACCCAACTGTGATCCGTTCCGATTTGTACGGGGGCATGCCTTTCAGTGACCGTTCCGTCGCCCAATTGGCCGTGATTGCTATATCCCCAGGCCCACAAGGTTCCGTCCGCCTTGATCGCCAGGGAATGATCGGCTCCCGCCGCTACGGCAACCCACTTGTTGTCCGTGGCGATTTGCACCGGGGAATGCCGGTTGGTGGTCGTCCCATCCCCCACTTGGCCGGCGTCATTAGATCCCCATGCCCACAGGGTGCCGTCCGCCTTCAGGGCCAGGGTGTGATACGGTCCACCCGCGACCGCGACCCAGGTGTTGGCGGTGCCGATTTGCAGCGGGACATGCCGGTCGGTAGTCGTCCCGTCGCCCAATTGGCCGTAGCTATTGTCTCCCCAGGCCCACAAAGTGCCGTCCGCTTTCAACGCCATGGAGTGGAAAGCTCCAGCCACCACTGAGGCCCACTTGTCGTCGGTGCCGATCCGCACCGGGGCATGCCTCTCGGCGGACGTGCCGTCGCCCAATTGGCCGTCGGTATTTTTTCCCCAGGCCCACAACGAGCCGTCCGCTTTCAAGGCCAAGGAATGATACTCTCCCGCCGCGACCGAGGCCCATTTGTGCTCCGTGCCGATTGGCACCGGGGAGGGCTCGTCCGGGATATTCCCGTTTCCCAACTGGCCGTAGGCATTTCCTCCCCAGGCCCACAAGGTGCCGTCCGACTTCACCGCGAGGCTGTGGAAACCTCCGCCCGCGAGCGCGACCGCTTTGTTATCCATGCCGGTCTGCACCTGGGAATGGCGTTCGGTGGTGGTGCCGTCGCCGAGCTGGCCGGAGGAATTGTTGCCGCAGGCCCACCATGAGCCGTCCGACTTCAGCGCGAAGGTGTCACTATTTCCACACTCCATCGCGACCCAGCCGGTTTCCGTTCCACATTGAACCGGGGAGGTTCTGCTGGAGGAGGTTCCGTCGCCCAACTGGCCGTAGTAATTATTGCCCCACACCCACAAGGAGCCGTCCGATTTCAGCCCGACGGTGTGAGTGGCACCGGCATTGGCCGCGACCCAGTTGTTAGCGGTGCCGACCTGCACGGGGGCATTTTTGTCCATGGTGGATGCGTCGCCCAACTGGCCGGAGCTATTGAATCCCCATGCCCACAACGAGCCGTCTGATTTCAGCGCCACGGTGTGATTATCCCCGGCCGAGATCGTGACCCAGTGGTTATCCGTGCCGACTTGCACGGGGGAAAACTTGTCCACGGTGGTGCCGTCACCCAACTGGCAGTCGGAATTGTCTCCCCAGGCCCACAAGGTCCCGTCCGCTTTGAGTGCCACGGTGTGATTCGATCCCGCTGCAACCGCGACCCAAGTGGTAGCCGTGCCGACCTGCACGGGGGAGTCCTTTTCCGCGCCGGTTCCGTCCCCCAACTGGCCGTAGTCATTGTTGCCCCAGGCCCACAAGGTTCCGTCCGCCTTGAGCGCCACGGTGTGACCGGTCGTGCCGGTAACCCCGCCAGCCGTGACCGCGACCCAGCGGTTGTCCGTGCCGACCTGCCCCGGGGAGCGCCTGCCGGCGGTGGTTCCGTCGCCCAACTGGCCGACGTTATTCAAGCCCCAGGTCCACAGCGTGCCGTTGGACTTCAGGGCCACGGTGTGATCCGCTCCCACCGCAATCGAACTCCAGTCGTTGGCCGTGCCGATCCGCACGGGGGAGGTCTTGTCGTCGAAGGTGCCGTCGCCCAACTTGCCGTGGGTATTGTCCCCTGAAGCCCACAGGGACCCGTCGGACTTCAGGACTACGGTGTGGTGGTAGCCGGTTGCCAGTTGCGGCGTGTTGGCCGCGCGTGCTGGCGGGATACTCATGAGCCATGCACAGATGGAAAGAACCCATGGCATGATGCGATGATGCGTGATATGTTTTTGCATGGTGATGTATGTTAGGTTTGGCGGTGGTTTATGACTTTTCGTTCGGCGGTGGCGTGGCGGCGGTTTTCAACCGCCAAGCCAATTCTCAAAGTTACTACTCAGGGCTCATTCAATGAAGATTTCTTTTCAACAGGAGGAAACAGAGGTTTCTGGAAGTGAGGAGATGAAGAGCCCTTCGGTCCTCCGTTCTCTCCGTTTCCTCCTGTTCAATTTTTGATATGGATGGCATGGCGGTTGGAAACCGCCGCCACGTTCGGGTCACGGAACCCGCGCGCCGATGCGGTAGAAGCAGCGTTGCGGCTGGGGCGTGGTAGTGTCGTGCAAGGTGAGCGGGCCGCCGGTGCCGGGCACGTTGATCTGGCCGGACACGGGGAGCCAGGTGCCTGCTGCTAGATTGGTGCTGCGGAAGAGCGTGTAGAGCCGGCTGGCGGACGAGGCGCAGGTGACGGCCACCTGCGGACGGCTGACGAATTGGGTGACGCGGAGGGCGGAGGTGGCGGCGGTCGGAACGGTGTCGGCGAGGTATTCCTGGCCGGCGGATTGGCCGTCGCCGTCGGTGTCGGCAGCCTCGGCGGCGTTGAATTTGTTAGTCCAGCCGTATTGGGCGAGCCACCAATGCGGGGTGCCGCCGGCCGCGAGGTCGGGCGCGAAGGTGGCGTGGATCGTGCCGTCGGCGGTGACGTTGGTCCATGAGTAGGCGGTGACCGCGCCCACGGAGACGCCGTTCTTGGTCACGTCGGCGACATGATAGTAGGTGGCGGGTGTGATGGTGAAGTTTTGGGTGCCGCCGTGGGCCACGGCGACGTTGCCTGTGGGCGCGATGGCGCCATGGGCATCCGCGGTGGCGGTGATCATGTGGGTTGACAGAACGCCGACTTCGAAGGCACCGATGTCATATCCGCCGCCCTGCGGCCGCGCAAACCCCCGCTGATCGGTGGTTGGCGCGCCGGTGGCGGTGCCGGAATTGATTGCCGGGCTTCCCGCTAGCAGTGGGATGGTCTGGGTATAGCCGCCATTGTCGCCGAGAGTACCCAGTTTCGGATCGGCACTCAGGTTGGCGGTGCCGGCGTACCCGCCCTGGACGACGCTATAGGAAACGGTGGCTGTGACGGGCTCCTCCTCGCCGGGGTCATCATCGATCCCGTCGGGTGAATTTCCCCACAGGATGGTGTTCGTCAGGGTCAGGCTGTTGCTGTAGTTGTAGATTCCCCCGCCGCTACCGGTGACGGAGTTGCCGCTGATGGTCACGTTCATCAGCGACAGGCTGCCCTCGCTATACATCCCGCCGCCGCTACCGGTGGCGGAGTTGCCGCTGAAGGTTACGTTCGTCAGCGCGGCGCCATCACCGTGGTACATGCCGCCACCGTCATTGGCGGCGGTGTTGCCGCTGAAGGTCACGTTGCGCAGTGTCGGGTAGCCGCCACCGGTGTAGATCCCGCCACCATCATGGGCGGAGTTGCCGCTGAAGGTCACGTTCAGCAGAGTCGGGTTGCCTTGATAGCTGTACATGCCGCCACCGTCTCATGACAGGGCAGTGTTGTTGCTGAAGGTCACGTTGGTCAGCGCCGGGCTGCCGCTTTCATTGTATAGCCCGCCACCGTAGTTCAACGCCCTGTTGCCGCTGAAGGTTACCTCATTGATGGTCGGGCTGCCATCGTTGTTGTACATACCTCCGCCCACGCAATATTCTCCATCGCCATAGCCGCTGGCGTTGCCGCCGCTAATGGTGAATCCATCGAGCGAGGCGGTGCCGTCGGTTCCGCTTCCCGTGACGACGTTGTAAGAGTTATCACTCATGTCGGCGGTTGTTCCGATGTCGCCGCTCAGAATGGTAACATTGGTTTTCGAGTCGCGCGTGCCGCCGCCGGTCGGATAGCCGCCAAGCAGGGATACGCCGGATTTGAGTTGGAAGGTCTTCATGCGATCGGTGTCGGTCGTCGGTTTGTAGGTGCCCTTCGCGACGTGGATAATGTCGCCTTTCTGTGAAGATGCCAAAACCGCGGCGAGATCCAGGAAGGCTGTCGCCCAACTGGTCCCGTTGTGAGTGCCACCAGAGTTATTCCGGTCCACATAGATGTTAACATAAGGAATTTCAAAGCCGTTGGCGAGAGCGCCGCTTCTGCCATCCTGGTTGAGTACCACCACGTTCCATGTGCCGGCGTTCACTCCCAGAGTATTGAATGTGCAGGTAAGCGATGTGGAGTTGACCAGCGAGACATTCGTCGCCACGATATTCGCATTTCCGCCCTTCTGGAGCAGCACAACGGGCGTCCCGGAAAAATTCGTACCGTGGATGGTGACGCTCAGCGCCGCACTTCGTGCCGCTGATGCCGGTGTGATGCTGGTGACTGTCGGCTGGGGCGCGGTGGTAGAATCCTTCTCGAAAGCGCCGATGTCATATCCCGCGCCCTGTGGCCGCGCAATCCCCCGCTGGTCGGTGGCAGGCGCGCCTGTCGCCGTGCCGGCATTGATTGCCGGGCTGCCTGGCAGCAGCGGGATCGTCTGCGTATAACCGCCGAAATCGCCGAGCGGTCCGAGGAACGGGTCGGTGTTCAGGTTGCCGGCGCCGCTGTACAAATTCCCCTGAACGACGCTGTAAGTCACGGTGATTGTTGAGCCGCCGTTATAGATTCCGTCAGGTGAATTTCCCCACACCATGGAGTTGGACATGGTCAGAGTGCAATATCCAAGGAAGAGTCCGCCGCCGGAATCGGAGGCCGAATTGCCGCTGACGGTCACGTTCGTCAGCGTGCTCGTGCCAGAGTAGGTATGCAGCCCGCCGCCTTGGTATGCCGAGTTGCCGCTGAAGGTGACGTTAGTCAACGAATTGGTGCTATAGTCGGTGTACAGCCCGCCGCCATAATCGGCCGAATTATTACTGAAGGTAACATTTGTCATCGCCAGAGTGCCGTCACTCTCATTGTACAGCCCGCCGCCGTAATCAGATGCCGAGTTGTTGCGGAAGGTAACATTTGCCAGGGTCAGATTGGCGTTGCTGGCGTTGCACAGCCCGCCGCCATCGCCACTCTCACTGTTGGCGTTGCCGCCGGTGACGGTGAAACCATCAAGAGTGGCGTTGTTGCCGTAGGCACCGCTGCGGGTGACGACGCTGTAACTATTTTCGGCACGGGTCGGTTCATCGGAGGCGATGACGTTGTTGTCATTGCCCAGCAGGTCCCCGGTGAGGATGGCGGGGTAGGTTTTGGGGTCGCGCGAACCCGCGCCGCCGGTCGGATAGCCGCCAAGCAGGGTGACGCCGTCATTGAGCGGAAACGTCTTTGTGCGATCCGCGCCGGGTGTCGGCTTGTAGGTCCCCTGCGCGACATGAATCGTGTCGCCGCTCCGGGTGGATGGCAAAATACCGGCAAGATCCGTGAACGCATTGGCCCAACTGGTGCCGTCGTGATTGCCGCCGGAGCGGTTTTTGTCCACGTAAACGTTGCCGCGGGGAACATCCAGCACGGTGAATCCGTTGGTCAGCACGCAGTTGCGGCCATCCGGGTTGAACACCGCGACGTCCCTGGCGCCGGCGACCTCCCCGTAGATGTCGAGCGTGCAGGTAAGCCGGGCGGAGCTGACCAGGACGACGTTGGTCGCCGTGATCGTCGCAAATCCGGTTTTCCGGATCAGTACGGCGGGAGCACCCGAGAAATTGGTGCCGTTGATGGTGACGTTGATCGAGGCGACCGGGTATGCCGAGTTGGCGACGATGCTGGTCACCGTCGGCGGCGAAGCAGCCGTCGTATCCAGTTCGAAAGCGCCGATGTCATATCCGGCGCCTTTTGGCCGCGCCGTGCCGCGCTGATCGGTGGCTGGGGCGCCTGTCGCGGTGGCGGCATTGATCGCCGGGGAGCCTGTCAGCAGCGGGATCGTTTGTGTGTAACCGCCGTAGTTGCCGAGCGGCCCGAGGAGCGGGTCGGCACTCAGGTTGCCGGTGCCGGTGTACCCGCCCTGGACGACGCTGTAAGTGACGGTCGGTGTGCTACCGTTTTCATTTCTGAACTGATCCGGTGAATTTCCCCATAGGATGCAGTTTGTCAGCGTCGGGGTGGACGCGTTGTTGTACATCCCGCTGCCGGAGTTGTTGCTGAAGGTGACATTCATGAGAACCGGATTGTCGTCGGCCCCCACATTCATGATGCCGCCGCCGCTGTATGCCGAGTTGCCGCTGAAGGTCACGTTGGTCAGGCCCGGGCTGCTGGCATATTTGTTGTACATTCCCGCGCCATGGTTATTAACCGAGTTGTTGGTGAAAGTAACGTTCCGCAGGGCCGGACTGCTGGCAAGATTATACATTCCCGCACCATATTCGGCGGAATTGTTGGTGAAACTCACGTCGGTAACGCTGGGGGTGCTTCCCGTGTTGTATATGCCCGCACCCGCACCGGCGTAATTGTTGGAGAAGGTCACGCCGGTAACGTCGGGGGCGCTCCCCGTGTTGTACATTCCGGCACCTTGGTAAGCCTTGTTGTTGGCGAAGGTCACATTGCGCACGGCCGGGCTGCCGTTATCGTTATACATCCCCGCGCCATTCGCGCCGTGCCAGCCTGAGGTGTCCCAATTGTCGGCATTCCCGCCGCTTATCGTAAAGCCGTCAAGGATCGCCGTGCTGTCAGTTCCGCTGCCGGTGACAACCGTGTAGGAGTTATCGGAAAGGGTTGGCTCACCGTATGCGAGGTTGCCGTTGTCATTTCCCAGCAGGTCACCGCTGAGGATGGTGACGTGGGTTTTGGGATCGCGCGAGCCTCCGCCGGTGGGATAGCCACCCTGGAGAGTGACGTTGGTTTTAAGCTGGAAGGTGGCGGCGCGGTCGGCGCCGGTCGTCGGTTTGTAGGTTCCCCGGGCGACGTAAATCGTACCTTTGGTGGGCGCCGCCAGCGCGTCCTGGAGGTTGGTGAAGGCGTTGGCCCAACTGGTGCCATTGTTCGCACCGGTCGCCGCGCGATCGACGTAGAGGTTGACTACCGGGATGAGAGTGAAGGTCGCGGCCGCCGTCTTGTTGCCGGCGAGGTTGCTGAAGGTACAGGTCGCGGATGTGCTCGTGCCGCCGATGGTTCCGCCGGTGGCGGTCCAGGTGACCGTTGAGCCTGAGGCGGCGTTGGCAGTCAGAACCACATCGGTACCGTACTCGATGGCGGTGGTTGTTCCGGTGCCGGTTGTCGGGTAGCTGTAGCTGATACCGCCGATGTTGGATGAGACCGACCCGCTGCCGGTGCCTGAGGCGGTGGCGGTGACGGTGGCGGTGGAGACGCCGCCAAAGATCGTGCTGATGACCCAGGCCGGGCCATTCATCAGCGTGCCGGTGTGGTTGTTGCTAGGCACGGTCACATCGGGCAGGCTCGTCCCGGAGGTTTCGTTGCATGAGTAATAGGCAACCAGGTTGCTTTCGTTGCCAACGAGTTCCTTGTTCCTGTTGTCATTGATTTCGGTGACAGTCCGGACATCGTTCCAGACCCGCACCTCGTCCATCCTTCCGTCGAAGAACCGGTTGCTATCCGCCAGATAATCCGAAGCCAGGGTAAGCGCATTGGTATTGGCTTGGACCGCGCTCGGCGAGCCGGTCAACAACGAGGTCTTATCGACACCGTTCAGGTAAAGGCGGCGGGTTCCGTTGTCGTTGACCGCCGCGACGTGATACCAGGTCCCGTTCTGGAGATTCAGGCCGGAGGTGTAGGTGCCATCGAACTCTAGCTCGGTGCCTCTGAGGCGCAGGAAATATCCATTCGCGCCGGAGGATTGGTATTTGCTGATCAACCCGCGCAGATTCGAGGGGAACCCCCCGCTGCCGAAGCTGTCGGCCTTGAACCAACATTCCAGGGTGTAGTTATTGGTCAGGTCCAGGTCGTTGGCATCGGCGATGCTCACGTAATCGTCCGCACCGTCAAAGGACAGCGCATTTCCCGGCGCTGCCGCTTGCAGCGTCCCCGGCAACAGCCATGCGTTGAGCAACATCAACGCGACACACTTGACTTTTCTGCAGTTTTTCATAAGTTGTTTCTCCTTCGTTTCTAACTCCAATCCAGCGGGCGAATTTCGGCATGAAATTCCGCTTGCGGCGAGAGATACACACCTGTATGTTGCTTGGCAAGCACAAAATTCAACAAATTTCACCGGATTCCAAATTTCGCATGAGCACCCCTGATCCCACCGCGCCGCAGTCACGCGACCGCGGGCCGAACAAGTGGCTTGAAGCTGCCGTCGCAACCCTGATTGCGGAAGGGCTCGACGCCGTCAGGATCGACCGCTTGGCACGCCGGCTCCACCTCACGCGTGGCAGCTTCTACCATCACTACCAAGACCACGGCGACCTGCTGCGGGCCGTGCTTGACCACTACGTCAAGACCAATCATCAGCACTTCGTCGCGATGCTGCCGCATCTGCAGGGCACGGCCAAGGAAAAGTTGTGGACGCTGTGGTCGGCGACGGCGAGCAAGGAGTACCGCGACTATGACTGGGCCGTCCGCCTGTGGGGGATGCGCGATGCGCGGGTGGCGGAGGTGCTGGCCGGAATCGACCTCAAGCGCATGGACGTCTTGATCGGTCTGTTCATGGAACTCGGCTTCGGTGCAGACGAAGCCTGGATTCGCGCCGCCCTGGCCTATCACGGATCTCTCGGCGATCGCGCTTGCTTCGGGCCCTTCCCGCCCATGGCCAAGCGCCTCGAGTGGCGCCGCATCGCCCTGGAAATCCTGTGCCGGCCGGCTTTTCCTGACCAGGGTCCGGCCACCGGCGCATGCAACCTGCCTTCGGGAATGGAAACCGCAGATCACGCAGGCGCAGATAGGAGCAAGCGCCGAGCGCCTGCACCCGTTCGGCCGAGCCGGCCTGATCATGAGCGGTGATGACCCCTGTTGGCAACAGGGGGTTTCGGGCGCGGAGGGCCTCCAGCACTTCCAAGCCGCTGACCCCTGGCATGTGCAAGTCGAGCAGCAGGCAATCCGGCGGAGCCGAATCCAAGGCGGCGAGCAAATCCTCCCCGCCGTCATACTCGGCCACCCGGAAGCCGTAGCACCTGAGCAAGCGCCGAAGCGCTTTCCGCATTGCCGGTTCGTCGTCCAACACCGCGATCAATGGTTCTGCCGTGGGCATCGGCGCAAGTGTAACCAAACCGGCGTGGCGGCGCAACCAGACTTAGGTTAAGAGTCTGGCGAAGTCAGCAGCGGACGTTTCTCATGCCGCACCTGCAACACCGTAACCTGCCTGGCCTTGTCATCAATCACGTAGAGAACCCTCCAGGCCGATGGTGTCTTCCACGGTTTTGCGGAGCCTGCCCATCACCGTCTTCGCCCTTGCCCCACGGTCCCCCTTGGCGTAGGTTTCCAGCGCCGTGCGAAGCCTCAGATCCATGCGATAGTCCGCCGCGTCCTGCGCCATTTGTTCAAACGCATCCAACGAGAGCACCACCACTGCGGCCTTGCCATTCTGAGTCAGGATTCTCGCCCGTCCGCCAAGCGCCAGCTCTTTGGCGTGCTGCTTCGTGTTGCGGGCAAAGTCCGTCAAACTCACCACGTCTTCTTTGAGATCAATTCGCATGGCCCGACCCTAGCACATGATTCCGTGCTTGCGCAAGAAGTCTCTCACCTCAAATTGAGCTTGTTCCCACGCTCGACCTCCCCCCGCAAGGAGCGCTGGAGGTCGTGGCTGCGGCGTCTCGCCCCGTGAATTCCACGCCCCTCCCCACGCCGCAACCTCACCCACATTTCCCGCCTGCCCCGGCGGTCTTCCTCTTCGTTTAGAACGCAGAGTGAGCGAGCTTGGAAAAACCCAGCGAGGCCCTGAATGACATAGCCAACGGCAATTTCGTGCTTAGAAATTGGGATGTTCCATCCCCTCCCCTTTCTTGTCGGAAACACGTGCATCCCTTGTGGCTGTCGGGCTGGAGCTTGGCTGGACCCCCTCGGTTTTCTTCCCAAATCTAGCAGCTTTCCGACGTGAAAAAGGGGTAAAGCGCGAAAATCACCGTTCTCATGATTTGGATGGGGGTGGCCCAATCCAAGGACTTGGTTGCCCCGCCTATTAGATTAACTTTTCACTATCAATGTATTATGACGAATTCAAACGCCTGTTTTGTCACCAATCCTTCACAAAATCTAACGGTCCAGAGACTCCACCGTGCCTGTCTATGCCGAATCCTGCTCAATTTCGCCAAATCGCGAGAACAGGCAGGGATTTGAACCCAGCGTCAGCACCTCCGAAAGATTTTTGAAAAAATTGAAAGGACTTCTCTGAGGGGGGCGAATGACTAACCTAGCCGCAGAGGCACTCGCCATGAATTCAGCCATAGCACCCCTCCAACTGCCAGTCTCCCAACAGGGCGACAGGAGAAGCGTCTCCCTCCTTTCAGCGTTTCGGATTTTCCCCGCAACTCCTTTTTTCCGCTCTGCGAACCCCACTTCCCCATGCGTGCCACCCACCACAGCAATTTCCTTGGCAGTGATAGGCATGGCTGCAGCAATGGCTGCGGGGCTGCCCGCTTTCGCCGCCGATCCCGTGGTCACCAACGTGCGGGGCGATCAGCGGCAGGACAATAGCAAGCTGGTGGACATTTTCTATGACCTCGCTGATCCCGACTCGGCGACGGTGTCGGTGAAACTGGAAGTATCCGCAGACGGGGGGGCGACGTGGACCGTGCCGGTAGCGAGCGCGAAACAGTCGGTGGGGCCAACAGTGACGCCGGGGATAGGCAAGTACATCCTCTGGAACGCGGAGGTGGATTGGAACGGGCAGTACTCGGACAAGGTGCGGTTCCGAATTACGGCGAACGACAGCGCCAACCTCGTTCTGGGGCTCATCGCCTATTACCCGTTTGACGCCAACACCGCTGACGCTAGTGGTCACCCCGGGGCTGACTTGAGCAATTCGGGCGGAACAATCTCCCCCGCAGGCCGTGTTGGCGGATGCTTCTCCATCACGCCAGGAGCTTATGCGACGGCGAATGTGGACATCTCGCAGGTGCCGTGCACAATTGGCCTCTGGGTTAAGATGAATTCCGAAGTTTCGTGGGGAAGCAAGATTCTACACAATTTTGGCTATGGCGGCAACGGGGACAAGATTCGCGGTCTCGTTGCTTATAATTGGAATCTTCAACCTGGCGACGAGATCAACCGATTCAGGATTGTTGTCGGCGAAACGGGGATGCCTCCCATTGGCGTAGTAACCGTCGGGCAATGGACGCACTTCGTGCTTGTTTACTCCTCTGGCACATCGGCGTCGGCGTATATCAACGGTTCTCTGGCAGGTGGCTTCACATGCTCCCTTGGCACAGGCGGCCAACCTCTGTGTCTCGGTAAAGATCCTGGAGATTGGTGGGGACCCTTCAACGGCTGCCTGGACGAACTGCGCATCTACAACCGTGCCCTCTCAGCCACCGAGGTCCAACAGCTTTACAACGCCAGCCACTAACCACGAACGCACTTGGTTCTGACAACGCTCACCACCACCAAATATCGCCATGAAAAACAATGTTTCATTCCTGGGTTTCCTCACCACCTTGATCGCCGGAGGTGTCCTCGGGCTGCCGTTACAGGCCGGCGAGGGAGTCGGCACTTCACCGACCAATAAGAAAGTGGACACGCGCGACCTGTCCGAACCAAAACTGGAGGTCACCATCCACCGGGTTACGGAGCAGGCACTCGAGAACGCCACGCCCGGCTCGGGAATCGACGATGCGCTGCGGGTCAAAGGAAGCCCTGATAAATTGTCGAAACAACCGCCGCTTCCTCTGCGCCCGAATATTTACGCCCCTGAATCGGGATTGGTGGCCGACGGGGTCACCCCGCTGCTCATCCGGGTGGCAGCAACCAATTTCACCGAGGACGTCACTTATAATACGAATTTGGAGGTTTCCACTTCTTCGGTTTACGCATCTTGTCCCAACCTAAACCTAAACCCCAGGCTCAAGATCTTGGCACGCGGAGCCTTTCAGCCCGGCAGCCAAATCACCCTCGGTCCACTGAAACCTGAAGCATATCTGGTATTGGAGCCGGTGGCTACATCCGAGATCGGAAACGACAAGCGGGGCATGGCATCGGTTACCTTCACTCTCAAGGACATGCGGGCATATTCGTCTTCGGCCAACGCGAAGATCACGTTTGGCGTCCGCAAACCGCCGGTGGTGCTGGTGCATGGATACAACGCCGGTCCAATCGACCTTAACTCGGACTTCGCCAAGAAGTTTAAGACCGACCGTGGGGACGATTTCGTGATCGCGGTGGGCTACGGAAATGAGAACAACAACCAGGGTAACACCTATGGCGACCTCATCTCCCTCGTGTCGCTGCTTAGCGATGCACTTGTGGAGCAGGTTGAGAATAGGAAAGGGACCACAGATAGACCTGGGGCAGGAAACTGGGCTTGGACCCGGTATGACGCCGTGGGTCACAGCCAAGGTGGTGTGCTACTACGAGTGCTTTGCTCTTCGGGCCGTTACGATTCGCCGTACTACCCGTGGCCGTTCCGGTCTGCGCAGGATCATTTCCGGGGCAGGTTCCGCCGGTTGGTGACGGTGGGTTCGCCGCATTTTGGGTCGACCTTGGCCCATCTCGGATACCTAATGAAAGAATCGAAGATCGATTTCGGGAAATTTATTTATATAAAAGAGATGGAAATTCCTAAAGACATCATAGAGCGCATTCTTCAATCGAAGTTCCGTATCGATGACGGAGTGACTGTCGGAGGTGGCGGTAGCATCACCACACCACAAGTGCTGAACAAGTTATTCATTCCCGATCCGTTGTCCAAATTGCATATGCTGGGAACTACGATTGACGGAGGGAGGGTGCCGGGACCCAGGCCAGGGATTCTTGATCCACCGCTTCCACGGATCTTCAGGTTGTTGCATTTGGAACAAGGCGACGACAGCAGGTTGGTCTCAGGGAAGCGATGGGGTGAGTGGATCGCACCCGACGGTAGCGACGGCGTGGTGGACTTGCGCAGCCAGATGGCGGGAGACGCCGCAAGTCTGCCTAGCAGCCCGCGCCCAAATTCGTCGCGAGTCCCAGATGTGGAAAGTGTAGCACATGCTGCGGTTCCATATAAAAATAGTTCGCCTATTACAGATCTAGTATTTTCCACTTCCAGAAGTGAAACCCAAGATGCTCTCGTTGGAAGTTCCATCCTTGAGCTATTGAACGCGAAGTCAGATGCTATATTCGCCCCTTTCCCTTCTGTGAATCAATGTTACGCGCTACACGCAGAAATGAATGAGACGGCGGCGGCCACCGGGCAAATCGTTCATAAGATTAGAGATTTGCAGAAGCCTGCCGGCGCTGTCTGCTACATAACGCAAGCGCCACGCCAGTCACCTCGAGGAGGACCTCCGGGACCCGAGGCTTCTCCTCCCGCCACGCCTGAAACTGTAAACCTCTCGCTCCAGCCCCCGGCGGGAGAATCCCCCAATGGCGCGGTGACTTGGTCGGTGGTCGTTTATGGACCTAACGGGATAACGAGCGAAGGGGTGACATTGACGCCGACCGGCACCTATGGGGAGAACCTCAGGATCGACATCGCGGCTGCGGTGGTCGGAGAGGTGGTGGTTTCGGTGCAATTCCCGTCAACCTCGGGCATGACGGTGATCGGCGAGCCGGGAGTGGTTGCTTCGCGACCGCCGGGCGCTCTCACAGGCATCGAAGTCAGGCCGGGCACGGTGGCGATGCCGGCAGGGCCGACCGTTCCGCTGGAAGTGTGGGGGGTCTATGACGGCACGAGCAAGGCGCTGCTGTTCACCTATACGGGCAATACGACTTTCACGAGTGAGAACGAGGCATTGGCCACGGTCGATACCGACGGTCAGGTCACCTTGGTGGCACCCGGTGCTACCACCGTACAGGCAACCTACAATGGGAGCCTGACAGGTTCGTCAAGCATCCAGGTATGGGCCCCGGCACCGGAGGTGACCAGTCCTGCCGTCGCGTCCGCAACCCTTGGCCAGGCGTTCAACTACCAGATCACTGCGAACGGATCGCCAGTGGCTTTTTCGGCCGACGGACTGCCGGACGAGCTGACAGTAAATCCCTCCACGGGGTTGGTATCGGGCACGCCTGCGTTCGAGGGTTTGTTCCATTTCACAGTGGGCGCGGCGAATTCCGACGGGCAGAAGGGCATCCAGGAAGTGACGCTAACGGTTACCGGCACCAACCAAGCCCCGACGGCCATCGGATTGGACACCGCGTCAGTCCCTGCCATGCAGCCGTCCGGCACGATGGTCGGTCGTCTGGCCACCGCCGATGCCAACCCGCTGGACACCTTCACGTACCAGTTGGTGAGTGGTGCGGGCGACACGGACAACGGACTTTTCAGTTTGAGTGGTGACATCCTGTTGACCAGCGTTTTGATCGATCCCGCAGTGAAACCGCAATGCGCAATCCGCCTGCGCAGCACCGACACCGGAGGGCAGCCAGTCGAACAGGCACTCGTCCTGCCGGTTCTCGGCGGGCCGGATATCACCGGGCCGCCAGTGGACACGATCGTGTTCTCGGGCTGGGCCTTCGTGCTGGGCGTGGAGGCCACCGGACGCGAGCCGCTCGCCTATCAGTGGCAGGAAGGTGGTGTGGATATTCCGGGGGCCACGGCGAGGACGCTTGACCTTGTGGCCGGGATGCCGGGCACGCGGTCGTTCACCGTGCGGGTGAGCAACGAGTTTGACGCAGTGACGAGCGTGCCGGCCATGGTCACCGTCGCGCCATTGAGCTTCGGCGCATGGACCGCCAGGTATGCGGTGCCCGGCCAGGAGAGTATCCTGCCCGAAGGCGACCTGAATGGCGACGGGATCGTCAACCTTTTCGACTACGCTTTCGGGACCGAGCCGGACCAGACGGCGGCGGCGATGCCGCGCCTGCGCATGACCGGAAACGGCCCGTCCTATGTTTTCCGGCGAGCCGCCAACATCGAGTCCGCGATCATCGACATCCTGACCAGCACCGACCTCGACAAATGGAACCTCTATGTGCCGCCGCCCGGGGATCTGTCCATCACGCCGCTCGATAACTGGGCCGAGGAAATCGAAGTGCGGCTACCCCAACAAGACCGGATGTTCCTGAAACTGGAGGTGAACCCATGAAAACGAATCAGTTGTTGGGGAAGAGCCTTGGCGTGGTGAACTCCGGATGCCGGCTGCTGGGCCTTGTCTCGGGCATGATCCTACCCGCTTTTGCTGTCGATCCCGTGGTCACCAAGGTGTATGGCGATCAGCGGCAGGACAACAGCAAGCTGGTGGAAATCTTCTATGACCTCGCTGATCCCGACTCGGCGACGGTGTCGGTGAAACTGGAAGTATCGGCAGACGGGGGGGTGACGTGGACCGTGCCGGTGGCGAGCGCAAAACAGTCGGTGGGGCCCGCGGTGGCACCGGGAAAAGGCAAGTTCATCCTCTGGAACGCGGGGGCGGATTGGAACGGGCAGTGGTCCGACAAGGTGCGGTTCCGGGTGACCGCGCGGGACACACCGTCGGACCCAGAGGAATTCGTTCTGATCCAGGCGGGGAGTTTCGAGATGGGTCAGACGGGCATCGCCGAGCCGGTGCATTCGGTGCAGGTGAGTGGTTTCTTCATGGGACGCACGGAGGTGACGTGGTTGGATTGGCGGACGGTGCGGGATTGGTCGGTGACGCACGGTTACACGGACCTGAGCGGCAGAGGGGCGGGCAAAGCGGACACCCATCCGGTGCAAGCCATCAACTGGTATGAGATGGTGAAGTGGTGCAATGCCAAGAGCGAGATGGAGAGCCTGACGCCTTGTTACACGGTTTCCGGTTTGGTCTATCGGACCGGCCAGACCGTGCCAGACTGCAATTGGAGTGCCAGCGGCTACCGCTTGCCGAGCGAGGCGGAGTGGGAGAAGGCGGCGCGGGGTGGCTTGAGCGGCAAGCTTCTGCCATGGGGGGACACGATCACCCACAGCCAGGCGAACTATTACAGCGCCAGCAATTACAGCTACGACGTGAGTTCGACGCGGGGCTATCATCCGACTTACAATGACGGGGTGCTTCCCTATACCTCGCCGGTTGGGAGTTTCGCTCCCAATGGTTATGGGTTGTATGACATGGCGGGTAACATTTGGGAGTGGTGTTGGGATTGGTATGGCAGTTATCCCTCGACGCCACAGACCGATCCACGCGGCGCCACTTCGGGCGCGGGCCGGGTGGGCCGGGGCGGCGATTTTAGCTGGTACGCGTCCTACTGCCGCGTCGCGGACCGAACCCGCCTGGACCCGACCTACTCCGTCAGCTACGCCATAGGCTTCCGCCTTGCCCGTGGGGCGGCTCCTACTGGTCTCCTGTCCGCAAGCCCCGCATCAATCGCACTGCAAGTTGAACAGGGCAAGGTTGGAACATCGACGATGGAAGTTTGGAACGAAGGCGGCGGAGAGGTCGGTTTCACTCTGGTGGCCAGCGATCCGAGCTGGATTTCAGCCTTACCATCCAGCGGCATCGCGGCATCAACGCATCAGTCCATTTCATTGTCGTTCAACGCGACCTCTTTGTCAGTCGGGCAGCACCAAGGCTCGATTTCCGTCCGCAAGAGCGCTGACAACAGCGAACAGGTTGTGATCCCGGTCACATTAACGGTGGTTCCTAGTTCCGGGACTGGGGAATTCGTTTTGATTCCGGCTGGGAGTTTCCAGATGGGCAACGCACTCTCGGCTAGCGGTGATGGGATGGCTGATGAGTTGCCATTTCATACGGTATATGTGAGCGCCTTTTACATGGCGAAGTGTTTGGTGACCAAGGCGGACTGGGACGCGGTCCGGACGTGGGGGCTGACCCACGGCTACGCGGATTTGAGTGTCGGCGCGGGCAAGGCGGCCAATCACCCGGTGACAAACATCAATTGGTATGACACGTTGAAATGGTGCAACGCGCGCACGGAGTATGAGAATGCGACCAAGGGGACGAATTACACGCCGTGTTACACGCTCTCCGGCGCGGTCTATCGGACGATCGATAACAGCGAGGTGGTCTGCAATTGGAGTGCCAACGGCTACCGCCTGCCGACCGAGGCGGAGTGGGAGAAGGCGGCACGCGGCGGTTTGAGCGGGAAGCGCTTTCCGTGGGGCGACACGATCAACCACAGTAATGCGAACTATTATGCAAACAGCAGTGCTTATAGTTATGACACGAGCGGCTACACGACTTATACTATTCATCCGACCTACCACAACGGGGCTATGCCATACACCTCGCCTGTGTCGCCGGCGGGGAGTTTCGCTCCTAACGGATACGGGTTGTATGACATGTCGGGCAACGTGGAGGGGCGGTGTTGGGACTGGTATTCCAGCAGCTATTACGCGACATCTCCAGAGACTGATCCGCGTGGTGCCACATCGGGCTCGGGCCGGGTGATCCGGGGAGGCAGTTGGAACGGCTACGCGACTGACTGCCGCGTCGCGTACCGCTACGGCAGCCTCTCCCTGACCTACAGCAACTACGACGTCGGCTTCCGCCTGGCCCGGGGGGCGGCTCCTACTGGTCTCCTGTGCGCAAGCCCCGCATCAATCGCACTGCAAGTTGAACAGGGCAAGGTCGCAACATCGGCGATGGATGTTTGGAATGAGGGTGGCGGACAGGTTGGCTTCAACTTGGTGGCCAGCGATCCGAGCTGGATTTCAGCCTCCCCGAGCAGCGGCACCGCGACCTCCACGCATCAATCCATCTCATTGTCGTTTGACGCGACTTCTTTGTCAGTCGGGCGGCATCAGGGCTCCATTTCGGTTCGCAAAACCTCAGATAATAGCGAGCAAGTTGTGATCCAGGTCACAATTACGGTGGTTGCCGCCCCACCCCCATCACAAGGTCTCGTGGCATATTACCCATTTGAAGGCAACGCCAGCGACGCAAGCCTCCGAGGGCACGATGGGACAGTAAACGGGGGGGTGACCTTTACGCCAGGCGTTCTGGGCCAGGGAGCATCCTTTAATGGTAGCAACGGCGTTATCCGTGTCGCGAGCGCGGCCGACCTGAACTTCGGCACGGGGGATTTCTCGGTCAGCTTATGGGTCAACTTCAATGATCTTGCACCCTATGAGAACGGCCTGATCTGCAAAGACACTTTTGCTGGCGACGGGTCAAACATGACGGGGTGGCACATCAATACCGGCACCACCGCTGGAAGCCTCCGCATTATAACAAGACACATGGTTGGCGGCGTAGGGCAGGGTGGTTCCATTACAGAATTTGGTAGTGGCAATTTATCGACAGGCACATGGTACCATCTTGTAGCAGCGCGACGCTCGGGCCTCATGACGACCTACATTAACGGCATTGCGGGTATGCCAACCCAGGAAGCACCAGCGGTTGACGTGACATCAGATGGGGACCTTACTCTTGGCGCTCTAACCCCATCAAGCCGGCAATGGTTTGCTGGCTCTCTAGATGAGGTCCGCATTTACAACCGCGCCCTCTCAGCGGCTGAGATTCTACAGCTTTGCGGCAAAGAAGTTCTGTTTTGGGATGATTTCAAAGATGCTACGCTGGGCAATCGTTGGGAACTTGCCGACTGGACGTTGGGAAGGTCTCAACTCAAAGACGCTCCATCGATTGACCAAACCACGGGCACCATCGTCTTCCGGCACCACACCTACAACCCGGATCACCCGGGTTCCAAATTTTTGAGCCAGGAGATAGCAACTGATCAGCCATTCAGTCGAGGCACCGGCGTAGAGTTTTCTGCGCGAATTAGGATGACCAGCCAGCCCGACGGGCTAGTGAGTGGGATGTTTCCCTATCTGGACGCGGGCGGCCTGAAAGATGAGATCGATATTGAGGTACTCTCCAAGATGAACCCCACATTGGGTGGAGATCGCTTCGACGCGAACTCGTGGAACGATTTCAACGGCACCTTTCCGCCTGCAGCTAGTCAGCGTGAGCACAACACGGTGACGGTGGTGGGGCTTGACGTCGAGCAATGGCACGTATGGACAATTCGGTGGCTCCCGAATCGGGTGGAGTGGTTAGTCGATGGACGACTTGTCAACCCCAAGCCAGCCGACCCTGCCCAGATGGTGGTTCCGGATCAACCCATGAAACTCCGGTTCAACCTTTGGGCACCGGAGAGCAGTTGGTCCGAGGCATATGATCCGTCGTTGGTTCCAGTTTCCTCTGAGGTGTTGGATTCGGTAGCCAAAATGGAGATCGACTGGGTATGCGTTTCCCGATTGTGAAAATGACTTGCGGTGAATGGAAGTGCCGGCAGTTCGCCTGTGGTGTAGCGCACCGCTGCCGACTCTGATCACCGAGACCATCCTCGTCGGCGGCGAGGCCGTGCCGCCCTCAGACACACTGATCGGGCGGCTCGACACGGCATTCGAGCCCCCCTCAAATGCGATCACCCCATCCACCTCTCCAAATCCGCCAGCGCCGCCCTGGCGTTGCCCTTGGCCCCTTTTGGGTAAAAGCTGGAAACTGAAACGCTGAAACGCTGAAATTGAAGAGCAGGGACCAAGCATGAACATTTCGCTCGCTGAGGAAAGTGCGGCGGTCATAGACGCGCCGCTACAACATCGAGGCGACGGTCATAGACGCGCCGCTACAACATCGAGGCGGCGGTCATAGACGCGCCGCTACAACATCGAGGCGACGGTCATGGACGCGCCGCTACAACGTCGAGGTTGGTGATGCACAGGAACGCATGGGTGATGGGGAAAAGTTGAAATCGATTTTCCATGGTGGTCCAACAACACCTCGTTGCCACGGGAAGAGAGCCCGGCACGATGCCGGGCTCAGCCGGCGAGACGCTGGCGCTCCCGATTTTTCAGACACGTTCACAGTTCCCGATCGCGGCGGAAAATGAGTTGCATCCAGTTGGACCGCCGCGCCCGGGTCGTCGCCCTGACGGAAACGGACGAGGAATGATCCCGTGCAATCCGCGTGCCAACGGTGCGAATCCGCGCCTAACGGTGCGCCTAGCCAACGCGGATGGCGCATGAGAGGGGCGGCCATGTTGCCATACCTTGTGCGTGCAGAACGTGCTCCTGCGCCCGATTACGCGGCAAATCCGGGGCATGGCGCGAAGCCTCCACACCCCGGATTTGTGACGCGCCAAAAATGGTGTCCGCTCAGCCCTTGAAACTGGCGTTCGGCTGGCCGTCGTCAAGCAGGTCGCCGATGCGGTTCCTCGTCTTGTGCGCCCTTGGGGTGGCGGCGCCCAATTTCCACGCGCAACAGATCGCCGCATCTTCCGGACCGCCTGAAAACCTGCACCTCTACCTGCTCATCGGCCAGTCGAACATGGCCGGCCGCGCCGAAATCCCGGAGGGCACCGGTGCCACCGTGGTCGTCAACGTGCTCAACCGCGACCGCAAATACGCCCGCGAGTTCCTGACCCGCCATCAGGACAAACTCCTCTGGGCCACCGACGAGGGCTGGTGGTCGTTTGCTGACAAAAGCAAACCGATGAACCGGCACCATAGCTTCCTCGAGGAACTTGATTTGCCCGACGAGGTGCGCCACAAGATTTACCGCGGCAACGCCGAGAGAGTTTACGGCCTGAGGAAGGACAGGAAGCAGGATTTAAGACCATGAATTGCAAACCCAACACCAAAAGCCGCATCCTCCTGCTCGCGCTCGCCGCATTCACCGGATGCGCCCTTGCCGCGCCGTTGCGTCCCAATGTCATTGTCATCATGGCGGATGACATGGGATTCTCGGATCTCGATTGCTACGGCAGCGAGATTCACACCCCGAACATCGACCGCCTCGCCTCCCAAGGAGTGCGTTTCGCCCCGTTCCGCTGGTACAAGCAGAACAACCACGAAGGAGCCATCGCCACCACCGATGACTGAAAACTTGAAACTTGCCCCAATCTGTATTCCAAATGAGGGTAGTTACTCGCAAGGAAATTCTCGCGGCACCCCCGCTTCCGACGAAAGATCGGACTGCTGCGAGCGTAACCGCGTGCCAAGCCCCCGCATCACGACCACCGAACCACGCAACGACCACCCCATGAAGCAGCACCACCCACTTGGAATCGCCAGCCTGCTGGCGGCATTCGCCCTCGGCCTGTTACCGGCCACCGCAGCCAACCAGCCGGCCACTGCGGCCCCGTCGCTCAGCCCGGCCGGCAGGCAACTCGAGTCCAAATACGCCGCCACGCTCAAGGGCTTGCAGGAGGAAATCGCCCGGGCTCTGCCGACCATCGACGAGGCGAAGAAAGCCGCCTTCGTGGCGGGCCGCGAAGCGGTCAAGAAGGCGGAGGCCGCAGTGACTGCGGCACAACAAGGCCTCGAGAAGATCGAAGAGGCAGAAGCCCTGGTGGGCCACGCCAAGGGCAAGTGGCTCGGCGGCGCCGAGAAGGGCATCGCCAATGCCGAACCAATGCTGCAGAAGGCGACCACTGACGCCGAGCCCGAGGCGGCGAAGAAAGAATTGGCCAGGTGGCAGGCGGACAAGGAAGCCGGACTCAAGGCACTCAAGGAGCGTCAGGAAGCGTTGGACAAAGCCAAGAGCGAAGAGCCGAAATGGAAGCGGGAGCTTGAGCAGGCCCAAGAGGCGCTGGCCAAGGCCCAGGCCGGGACGCTGCAAACGGTGGACGCGCTGGGGCTGGGTTCCTTCCTGGCCAGCGGCAAACTGGACGCCCGGTTGGTCAAATACGTCGTCCTGTGCGAGGCCACGCCGCGTGGTCTGGCGGAGTTCGCCCAACAGGGGGCGGAGCATGCGGCGCTGGTCGACAAGCTGCTGGCGGATGGCGATCTGATGAAGCAGATGGTAATGGTCGACGGTGCCGCCGGCGGCAACTACGGCCGGGCGATGGAGATTTACACCGCGATCCGGCAGGCCAGCCCGAAGGCCAAGGATGGCGTGTTGCAGCGGTTGGCGCTGGCGATCGCCTTGGAACACGCAGTGCCGGTCAAGCAAGACAACCCCGCCGCGCAGAAGACCAGTGGGCCAGCCACGGTGGACCCGGTGAAGCGTTACTTGTCATACGAGAAGGCCTGCCTGGACGGCGAACTGGACCCCGCGTTCAAGGGCTTGAGCGCCTGGGACCTGCGATTCGTGATTGATGGGGATGAGCCGGATGAAACCGCGACATGGGGCCGCGAAATGCTCCGCAACTACCGGCCCGACCTCATCTTCGATCCCGACTATGGTTGGCGCTACGTCCGGGCGGTGAGCACGGATGTCCAGTACGGTTCGCAGAACGAGAAGTTTGACCGCCCCTCCCTGCAGCAGTACCAGAACATCATCATGAACGGCGGGGTCTGCGGGCGACGCGCCTTTTTCGGGCGTTTCATCCTGCGCAGTTTCGGCATCCCGACCACGGCGCGTCCCCAGACCGGCCACGGCGCGCTGATTCATTGGACGCCCGCCGGCTGGGTATGCTGCCTGGGCGGCGGCTGGGGCAGCGGTTGGACCAAAACCCGTTACAACGGTGACCTCGATTTCCTGGCGACGACGCAGGCGCGTGCCGTCGGCGAGCCTTACATGCAGGTCAAGCGAGCCCAGTGGGTGGGCGACATCCTGGGAGAGAAGCAGGTCTTCGGATTCTCCTGCGGGGAGCCCGGCTTGTGGTACGGCGTATCCCTCTATCGGCAGCGGGCGATTGTCGAACAAGCCACGGCCAAGGCCCTCGCTGCAGTCGGCACGAACCTCGGCGAGGCGAATGAATCGGTGGAAACCCGGGCGACGGCTGTGGTGAAGGCGGCCGTCACGGACGCCGACAAGAAGGTGGCCGTCGGCCCGAACGGCGTGATCACGATCCCGGCGGCGGCCTGCACCGAGGGTGTGCAGTCGATAAAGAGTTTCCTCGGCGGGCTGCAGGGGTTCTGCGCGGGCACATTCGGTTGCGAGGTGGACGTGCCGAATCCGGGCAAATACCGGCTCACGGCACGCGTGGTTAGCGTGCATGCCGACGGGCAGCTCCAACTGACGGCCAACCAAGCCAAGGACCCCATCGCCATGACCCTTCCGTACACCTGCGGCAAATGGGAACAGACCAAGCCGGTGGAGGTCACGCTGCCTCAGGGCAAGAACGTGCTGGGCTTTTCGAAACCGGAAAGAGGCTTCACACTCAAGGACATCACCCTGACGCCGGTGAAATAGCAACAGTTTTTTCGTTAGACCAAACAAACAAACAAACAAACAAACAAAACAGATACAATGAAGCAACGAATCAGCAGCATGATCATGATCGCCGCAGTGGCGCTGGCCGCCACTGGCCGGGCGGCCGACGATGGCAGCAAACCGGCGGACACATCGAAACCGGTCAAGGTGTTCATCCTGATGGGGCAATCCAACATGGTGGGCATGGGCAGGATTGCCGGCGCGGAAGGATCCCTGGACAATGCGGTGAAGGCAAAAAAGAAATATCCCTATCTGGTGGATGGGGCCGGTGCCTGGACCGCCCGGCAGGATGTCCGCTTTGTGCGGTTCATGCAGGGCAGAGGAATGATGGTCAACGATTGGTCGGGCATCAAGGGCGGCACCATCGGTCCGGAGTTCGGCATCGCGCAGTTCGTGGGCAACGGGATTGACGCGCCGGTGATGCTCCTCAAGACCTGCATCGGCAACCGGAGCCTGGGCTGGGACTACCTGCCGCCCGGCAGCGAGCGGTTAGTGGAGGACGGGAAGGTTTACGCCGGCTACAAGGACAAACCGGATTCCTGGGCCGCAGACCCGGCCAAGGGCGCGGCGACGGAGCCGCCGCCGTGGCTCGACAAGAATGGCAACCCCATCAACTGGTATGCCGGACTGCAGTACGACGAGGAACTCGCCTTCGTCAAGACGGCCCTGGCGGAACTGGACAAGTACTACCCCGGTGCAACGAAGGCCGAGATCGCGGGCTTCTTCTTCTGGCAGGGCGAGAAGGACGGCGGAAATCCCGTGCATGCCGCGCGTTACGAGACGAATCTCGTCCAGTTCATCAAGGCGGTGCGCAAGGACCTGAATTGCCCGGACGCGAAGTTCGTCCTTGCCACCATGGGCGAGGCCGTGAAGGGCAGCGCCAACAAGGTGCTGGAGGGTCAACTCGCGGTGGACGGCACCAGCGGCAAACACCTGGAATTCAAGGGCAACGTGGCCACGGTCTACACCAACCCGATGGCCCAGGGCGGCGGCGGCAACGGCCACTACGGCGGCAACGCCGAAGTTTACATGGACGTCGGTGAAGCCATGGGCAAAGCCATGGTCGAGCTGCTGAAAAACGGGAAGTAGCAACGGTTCTTGGTACCGGCAACCGGCCGCGAAATGGGAGAAGGCCGTGCCGGCGGGCAACGGGCGCTTGGGTGCCATGGTTTGCGGGGGGGACGGCCTCTCAGGTCAGTCCTGCGCCGGCCCGATCGTGCCGCCGGGGACGAATTCGGCCCTGGTGAGCGTCTGGCGCAGATCCTGCCGGCCGAGACTCACGTTGGCCGTCCAGCGCAGGATCCGGCGGATGCTCGGGCGGGTGTCCCAGCGGATGTGGGTTACCGTGGGTTCGCTCCATTCGAAAATCGGGCTGCCGCCGCTGCACAGCAGCGAGACGTCCTGCGGCACCCGCAGGCCGCGATTCATCAGGAATTGCATGGCCGCGAAGAAT
>JAPLUI010000114.1 GCA_026397725.1 Verrucomicrobiota bacterium | reverse complement strand
GAAAATCACGGGCGAACACATCCAGCAGCAACTCGTAACGGCGGATGACCTTTTCATCCATGATGCAATTCGGCTGGCCGTCACCGTAACGGGCGTTGGTGTTGTAAGGCATGCCTAAGAAAATCATCGTCCGCAGTTTTGCATCCCGGCAAAGTGCGATGCGATGGCGCAGCTCGGTCCGGCGTTTTTCGCGGGCTTCGTCTCCCGGCTTGCAATTCAGAGGCACCACCTGCGGAAACTGCTGGTTCTGCTCCGGCGTGAGCTGCACAATATCCTCGATACTCATCGCCTCGTCTCCGGGACGCGTGCCCCAGGCGAGATTGATCTGAATGGTGTTGAAACCGAGCTTCTTCAATTCACCTACAGATTCCTGTGTCCACGCAACCTGCTGCCCTATCCTGAAACCTATGAGGGAATCGGGCAAACCCAGAAATCCCACTTTGTAATCCAAATCCCGACCCTCAAGGATGCTGCTGGCAGATTCTGCCGCCAGGCCAGGCGGTCGGCTCAAATACAGCATACCCAATAGCAAGATAACAGCGCACCTGGTTCTGGATGGATTTGTAGTTTTCATGGCGTCTGATATGTTAGAAGTTGTTCATGATGGAGTGGTTAGATTAGCTGGCACCGCCCGGCGTCGGAAAGACTGCGAGGCGGACGATCTGACGGGCAGGTTATCCCCCCCTTCGGAGCCATCAAAAAAATTTTCCCCCAGTATCTACCCTCATTTGGGATACAGGGGGGGGGGTGTTTTCGGGTGATCACGGGTCAGCCGGAATCGGAAAGTCGGAAAGTCCAAAGGTCTGAAGGTCCAAAGGACCGAGTGTCGAAAGTTCTGAAGGTCGCTGCCAGTTGCTCTTCGCCCTCAAGGGGTAAAGTGGGACCAGCGAGGCCGCTGGTCCCTACCGGCCGCTGGTCCCTACCGGTTTTTCCGCTCACGGGCCGGTGACCTTGAGGCGGGCGAATTTCTTCGCACCGAGCGGTGAGGGGAAGGTGTAGGTCACGTCGTTGCCGGTGATGGTGACGGTGCCGGTCGGCGCGAGCGCTTCGGGCGCCCAGTCTCCTGTTAGAGCGGCGGAGGTTTCCACGACGAAGTCGGTGCCGTAGGTGCCGGGGTAATCGGCGGCCTTGGTCCAGGTGACGCTGAGGGTGCCGCCGGTGTCGGTCACGTCGGGCAGCGGGGTGAAGCCGGTGGTGTTGGTGTTGCCGCCGAGGAAGTACTCGATGCCGTTGGAGACGCCGTCGTTGTCGTGGTCGCCGTCGAGCCCTTGGGAGGTGCCGTTGGTCGTTTGCCAGGAGGCGAAGCCGCCGGTGGTGGACTGGTAGTGGTTCCGGATTTCCGTCTGCGTTAGGGCGCGGGTGTAGAGCGCCACATCCTGAATGTGGGAAGGTGCGGGGGTGACGCCGTTGCGCGAGCCGATCGAGAACCCGGGTTGGGAGGTGCTGGCTGGCTGATAGATCGCAACATCCGCCGAGGCATCCAGGACACCGTTCACATAGAGGCGGACTTTGCTCCCATCGTAGGTATAGACCACATGATACGCAGTGCCAAGCACGAGAGCCGTCGCGCCATTGATCGAACCCCCACTGCCATTTCCGCCGTAAGGGCCCCACGCCATGCCAAACCCTGCGCCACCACCGTTATTCTTCCAGAGGGCATAACCCCAG